>CALAQT010000413.1 GCA_937888775.1 uncultured Actinomycetes bacterium | reverse complement strand
AACCACATCAACCATCACCACCACCAACCAGACAATGGCTATCCACCCCTACCCCTTGACACCCGCTCCTCCATATGGGCGACGAAGGGATCGTCCGGCTCCGGGCGTCGTTCGCGCCGCGGCGCGCCTCGAGTTTGCCCAGCAGGATGCGCCGCCAGGCGTTTGCGCACGTCTCCTTGGCGACGCGTACGAGCGTGCCGCGGCGAGGCAACCCGACTGCCCCAAATCGTCCATTGCGACAGCGGTCGATTGGGCAGTCCGGGCCCTTCGCTCGCTCGATAGAGAGAGGGTACCTCCGGGCCCACGCTTGCTGCCTGGCAGTCTTGGCGCGCGGTGAGCTAGCAGCAGCCAAGTTTGCCCTCGCGCGTGATGGGGTGGCGGGACCACCAAACGGCGTGCGCACGAGCGCGCCGGCCTTCACGCCTGCGGCGTTGGCTCGTGTCACGTGCCACGCGCTTAGCAAACTGGCGCCGTCGATTTCGCGACGAACGCTGAGCCGGCAGCCACTTGGCTTCAGCCTGAGCCACCGGTTCAAGCTCGACTTGCTTGCGGGCCGGTAGTTCCAAACGCGCGAAGATTGGATCGGGACCCGGGTCGGTATCGCGTCGATGGAGCTCACTCCTGCTTCTGCAGGTTTTCTTGCAGGCTTCGCCGACGCCGGTGACCGCGCGCGAAGCCGTGTTAGCGTGCGGCGCCCCGAGGCCGTGGTCAGCCGCCGAGCCCGGCTCAGACCGCGGCCGGCTACCGCGACGGTGCACGTACTGGCGCCGCCGAGTTCATGTCAGTCACAACCAGAACATTCACCCGCCGCTTCGGAGTCACGGTCGTGCTCGTGCTGGTGGCCGCCGTTCTCCTGTGGCTGGGCACGCGCTCGCCGGCGGCGCGCGCCGCGGACCCGGGCACGCTGGCGCAGCAGATCAGCGCCGGCCAGAGCCGGGTCTCGGCCCTCTCGGGGGCGGTCGGCGCTGATAACGGCCGCCTGCGACAGCTGGATGCCGGCATCTCCGGACTCCAGAGCAAGATCGCTCGCATCCAGTCCGACCTCGACGCCAAACGCGCCGAGCTGTTGCAACTGCGCCGGGAGCTGAACGCGGCGCGAGTTAGGCTTGCCGGCCTGAAGACCTACGAGCGCAGAGCCATGTACGTGCTCTCCCAGCAGCTACCGCTCGGCGCTGCGGGCGCACCTGCTGCCCGTGTTCGGGCAGCAGCCCATCGAGTCCATCACCACCGAGGAGATCGAGGCGTGGCGCCGCTCGTTGACAGGCTTGTCGAACCGGTCCAAGAACAAGCTGCTGATCCAGCTGCACGGGATCTTCCGTCGCGCGCAGATGGTCTGGGCGATCCCGATCAACCCGCTGGCTCGGGTCGAGAAGCACCCGATGCGCCCCAGCGGCGACATCCAGGTCTTCTCACCGGAGGAGGTCTGGGCTCTGGGACGACCTGCTGTTCGCCAGCGAGGTCGGCACCTACCTCGACGGCTCAGCGCTCCGCCGCCGTTACAAGGCCTCGTCCGTAGGCCAGCAGCGATCGCGGAGGCTGATGCCCGGGCGGCCAAGGAAGAGGGTATGCCGCGTCCAGCTGCGCCAAGAGCAGATTGGCAGGCCTCGGGAAGAGCCTCGGCTGGACTTTCCCCGCAAGCGCTCGACGAGTTGTCCTGGATTTCGACCGCCGACATGACAGGATCTGAGGCGCCCGAGGTACAGCAAAGAGTGTGGCGCGGACGCGCGCTCCGCGCCAACGTCATCAACGCTGACGATGTACTGCGGGCCCGCGTCCACGGTCCGCCAATGACCGGCCGTCTAGCTTGGTTTCACGGCTGCTTCGGTGACAACGCGGGCGGTGTGCACGGCGCTGGCGATCGCCGCTTCGGCTGAGAGGCCGCAGAGGTCCACGAGGGTGAGCATCGCTTCGGCACTGATAACCACGGCGAGGTCAAGCTTCAGCTGGCTCAGTCCGGCGGCGTCGACGCCGCCGGGGGCGCCGTTGAGCGGAGCGAGCGCGTGGTCGATCAGCCCAAACCGGTACCCGGGTCGCTTCGCGGCGATGTCCGGGCGCGCGATCGACCCGGCAATCATCGCGCGCACCGCGCCTTGGTGGTTGAGCACATGGCGCGCGAGTACCTCGGTGGCGTGGGCGACCCGCTCAACGGGATCGTTGGAGTCCTGCACCGGCTCGAGTGCTGCTACTGCGTCGGGCCAGAGTCCGACGATCGCCTCCCGGAGGAGCGATACGAGATCCGGGAAGTACCTGTAGGCGGTGGCCTCCGACACCTCGGCTGAGCGGGCGACGGCGGGCATCGTGATCTCCCCGCCGGTTTCGATCAGCTCCCGGCAGGCGCTGACGATCGCGGCGCGTGTGCGCCGTTTCTGGTTGACGCGGCCCTGATCTGTGGTCGTCCCCATCGATTGATCCCTTCGTCGGACAGGATTGTAAGAGTGCTGTCTCGTTCTGAGAGCCTACTTGCATAATAGCTGATGAGCGGCTACTCTTGTCCTAACAGTTGACTCTCACGAAAGGCCCTGAACATGTCGGAGGTATCAATCATCGGACCGCACGACGGAGAGGAAGTCCTCCCCCGACCGGCACGGGCGGCTCGATCGCGGTGGCGCTCCGTCGTCCGGGCATCCACGAGCTCGACTACTGCCGGAGATACCCAGGCGATCAGCGCGTCGACCCCGGCGACCGCGTGACTGTCTCGCCGATCGAGGCAACGCTCAACAAAGCACTCGCGCCGCCCGTTTAACCACCCCATGCAGTTCAAGGCGCCCTCGGCGCGTCGGAGCCCGCGCCTGCGCGCGCGTTGCTCGACCGACGTCAGGGGGCTGTGAGGATGCAGTCCGACGCTGTCGCTCTGATCGACAAGCGGAAGGCTCAGCCCCGCCGTGCATGCGCCCCGGCGTGGTCGCGTGTGTGGATTCCGCGCCATGCAGGGCTCAAGATCGTCACAACGAGATCCTCTTGGGGAAGTCAAAGCAGGTGTCGGGCCCGCCGGCCTCGGGCTGTCGGGCCGGGCAGGCGAAGCCGCGTGGCGCGCCGCGAGGTTGTCGGCACGAGCGAGTGCGTAGGGATCGCGGGAGGGGCCCCGCGGTGGGGCCCCTCCCGATCCACCCGGCCCTACGGCACCGCGCCGTAGGACTTGCGCGAGCGCGGGGACGCCGCGGTCTTTGTCTGGGCGCCAGCGGCGCCGGCTGGAGACGGGACGGCGCCGCCGTGGATCTGTCCTGTCTCCGGGTCGACGACGGCGCCGTCGTGCGTCTGGTCTGTGTGTGGGTTGACGGTGGCGGGCGGTGCGCCGGTGCCGCGATACTGGATGAGCGGTGCGTAGGTCTGGGCTGGATGGCTGGCCGTCGCGGGATTGCGGTGGCTCGGCCCGCTGAGGGTGAGGAACAACACGGCCACTCCGACGGCGACGAGGGCACCGATCGTGGTGACGAGAGTGGCGCTCCAGCGTCTGGGCGTGACGCACAGGGTGGTTTGGATCGTGGACATGTTGTGCTCCTGGCTGCGATGTGCTGCGATGTGCTGCCTTCGGGTTTGATCGTGTGCTCGAGCTCGGTGCGGGCACTGTGATCGCCCCCGGTTGCAGCGCGCCTACAGCCTGGTAAACGGGTGATGTGGCCCTGGGCCGTCTCGGCGCGGTACGCTCGCTCCCGGGGCACACCTATGCGCTTCGGGATCCTCGGCCCATTACAGGTCGTAGACGACGGCGGTCGCGAGCTGACCGTTGGCGGTTCCAAGCCACGGGCGCTTGTCGCGATCCTGCTGCTGCACGCGGGCGAGGCCGTCTCGAGCGATCGGCTTGTGGAGGATCTGTGGTCGGGGGAGCCGCCGGCGAGCGCCGCCAAGGCATTGCAGGTGCACGTGTCGCGGCTGCGCGCCGCGCTCGCCAATGGCCCGGGCGGCAAGGATCGGCTGCAGACGACGGCGGGCGGCTATCTCCTCCGGGTCGAGAGTGGCGAGCTTGACGCCGAGCGGTTCGAGCGGCTGCTCGAGGAAGGCGGCGCCCTGATCGCGGCCGGCAACCCAGAGCGGGCCGTGGCGACGTTCAGCAACGCGCTCGAGCTGTGGCGCGGCGGGCCGCTGTGCGACTTCGAGTACGACTCGTTTGCGCAGGCGGAGATCGCGCGGCTGTCGGAGCTGCGCGCGGTCGCTCTCGAGCAGCGGATTGCCGCCGAGCTGGCGCTGGGCCGAGAAGGCCAGGTGATCGGCGCGCTGGAGCGGCTGGTTCGCGAGCACCCATACCGCGAGCGGCTGCGCGGCCAGCTGATGCTCGCGCTCTATCGGACCGGCAGGCAGGCGGAGGCGCTAGCGGCCTACCGCGACGCGCGCTTGGCGCTGGTCGACGAGCTCGGGATCGAGCCTTCGGCGGAGCTTCGGCAGCTGCACGGGGCGATCCTGGCGCAGGATGGCTCGCTCCTGCAGCCGCTGGCGACGCGGGCCGCGCCGGGCCCAGCGGCTGAGGAGCCTCTCGACGCGTTGGCCGTCGCTCCGGATGTCTCGGGCTCAGGTGGTGCGGGTGTGGACACGTCGGCAGTGGGTGCGGCTACCGTGCTGGCGCGTCCGGAAACGCCGTCGGCACAGAGGCGCAAGGTGGTGACGGCGCTGGTCTGTGATGTGACGGGGTCCACAGCGCTGGGGGAGGAGCTTGATCCCGAGGCGTTACACGGGGTGATGAGCCGCTGTTGGTGGGAGCTGCGTACGGTGATCGAGCGCCATGGCGGTACGGTGGACAAGTTCGTCGGTGACGCGGTCCTGGCCGTGTTTGGGATCCCACAGGTGCGTGAGGATGACGCGTTGCGGGCGGTGCGCGCGGCGGCCGAGATCCGGGAGCGGCTCGCCGGGGTGGCCGCGGAGGTCGGGGTGGCGCTGAGTTTTCGCGCCGCGGTGAACACGGGCCTTGTGTTCGTCGGGGAGGGTGAGAATCTGGCGATCGGCGACGGCGTGAATGTCGCGGCTCGATTTGGGCAGGCCACCGCGCCTGGGGAGATTGTGCTTGGCGAGGAGACCGTTCGTTTGGTTCGTGACGCGGTGCAGGTCGAGCCGCTCGAGCCGCTGGTGGTGAAGGGCAAGTCGGTGTCGGTTCGTGCTTTTCGGCTGTTGCTGGTCGATCCGGTCGCGCCAGGCATCAAGCGTCACTTCGAGACGCCGCTGGTCGGCAGGGACGGAGAGCCGGGAGTCTTGCGTGCCGCGTGGGAGCGGGCGGTCAACGACTCTGGTTGTCTGTTGTTCACGCTGCTCGGCGCGGCGGGCGTGGGGAAGTCCCGGCTGGTCTCTGAGCTCTTCGCCTCGCTCGGCGATGCCGCAACGGTGTTGTCAGGGCGTTGTCTGCATTACGGCGAGGGAATCACCTTCTGGCCGCTGATCGAGGCGTTGACCCCGGTCGCGAAGCCCGCGCAGGCGGTGCTGGAGTTGCTCCGCAGCGGCGGTGCCGCGACCCCGGAAGAGCTGTTCTTCGCGATTCGCAGGCTGCTGGAATCCCTCGCGCTCGAGCGTCCAGTGATCCTGCATGTGGATGATCTGCAGTGGGGCGAGCCGATGCTGCTCGATCTGCTTGACCACGTGGCGGACCTTTCCCGTGGCGCGCCGATCCTCCTCCTATGCACGGCCCGCCCCGAGCTGCTCGAGGATCGACCCGCGTGGGGTGGCGGCAAGCTAAACGCCACTACGGTGCTGTTGGCGCCGCTCGCCGCGTCGCAATGCGAGACGCTGCTCGACCAGCTCGATGGGGATCTTGACCGCGAGGCCCGGGCGCGGGTGATCGCCGCCAGCGAGGGCTACCCGCTGTTCTTGGAGGAGATGGTCGCGCTCGCGCGCGACCGTGGCACGTTGGCGGTCCCGTCCACGATCCAGGCGCTGCTTGCGGCAAGGCTCGATCGTCTCCCGGTCGAAGAGCGTGAGCTGTTGGAGCACGGTGCCGTGGAAGGCGAGGTGTTTCATCGCACCTCTCTCCTTACGCTCGGCGACGAGGGCCCGCCGGCGGAGCTCGACTTGCGGCTGGCGGGTTTGGTGCGCAAGGAACTGATCCGCCCCCACCCGCCGACGCTTGAGGGCGATGAGGCATTCCGCTTTCACCACCTGCTGATCCGCGACGCCGCCTATGACGGGCTGCCTAAGGCCACCCGCGCTGAGCTTCACCAGCGGTTCGCCGACTGGCTCGAGAAGGCCGGTCGCGGCCTGGCAGAGCTCGATGAGATCGCCGGCTGGCATCTGGAGCAGGCGGTGCGTTACGCGCGCGAGCTCGGACGAGACGGCGACCCCGAGCCGGCGCGCCGGGCCGCCGAGCACCTGCACGATGCTGGGCGGCGGGCGGGCAGCCGCGGCGATGTTGCCGCTGGCCGCAACCTGCTCGAGCGGGCGCTGGCGCTCGCCCCGGCGCAGACCGCGCTGAGCGCCAGGATCGCCGCCGATCTCGCCGATCAACTGGTCAGTCGGGGCGAGTATGCCCGCGCCGAGGAGCTGTTGGCGCTCGCCGAGCGCGACCCCGGCGCGGCCGCGCTCGCTCGCCTCACGCGGCTGGAACGGCTCTACTACGCGCGCCCCGACGAGGCGACCACGCAGACGAGCACCGTGGCGCTCGCCGAGATGCGCCAGCGACTCGAGCGGGCGGGCGAAGAGCGGGGAGTCGCGATGGCCCACCTCTGGGGCTGGAGGGCGCAATGGGCTTCCTGCCGGGCGAGCGCCGCCGGCGAGGAGGCGAAGCGTGCGGCCGAGCACGCCCGTGCCGCCGGCGAGGAGGGGATGCGCGCGCGAGCGCTCGCCGCCTACATCTCGACGCTGATCTGGGGTCCGCGACATGCCCGCGAGGTCGCACGCGAGCTGGAGACGATCCAGCGCGGGGACCCCGGCCCCTACCTGGCGGCCGCGGTCAAGCGCGGACGCGCCACCGTCTGCCGGCTCGACGGACGCTTCGAGCAGGCTCGCCAACGAACACAGAGCGCGATGGCCGACCTTGAGGCGCTTGGAATGACCAGCGACGCGGCTCGGTGCGCCATCGATCAGGCCATGACCGAGTTCTCGGCCGGCAATCCCGCGGGCGCGCTGCCCGCGCTCCAGCAGGGCGACGCCATCCTCGAACAACATGGCGAGAGCGGGGTCCGCTCGACGATGCAAGCATTCCTGGCCGAAGCTCACGCGCTCGGTGGCGATCACGCCGCCGCGCTGGCAGCGATCGCCATCGCCGACGAGCTGACCAAACCCGACGACATCCTCAACCACATCGTCACTCACCGCGTGCAGGCCCGCATCGCGCTGGCTAGCCGCGACGACGAAGCCGCCGAGCGCTGCGCCCGCAGCGCCGTCCAGTGCGCGCTGCCCACCGACAACCTGCTACAGCATGCCGGGGCGAGGCTGACCCTCGCCGAGGTGCTGACAGCGCTCGGGCGCCAGAACCAAGCCGCCGCCGAAGCACAGGCCGCGCTCGAACTCTATGGGCGAAAGGGCGACCTCCCAGGCGTCGCGGTGGCGCAAACACTGCTCAGCAAGTTGGACGCGAGCGCATAGGGCGCCCGCATACAACAGCTTGCTTTGTGCTCGACGGGTGCGCGACCAGCAGGTGGTGGCGGCCATGAGCTAACAGACGGAACGCGATCGATCGACGGACAGCGCTCGCAAGACCAACGGCCTGACTGCTCCAAATGACGAGCAGCAGAAGCAGGACCTCGACACTGAGCGACTGCTGCTCCGGCAGGGAGCGGAACATTTCATGGAGGCAGTGCGGCGCAAAGGACCGCGCCGACACGAAGCAGGTCTTGACCGGCGCTGGAGCGTAGTCCTGGAATTCGCCAAACGCGAGTCTCGCCGCGCGCTGCACCAGACCGGGCTGGATCGGCGCGGCTTGGCACGCCGTCCGTCGAGTCGACTGTTGTTCCAATTGAGCTTGGTGAGCGCCAGGATCTCGCGGGCGTGCTGTTCGGCGGATTGCTCTGACCGCTCGAGCATGATGCTGAGCGGCTGCGGGACATTGGGGCCCCGGGTACAGCTCCTAGACCTAGAACGGGACGCTGCCGGAGGTGTGACCGGATCGTCGCACAGGCCGCGAGAGAGCGCGCACGCAGAGGGCTTCCTGAGATACTCCGACTCGATCGCTGCGACGTCGCAGCAAGCCGATCTGATCTTTGGGGACAACCGATTTGAGCAAGCATGTCTTTCACCTGGGTGAGACTGCGCCGCAGGTCTCGACTCCCTACAGCGCTCGGACGCAGGTCCGCAGCGACAACTTTCCGATCCTGAAGCGCATGTCGCTGGCCCGACTGACTCTCGAGGCGGCTGGGTTTCGCGAGCCACACTGGCACGCGAATGCCAACGAGCTGGGCTACTGCTTGGGGGGTGAGCTCCTGGTTACCGTGTTCGGCGACTCCAACGAGCATGCGAGCTTCACGATCTCGGCGGGGCAGATGTTCTTCGTGCCCTCCGGCGCACTCCACGCTCTCGAGAACATCGGCGACGCGCAGGCCGAGGTTATCGTTGTCTTCTCGCACGAGCAGCCCCAGGACTTCGGCCTCTCGGGCTCGGTCGGCATGTTGACGCCCAACGTGATGGGCAACGCCTGGGGATTGTCTGCCGATGCACTCGCCGGCCTGCCCAAGGGGCCCGAGGACCTGTTCGCCGGCAGGGTCGATGGGACGCCGGAGCTCGTGAAATCGGCGAGCTACCCGAATGAGCTCAAGCTCGATCTCGAGGGCATGTCACCGCGGGTCGACAACGGGTACGGCAAGCTCAAGACCGCGCGACTCGACACCTGGCCTGCGCTCGACGAGTTGGCGATGTACTCGTTGCGGATCGAGGGCGACGGGATGCGAGAGCCTCACTGGCACCCGGTCACGGCCGAGCTGGGGTACGTGCATACCGGGCGTGCGCGCATGACCGTCAAGAGCGCCGACGGGTCAGTCGACACGTACAAGCTCGCGTCGGGCGACGTCTACTTCATCCCGCGGGCCTTTCCGCATCACATTGAGAACCTCGGAGACGAGGAGACGCACTTCCTGGTCTTCTTCGACCAAGCCGAGGTGCGTGATATCGGCTACACGGGCAGCGCCGACGCCTACCCGCGCCGGATCCTGGCGCCGACGCTGGGCATGCCGGCCGCAGCGCTCCCATCATTGCCACCGATGCCGAGCGATCTACTGATCGTGGAGAAGCGCAACCCGGTCGATCCCTGATGGGGCGGTAGAAATGGGCGACTTCGACCACCGCTCCTCGGTGTTCGCCTCCGGCGGGTTGGTGGCGACGAGCTCGCCGCTCGCGACACAAGCGGGACTCAGGATCCTCGCCGACGGCGGTAACGCAGTCGATGCGGCGCTCGCGACCGCGGCGGTCGTGGGTGTCGTCGAGCCGATGATGAACGGGCTCGGCGGAGACATGTGGGCGATGGTGTGGTGGGAGGATGACCAGCGCGTCCACGGCCTCAACGCCAGTGGCCGCTGCCCGGTGGGTTTGACCGCCGGCCGCTTCGCCGGCCGCAAGACGATGACGCAGGCCGGATGGGAGACGGTCACCGTGCCGGGGGCCTGCGACGGCTACAGCGCGCTCCACGAGCGCTTCGCGACGCGGCCGCTCGCCGAGCTGGTCGCTCCGGCGGTCGCGTTCGCCCGCGACGGCTTTCCCGTAGGGGAATCAATCGCGCGCGTGTGGGCATACGGCGCGGGCAAGCTCGAGCAGTTCGGGGCCGCCGGGTATCTCGTCGACGGCCGGGCGCCAGCGCCGGGACAGCGGTTCCGCCACCCCGAACTCGCCGACACCTGGGAGATCTTTGGCCGCGAAGGCCGCGAGGGCTTCTACGCGGGTCCGGTTTCGCGGGAGATCGTTCGCGCCTGCTCGGACGGGGGCGGGGCCCTCACTGAGGCCGATCTCGCGTCGCAGCGCGCCGAGTGGGTCGAGCCGATCAGCCTCGAGTACCGCGGCCGGCGGATCCTGGAGATGCCTCCGAACGGCCAGGGCATCGTCGCGCTGGTGGCGCTCGGCATCCTTTCCTTTGACGACCTCGGCTCGCTCTCGCCGGCCGATCGAATGCACCTCGAGATCGAGGCGACCCGGATCGGGTTCGAGGAGGCCGTTCTGCGGGTCGGCGACCCCCGCTGCGTCGAGGTCGATGTGGCCTCGCTTCTCACCGAGTCGGCGCTCGCGGATCTGCGCGAGCGGATCGATCGCCAGACGGCGAGAAGACGGCCGCTTACGGCAAGCGCCCACGGCGACACGACTTACCTGTGCGTCGTCGACGCGGCCGGCAACGCCGTCTCGCTGATCACGAGCATCTCGGACGTCTTCGGCGCCGGCGTGGTCGCAGGCAGCACCGGGGTGATCATGCACAACCGCGGCGCCGCGTTCTCACTCGTGCCCGAGAGTCCTAACCTGATCGCGCCCGGACGCCGACCCCGCCACAGCATCCTGCCGGCGATGGCCCTGCGCGACGGTCGCCCGGAGCTAGTGTTCGGGTGCATGGGGGGAAACATGCAGCCGCAGGGCCACGTCCAGCTCCTCGTCGACGTCCTTGATCTGGGCATGGGCCTCCAGAGGGCAATCGACTCCCCGCGCTACAGGATCCTCGAGGGAGACGACGTCGCCTTCGAGGACACGCTCGACCCGGAGCTGGTTGCCGACCTTGAGCGACGTGGTCACCAACGGGTCACCGGCGACTCCCCGCCGAGCGATTGGACGTCGCCGCATGCCTTCGTGCGGAGCTTCAAGGGCAGCGCCCAGATGATCCGCTTCCATCGCGACCACGGTTCGCTGGAAGGCGCGACGGACTCGCGCCTCGACGGCGTCGCGATCGGCCTCTAGACGGCGCCTGTGCGCCGGCGTGGTTGGGAGGGCCGCGGTCAAACGTGACGTCGGTGCAGCCGACGGTGTCCGGCGTGACGTTTGCCCGGCCGGCACGGGCCGCTAACGTTGGCCTGAGGGCTTCGCGACCTCCGCGCCGGCGCTCGGACACACGGTCAGCGAGCGCGGCTGGTTCTGAACGGCGAGCGCGTCAGGGGGGACCGGATCAAGCGACGCGACTACGATGTCGCCTCGCTTACCCAACGGATCGGAGACTCATGCTGAGGGCGCCGGATGTCACTCGTCGCGATCTGCTCAAGGGCGGAGCGGCCCTTGGTCTGACCGGACTGATCGGAGAACTGTCGCTTGCGGGACAGCTCGCGCCGGCGGGCGCACGCACGCTGGGGTGCCGCGGCCGGCTGAACGACATCGAGCACATCGTCGTCCTGATGCAGGAGAACCGCTCCTTTGACTCGTTCTTTGGCACGTTCCCCGGCGTCCGCGGCTTCGGCGACCATCAGAGTCGCCAGGCCTTCGCCCAGCCCGGTTATCACGGCCGCGCGTCGCGCAACG
This sequence comes from uncultured Actinomycetes bacterium, assembly GCA_937888775.1. The sequence continues at coordinate 9,015 of CALAQT010000413.1, read as the reverse complement.
GCCATCTCCTGCCGTTCCACCTCGACGGACGCAAGCCGATCGGTCAGTGCCTCGGCAACATCAGTCAGCCCAACCACGATTGGGCGCCCCAGCACCTGAGCTGGAACCACGGGCGCAACGACCGTTTCTACGAGGTGCATTCGCGCCCGCAATACGACGGAGCTCTCGCGGTCAACGTGATGGGTTACTACGAGCAGCAGGACATCCCCTACTTCTGGGCCCTGGCCCGAGAGTTCACGCTCTGCGACATGTTCTTCTGCTCGGTGATCGGGCCTACCGAACCGAATCGCGTGTACTCGGTCTCTGCGACGCTGGACCCGGCCAGAAGGCGCGGCGGCCCCTGCATCGAGACCGTCTTCAATGGGCAGGGCCTGGCCGGCGACTTCCGCTGGACGACGATGCCGGAGCAGTTGCGGGCACACGGGGTCTCCTGGAAGAGCTATACCGCCCCCAGCGGCCAGCTCGACAGTCCCTTCCCTGCCTTTCGGCAGTTTCACACGGATCCGGAGCTCAACCGGTTCGGGATCCAGCCCACGTACCCAGCCGATTTCGAGACCGATCTGGAGCACAACCAGCTGCCGGCCGTCTCCTGGATTCAGGTCGCGTTCGGGCAGTCGGAGCATCCCGGTTTTCCACCCGCCGCGGGCGAGTTCGCGGTCGATCAAGTGCTACGCGCGATCTGGCGCCGTCCACAGATCTGGCGTAAGACCGTGGTGATCATCAGCCACGATGAGAACGGCGGGTTCTTCGATCACGTCGCTCCTCCAACACCACCACCTGGAACGCCGGGCGAGTATCTCACGGTCCGGCGGTTGCCCGCGCATGCGCGCGGGATCCGCGGACCGATCGGCCTCGGCTTCCGCGTCCCCGCGATCATCGTCTCCCCGTGGACCCGCGGCGGCCTGGTGTGCTCGGACGTCTTCGACCACACCTCGGTGCTGCGGCTCATCGAGCGGCGGTTCGGCGCCGAGGTGCCGAACCTCAGCCACTGGCGGCGTTCGGTCACCCGGGACTTGACAAGCGCTTTCAACTTCGCTTCCCCTCCCAACTTCTCCATTCCCCGGCTACCGACGACGTCGGACACCTCGCCGCTCGTGACGACCGGTCCGTGCATCTCGGGCCCGGCCAAGCCATACCCCCTGCCGGCCAGGATCTCAATGCCTCACCAGCGGCCTGGGCGCCCGCGCCGGCCGAGCGGAGTATGTGGTTAGTTGTCGGTTAGGCGGAAACGCCTGGTGTCGCGGCTCCTCCTAACAGATCAACCCGCAACGCAGAGCCTTTGCGGACGGCGCGTGCGCGGTCGGGAGCGTCCAGCTTTCTGTAGATGTTCGCCCGGCTCGCCCAGGCTGAGTCGTCCCGCACGCCGGTGCCGCACGCTCGCAACCAACGGTAGGTGTCGCGATCGCCAACCACGGCAATCGGCGGCCAAGCGCAGGCTCGAGCGTCGGGCTCGGGCGCTTTCGGCCTCGGGAAGTTCGGGGATCACCTTCAGCATCGTCACGGCGCCGATGGTGGGTAGCTCCAAGGCCCATGACCACAAATAGCGATGACCCCACGGGTTACTCGATCGTCGACCCCGACGACGTGCCGAACCCCTATGCTGGATCCGAGTTCCCGGGAGTTCCGCAGTCTCACCAACACGCTGGGCTGCAGCCGGCTCACCGTCACCTTGATCCGGGTGCCGGCGCATTCGGACTTCGAGCACCATACCGGCCACTTTCACGAAGAGATTGAAGAGGTTTACCTCGTCACCCAGGGGACGCTGACGATGCGATTGGGCAACGACATCCATACCGTGCCGGCGCCGGCGGCCCAACGGACTCGAGCCTGACCCGCAACCGCTCCTCGCGCCCAGCGGCTATGTCATGGCGCGGTCAGTCGTCTCGCGGATCGGCGGTCGCGCAACTTGGCCGACGGAGCGGGCTTAACTCAGGCCTGCGCGCTTGATGGCGAGGATCAGCGCGCCGTGGTGGGCGAGCAGCGTGGGGGTGGCCAGGGACTCTGAGGTGACCTGCCGGGCTCTGGTGACGTAGATCGCTCCGGTTGAGGCGATGAGGAGGTGCTGCCCGGCGGCGGTCAGGCCAGTCTTGCGGTAGCGTTTGAAGAGGCGGCCGAGGGGGGTTCCGATGGCGACTCCGGCCAGGCGAAAGCCGGCGGCGGTGGTGCCGATCAGTTGGGTCTGGCCGCGGGCAAAGACGATGGTCAGCTGACCGGGGGTCGTGGTGCAGTATCGCCACACGCGGGCGGTGGCCGTGCTCGGCACGCCGAAGGTGTCAAGAATCGATCGTCGCGAGCGGCCGGGAGTGAGACCGGCGACTGAGTTGACGGCCGGGCCGTGGCCTGCGGTAACGCCCGAGCTGGAGGTGGTGCTGACGCAGGCGGGGCCGGAGCGGTTGGCGGCGATCTGCACGCGGGCCAGCTCGGTGCCACGCGCCAGCTCGATCTTAAGCCGGTTTGTGCCGGCGGGGAGGGGCTGGGCGGGGAGCAGCTGGGCGAGGAGCTCATCGCCGCCGACGGCGGGCGCCGGTTGGGTGGAGGCCAGGGCGATCGGCGACCAGGTCAACCCGTCCGGTGACCCGAACGCTTGGAGCCCAAGCGACTTGGCGTAGAAGGCGTCCAGATCGAAGCTGGTTATCTGCAGCGCGCGATAGACGAGCATCTGGGTGCCCTTACGCGAGGGCGTGGCGCGCGACGCGGCGTAGTTGAACTCGGCGGGCGTCGAGGTGTCGAGCTTGAGCTGCGCCGTATGGCTGTAAGTCTGCTGCCAACCGTGCAAATCGTCGAGCAGGGTGGTCGTGCCCTGATCCAGGGAAGTCGGCGCGCTGTAGCCGCGCGAGGTCAGCACGATCAGCCCGCTGGAGGGCAGCGCGACGGAGATCCTCTGCGACGGTTCGGTGTGCAGGATCTGCGCCGGTACCGGGAAACCGTTGGCGTCGACCGGCGCGTCGGTGGCGAAGTCGTCATATTGCGCGAGCGTCAGCGCTCCGGCCACCGAAGGAATCGTCAGCGTGACCGTCTGGGGTGTTGCGGAGTCGTTGACGATCGCCACCGAGAGGTCGTCGCCGCTACCGTCCGGGATCCGGTCTGCCGCGACCCGGACCCCGGCCGCCTGCGGGCTGGGCAGGACCAGCGGCTGGCTGCCAGCCGGGAAGGCACGTGACAGCACCGACCAGGCGTAGTACCAGGGCCGCAGCTGCAGGCCGCTCGCTGGATAACCGTCCTGCCCGGCCAGCGAGTTCCAGAACCCCCACTGCTTTAGGTTGGCCGCGCCGTAGCCTCCTCCGGTGTGCATAGCGTCGTCCAGATCCCACGCGCTGGCGCCCGACAAGCCCGCGTTGATCGCCTGGAGCATCATGTCGGCCATCCACACCCCGTAGTCGAACTCGGCGATGAGCGGCTGGCTGTCGACAAACGTGCCCACCCCCGACGAGACCGCGCTCGGGTCCAGCAGCTCGGCCAGCGGCCGGGTGATCGCCCGCGGTGCCTCATCGGGCGCGAACGGATCGGTCTGACGCGCGACCAGCCCGACCTCGCCGGCGAAGTATGGCTTGGCCGCCGTGTCCAGGTTGGAGATCTCCAACCGCCGCGCCCTGACCTGATCCCCATAGACACCGGTCTGGATTCCCGAGATCGTGGCGTACCGGTGTGAGTCATAGGCGCCGATCAGCGTCGGGATCGACTGCAGCGTGGCCGTCACCCACGAGTCGCCCCCGACCGGGTTGTCGCTATCCAGGCCAGATCTGAGGTCAAGCGCCTGCGCGGCCGGCGTGTCATCCCACGAGTTCTCGTTGTCGGGCCCGACCAGTGACACCGACCCCGCCAGACCGATCTGCGCAAACTCGCTGGCCACCGACCTCATGATGTGTGCCCAGCACGAGAAGACGCAGCTCGTCCCTGCGTTGTTGGGTTCGTTGACCACGTTGTAGTAGCGAACCACCGAGAACCCATAGCTGTCGCGCAACGCCAGCAGGAAATCAGCCGGGATCCGCGCGTCGCCCCCGATCAAGGGATCGGCCCAGTCCCCCAGCACCACTGGAATCCCCCGGTCCTGCGCGTACCTCAGGATCGACAGCAGCTCCTGTACGCTCGGCGCCGTCCACCGATACCTCGGGTTCCCCGACGCGTCATAGCCCCCGAAGTACATCGACGCTGGCTCCACAACCCGCAGGAACCCCGGCAACATGAAGTCCAACCTCTGCGTGATCAGCGGCCAGTTCAGCCGGGCGGGCGCCAGCGCGTCATACGGGTCAAGCTCGACCCCAAGCCCCCAGAACGGTGAGCTCTGCACCTGATCGGTGAACACCGTCACCGACGGCGCGACGACCGCTGACGCCGACGCCGCCGACGCACACCAGATCAACACAATCGCCCACGCCCACGCCCACGCCCACGCCCACGACACGACCGCAACCGTCCGACGAGGACCGAGGCCCCGCACAGCAGACCGCAGACGACACCCGGCCCGAAGTCCAGCCGCTCCAGTGCCCCGTCGATAACCGAACGCTCGACCGCAGCCGCCAGGACAACGCTGCGCAGGGCCGAACATCACAGCCCGCAGTCTCGCACGAGCGCAAACGCTAACGCGTCAGCCGCGGGTCAACCGTCCCGCGCCTAACGGCCCTCCAAGACACTACGTAGACAGGCGGCGGGCCGGTCGCCCGCTTTTCCCAAACTGCGATGCGCAGCCCTCACGACCCCTGCGCCCTCGGCTTCGTCGGCCGGTCGATCGAGAAAAGCATGAGTCCCAGCGGCCCCAGCGGACGGCCCTCGGAGTAGCGGAAGCACGCGGGAGCAGGCGTCCGGCCCTGACCCGCCGGCGCTCCAGTTCGTGGCAAAGGAGACGTCCCGCGCCAGCGGCCGCGGCGCTCCCGCTCGCGGTCGACCGGACGACGTCGCGCACCGTCTCCAAGCCGCCTGCCCGGGGCTGCTAAGACGGTCGAGCGCGGCGTTCGCATAGCCCCGCTTGTGCGAAAACCTTGCGAACACCCCTAATGCAACAGTAGGGATCCCGTCGGCGCTGCAGCTCCGCCATCACCCGGCCGTTGGCGCCTGTCTACGGTGGTGGATCGGTCTCTGAAACGGACGATGCCGGAATCGCAACAGTTCCGGCTCGACGACTGCTAAGGTTTCTGTATCGATACAGAAACCCCTATCTTCACGGTCGCCGATGTCGTCTCGCGACGTCCGACCCTGGATACCGTCGCGCGGGCACTGGGCGTGTCGCGGATGACCGTGTCAAATGCCTACAACAAGCCAGATCAGCTGTCGGCGCAGACGCGCGACGCAGTGCTGGCGATGGCGCGCTCACTTGGCTACAGCGGACCGAGCGCGGCCGGGCGGTCGTTGCGCCGCGGCATGTCTGGCACCGTCGGCGTTCTGCTCACTGAGCGCCTGCCCTATGCGTTCACCGATCCCGGCACGATCGCGTTCCTGCATGGTCTGGCCACCGAGCTCGCTGATGCCCGTCGTGCTCTGCAGCTGATCCCCAGCGACGGAGATCCCGACAGCACGCTCGCGCTGGTCCGGGGGGCGATCGTCGATGCGTTCGTGATCAATGGTCTCGACGAGGATGACCCGGTGGTGTTGGCTGTGTTGGAGCGGCGTCTGCCCCTGGTCACGGCCGGTAGCCCACGTCTACCCGATGCTCCGTTCGTCTCAGTCGCAAATACGCAGGCGGCCTGCACGGCGGCGGAAGCGCTGATCGCGTTGGGTCACACCCGCATCGGCACGGTCACCTATCGCGCGCAGCTCCGGACGGCGCACGATGGCGGTCTGATCGCAGTGCACCAGAGCTTCCGCGACCGGTGGGTCGGCTACGAGCAGGCGTTTACCAAAGCGGCTCTGCCAGACGGCGCGTGGTGTACAAGCGCGGCCGCGACCAACAGTCGCGCCGGCGGCCGGCAGGCCGCCCTTCAAATGCTTTGCCGCGTCCCCGAGATTCGCCCCACAGCGTTGCTTGCAATGACCGACGTGCTGGCGCTGGGAGCGATCGATGCCGCGCAGGAGCTCGGCCTCGCGGTGCCGGGCGGTGTGTCTGTGGTGGGCTTCGACGACATCGAGGAGGCGCGCCGCAGCTCTCCGCCGCTGACGACGATCCGCCAAGGGCTGTTCGAGCAGGGACAGAACGCGGCCGCGCTCGCGCTCACCATGGTCGCCGGGGACGTTGCCCTGGCCGATGAGTTCCCAACCGAGCTCATCGTCAGGGCAAGCACGTCACCGCCCGCTGCCGTTCACACAAACGAACCGACGACACCGTGATCGCGGTGCTCGGCATCCTGTCGGGTTGTCTGACCACCCTGAGTTGGGTGCCTCAGCTGGCGCGAACCTGGAGACGCGGGAATGCGGATGACATCTCCGGCATGTACCTCTTCACGTTCGGCACTGGCGTCGCGGGGTGGATCGTCTACGGGGTGTCGAAGGTCGACATCGCGGTGATCTTCGCCAATGCGCTGACGCTCATACTGCTGGTATGCCTGGTTGGGATGAAGTACACACGAACGGCCGCTCCATTCGCTCAGCCAGCGCCGGAGCCACCGGTGAGTTGAGGCTTCCTCTTTGAGACCGGAAATTCAGGGATCGGAAATGTTCTGGGCGGTTCGTTCTACTGTGTTCCGATGTCACGCACGGCGGGCGCGTTCTCCCTCACCCAGCACGCGCCGGAGAACGCGATGGATGATCCCGACGAGATCGAGCGTTTCCACGACCGCTGCAGCGACCTAATGCGCGAGCTGCTGGTCGCGCTGGCCGCCGCGCCCGATCACCCACGCGCGTTCCCGGAGATCGAAGACGCGTTAGCGTGGCCGCGCCGGCGAATCGCCAGCGTGCTCGGCGGCGTGTGGCACCTGCGCAACACCGAGTTCGGCGGCCGCCGGCCCTATCGCTTCCTAGACGACCGCCGGTCACGATCCGGCCGCTGGGAGATGTGGATGGACAGCACCCAGGCGCAGGCCCTGCGCGAAGCGCAACGCCAATAGCCCGGCCTTGGCGCAGACCCCGTCCCTCATCTGCGGCACGCACCGTTCGGTCAGCGTTCCCTAGGTGACGCCCCCGGGGTCGGAGCGGGCGCTCTCAGCGGATGCGTGCAGCGTTCGGTTGTGGATGCCTTTGCGAGGAGGGCGTCAACGTTTAGCCTGGTTGGCGAATGCTCTGTCAGTTGAAGCCATGACGATCCGTAGGCTGCTTGAGGGCACTGCCGAGCTCGCCGCCGCCTATCTCGAGCGGATCCCGGAGCGGCCGGTGGGCTGGTCTGCCAGCGTCGACGAACTGCGCTTGAGCTTGGGCGGGCCGCTGCCGGAGATGCCTGCCGATCCGCGGGAGGTGATCACTCGCCTCGCCGCGGCCGCCGAGCCCGGACTCGTCGCGAGCCCGGGTGGGCGCTACTTCGGCTTCGTCATTGGTGGGGGGGTGCCGGCCGCGGTTGCCGCTGACTGGCTCACGTCTGTGTGGGATCAGAACGCGGGGCTGTACGCCTGTGGGCCGTCGGCGGCGGTCGCTGAGGAGGTGGCTGGCGCCTGGACCGCTGAGCTCCTCGGATTGCCGGACGGAGTGTCGTTCGGCTTTGTGACCGGATGCCAGATGGCGCACGTCACTGCGCTGGCTGCCGCCCGTCACACCGTCTTCGCGCGAGTGGGTTGGGATGTCAACGAGCGCGGCCTGATCGGGGCGCCAGCGATCCACGTCGTCGTCGGCGCGGAGCGCCATGCAACTGTCGATCGCGCTCTACGATTCCTCGGGCTCGGCGCCGCGTGCATCGTGCCGGTAGCAGCAGACGCGCAGGGCCGGATGGTGCCAGTCGCGCTCCGCGGCGCGCTCGGACGGCTCGATGGACCGACGATCGTCTGCGCTCAGGCCGGCAACGTGAACACGGGCTCGTTCGACCCGCTGGAGGAGATCGCTGACATCGCGGAGGAGGCGGGCGCTTGGCTGCACATCGACGGGGCTTTCGGTCTATGGGCCGCGGCAAGCCCGGCCCTACGGCACCTGGTCGCGGGTGCCGACCGCGCCGACTCGTGGGCGACTGACGCTCATAAGTGGCTCAACGTCCCCTACGACAGCGGGATTGCGTTGTGCGCGCACCCAGAGGCCCAGCAAGCCGCGATGAGCGTTCGTGCCGGATACCTGGTCCACTCGGATCCCGACGGCCCTCGCGACGAACTGGATTGGAATCCGGAGTTCTCGCGTCGCGCACGCGGGTTCTCGGTCTACGCCGCGATCCGCTCACTCGGCCGCTCCGGGGTCGCCGAAATGATCGAGCGCTGCTGCGCCCACGCGCATCGCTTCGGCGAGGAGCTCGGAGCAACCCCGAACATCGAGGTACTCAACGACGTCGTGCTCAACCAGGTACTTCTCCGGTTCCTCGACGAGGCTGGCGACCACGATGGGTACACGCGCTCGGTCATCGAAGCCGTCCAAGACGACGGCACCTGCTGGTTGAGCGGCACGACTTGGCACGGCATACACGCGATGCGCATCTCGGTCTCGAACTGGGCCACAACCAGCGATGATGTCGACCGCTCGATCGAGGCGATACTTCGCGCGGCGACAGACGCCCGGCCGCCCCGACGCTCAGCTGAGTAGTCCCAGCGCAAATGCCGAACTGGAGCTTCACCCACGCGCAAGGAACGCCGCTTCGCGTCGGCGGCCGCGCCGCAAAGCTCGAGGTCACGCACGACAGCTGCGGGATCGGCGCGGACGAGGTGATGGGAGCCATCAGTGCCATCCCGGGCAGCGCCGACACCTGGTATCAACTCAACGCCTGAATCAGAGGGCCCGGCACCTCAACAAGGGAGCGCCAGGGCCGTCACCTCCTTCGTACCCGTTCGCTTCACCTCCTAACGAGACGCCGAATTGCGGAGCCGGGAAGAAGGAGGCGCTGGCCGGGCGCCCGCGGTCCTGCGCTCACAGATGCCGGCCGCTCCTTCAGCTCACTCAGCCGTGCTACCACACGACGGAGGTCTAAACGGAAGTTTTCGCATTTGAAAGGTTGAATCCCGCGTGGTGGCGCGGGATTCGGGT
>CALAQT010000412.1 GCA_937888775.1 uncultured Actinomycetes bacterium | reverse complement strand
ACTCGCCGGTCGTCGGAGCGATCCACTCGCCACCGATGAAATTCTCGTAGCGCTCCCTGAGCTCTACCGGGCTGCCGGGCGCGCCCGGCGCCTCGTAAGTGGTTGACTCGACAATCGACATCTTGGGCTCCTTGATAGGAACGGCGGGCTTGCGCAGCAAGAAAGGCGGGGCTAGAACCCCGTGCGGTCAATCAGAATGAGACGCGTCGACCGTCGCCGGTCGGATAACACCGTTAGACGAACGACGCCGGGCCCCGCAGCGAGAACCAGTAACCCAACGCTCCGCGCCTCGTGGCGCAGGTTGCGCCGTCGGTGACACCCGGGCTTGGGGTGAGAATCCTGGCCGCAGGGCCAGCTCATTTGCAATTGTACTCCCGTCGCGGGTGTTTGTGTGCGCGGACCTCAAGAGGTGCTCGAACTCGTCCGCGGTCGAGGACGCGGCCTGATCCCTCCTCGCCGGAGGCCGAGTTCGTCTGCGACGCAGCTTGCCCGCCGCCGCACAATTGACCGAGACCCCTGGATAACCATCGGTCGGTCGCGGTCTTCCGGAGGATCGGGATGCAGCTGCTCGGCGTCACCCGCCGCTGGTATCACGAGCCGAGCCTGAGGTTCTGGAACGGCGCGCGAGACGATCAACAGCCATCGCTCACACCCGATCTAAGTCCTTCTCGCCAGTATTCACGCAGACCTGCCTTCCCACGTATGACGCCGTCACTTTGGTCGAGCAACTGCGCAGCGACGGGCGAGGTGAAGAGGACGTCATCCGCGAAGTGACTCAGCACTTGCTCGAGGAAGCCAGATGCTTCTGGACTTCAGCGCGCTCAGCCTCGAGTGTGTCTATGACCTGCTGAATACGAGACAGCGGCTTCTCTTCACAGTGCGGGGACTTCGAGATCTAGCATCGACGCCTGGCGGAGGCCACGCTTTCGCGCGACCCGAGTGACGACTGCGTGCGCACATAAGCTACGTCGACCGTACTTTGAGGAATGCTATCCCGAGATGTAATCAAGTACGCGCCGACGGCTGCCGCTGCGCGTGCGTGGTCTGAATCGAGTCCGGCTGCGCGCTGATCTCACGAGCCTCGCCAAAGCTCTCATGCGCTTGCGAGGGCGCGTCTGTGCCGCCGCGGCACAATCAATCCTGCCGCCGAAACCTTCGCTGCCTTTGAGCGGCGTCAGCCTGTTCCCCAAGGTCTGCTTGTCTCTTGCGCAACGCGCGGGTCCGTCTTAGCGATTCGGCAGCGCGCTCACGAACCCTTTTGGCGTTGCGGATGATCTCCCGGTAACGCTCGCTCTCGTTCTTAGGGCCTTCCACGCTTCCATCATCGCGCTTCACCAGCCGTTTCGCCGAACCTTCCTAGTCGTGTGATCGCTTCAGGTACGCGGAAGGAAGAGGGCTAGAATCCCCCGCGCGATTAGTCAGATTGAACGAGACCACCGGGCCGGTGGAGTAGCGTCCCTAGAAGTACGGCATCGGCCCCGCAGTCAAAACCAGTAACCCTCGCCTCACGCCTCGCGGCGCAGATCGCGCCGTTGGTGGCATCCGGGCTTGGACCGAGAATCCTGGCCGCAGGGCCAGCCTGTATTCGACTCTACTCCTATCGCGGGGCCTTATGTGAACCACACCTCAAGAGTTTGCTTCGGGCTCGTCCGCGGGCGCGGGTTCGGCTAGCGCGGCTCCGAAACGCTCGCGGCGTCCAACAATCCCCGCTGGAGGGCGACAATCCGTCGATGACGCTTGCTGACGCCTAGCAACAGCGGCTGCTGGACCGACTGCGCGAGGCCGGCGGCCAGCCTGTCGCTTTTGCCGAGCTGCACGCCGGCGGGATTGCCCTCCCAGCCGCCGTCGTCTGCGAGCTCGAGCTGAACGGATACGTCATCGAGCGCGTCTATGACCACGAGCAGCTGGTCGGCGTGCGCCTGCTCCATCCAGAACCACCCGACACATCTGCCGCGCACCGGGTCAAGGATCCGCCAGGCGACCGTCAGCTGCCCACAGAAGCCGGCGAACTTCTCCGTCGGCCTGCCACCGCCAGCGTGCAAGCACCCCTCCGATCAGTGACCAGCCGCTCGGGCAGCGCCGTCATCCGGCCGATACACCGTGCGCTGAAAGGTCCGCTGATCTAAAAAGAACCGACGCACCTCCCGCACGTAATCGTCGGTGATCGTCTTGTCGCCCTCATAACCCCGCTCGGCCAACAGCTCGCGGATCCGCTGGCTCTCGATCCGCGGATCACCACGCACCAACTCGTGGATCTCCCCGCAAAACCCATCCAGCTTCGACGACCGCGTCGGCCACGAATACGACGGCGGCACCGGCGAGCGCAACGCCCGACGAATCGTCTCCCGATGCAAACCCGTCCGCCGACGAATCTCCCTCACCGCCAACCCACAGCGAAACGCATCCGGCGGACCTCCGCCCACTGCTGCAAGCTGACCACCCAATTCTCCCGGCCTCGGTCGACGATGACCAAGCCAGGCTCCGGAGCCAACCGGACGGCACCAACCGCGCTCCGGGTGGGTCAGTTTTCAACCCGGCGTAGCTGGTCCAGTATTCAGCCGGCGCTGACATGGGAACCGCCTGAGCCCGTCCGCCGGCGTGCGTGGATCTCGTCTGGGTGCGCGAGGTCCCGTAGGACGCTCGTCACGGTTTAGGGCGATCACGCCTGGCGTGACCGAAGGAGCTCGTGGTGCGGGGCTCGATCGTACAGTTTGCCCAGTTATTGGGGCCACGGGGCCGGGCCTGATCGTGCCTAACAACCATCGGGAGAGTGCTTCATGAAGCGCATCGTTTCGCTCGCCGCCACGGCGACTGTCCTCGGCGTTCTCGTCGCGGGCGGTCTGACCGCGGCTGCCAGCTCGGCCGCGTCGGCCCTGCCGACGCTCACGCTCGCGATGAACGGGAAGTCGATCACGGTCGGCGGCACCTTGCAGTCGGGTGCGTGAACGTCGTCTCGACGGTTACGAAGGAGGCGCAGGGCAACCCGGCGCTGGTGCGGCTGGATCCAGGCGTCTCGTTTGGTCAGGCGGCTGGCGCAGTGATGGGCCACAAGGGTGACTTCAACTACCTGGCCCCCTACGGCGCGCTGGTGTTCAGCACGACGACCAACTGGGGATCCAGCAACAGCGTCCAGACGTCGCTGCAACCAGGTAACTACGTCGCGCTCGATCTCACCGGCAACGGCAAGCCGGTCTACTCGCTGTTCACTGTCGCCCAGGCTACCGCTCCGGCGGCGCTGCCCAAGCCTGCGGGCACGGTCAGCTCGATCGAATTCGGCTTCACGGCCCAGCACGCTGCACGACGGCGAGCTTGTCCGGTTTGAGAACAGCGGCTTCCTCGTGCACATGATTGTCGGAATAGGCGTTAGGAACGCCAAAACGGCGAACAAGGTCACGGCGCTACTACTGGCCGGCAAGGACAACCAGGCGGCGAAGCTCGCCACTTCGCAGACTGCCTTCCCGACGTTCGACGGTGACCTGTCACCTGGGCAGATGCAGCAGGAGATGATCACAACTCCGCCAGGGATCTACGTGATCGCGTGCTTCATGGGCACCCAGGACGGGCGTGAGCACACCCAACTCGGAATGGAGCGCACGATCCGGATCGTCAAGTAAAAAACTCCACGGCTCGTCCGCCCGCATCGTGCCGGCGGACGAGCGCCGTAGCGCCTAGTCACCCGTCGCGAGCGCCGGTTCGGCCCCGGTTAGTTAGCGAGCGCTGCGTCAGCCGCGGCCAGCCTTCAGAGTTTCCGACATGGTCAGGCGGCGATCGTGGCGCTCCTGCTTGTCACGATTGCGGGAGTCTTCCCAGCGCACCGTGGCTGCTGAGTTGGACGACAAACGCATGTCGGTGATGGTCGGGCGTCTCGCCGCGCCCTAGACGCCGGGAGGCGGGAAGAACCTCCATCTGGCCCGCGGCTACCATCGAGCGACTCGACTCCGACCCGGGGGCAAAGCTCGCTTGATCTCATACCCGTCGCTGGGGGGAACGCAGGACGTGTTCTTCAGCCGAGCCGAGGTCGGCGGGCTCCCGACGATCGTCGCCGGGGACGGCGTGCACCTCGTCGACGACCGGGGGAGGCGTCTGCTCGACGCATGCTCGGGACCGTTTCTCGCCAACCTCGGCCAGGGAAACGAGCGGGTCCTTGCGGCGATGCTCGCCCAGGGCAGGCAGTTGTCCTACACGTACTCTCGAACCACCCGCCATCGGTCCAATGCGGAGCTGACCCGGCGTCTGGCGACGCTGGCCGGCGAGGGCTTTGAGCGGGCTCATCTCACCTCCGGAGGCTCGGAGGCCGTCGAGATGACCCTCAAGTTCCTCCGGGCCCATGCCGTCGCCGCCGGCCATCCCCAACGCAGCCAGGTGGTGTCGCTGCTGCCCGGTTACCACGGCGCCACGCTCCAGACGATCGCCCTCAACGGGGACATCGCTGCTCCTGCCCTGTGGGGTCCGCTCTCCGTTCCCTCCAAGAAGATCCCGGCACCCCTTACGTTCAGGGCACAGAGCCCGCAGGCTGCGGCGACCGCCAGCATCGCCGCCTTCGAGGCCGCCATCGCGGACTGTGGGCCCGAGCGCGTCCTGGCGCTCGTGATGGAGCCGATCGGCGGTCAGGCCTCTGGCGCGAACGTGCCGGACCCGTCGTTTGCCAGACGGGCTCGCGATATCTGCTCCCGGCACGGCATCCACCTGGTGTTCGACGAGATCGTCACGGCGTTCCGCACCGGACGCTTTCTCGCCGCCCACCACGACCCTCAGGCGACACCGGATGTGGTCGTGCTCGCCAAGGGCCTGGCCGCCGGCTACGCGCCGCTGGGAGCGTTTCTCACGTCGGCGACGCTTGTCGAAGAGGTGGCGGCGGGACCGGGCTTCACCGTCTCGCATTCTTACGACGCCGGTCCGATCGCCTGTGCCGCCGGAGCCGCGGTGCTGGACGAGGTCGTCGAGCGGGGGCTGCTCGAACGTGCCGGGCAGCTCGGAGACCGGATTCGGCGCGGCCTGGAGCAGATCGCCGAGGAGTCACCGCTGGTCGGCGACCTCCGCGGTCGTGGGTTGCTTCAGGCCCTGGAGCTGGTCTCCGACCGGGAGACTAACGCGGGCTTCTCGGAGACCGCGGATCCCGCCGCCGTCGTTCGCCGCCATGCCCTCGATTACGGGCTGCTTCTGTACTCCCGGCGTCAAAACGCGGGGCGCTTCGGCGACTGGCTGCTGATCGCGCCGCCGCTGGTCATCGATGACGCCACTGCCGACGAACTGGTGGAGCGCCTACGTCTGTCGCTCGTCGCGGCGACGGACGAAGTGCGGGCGCTGAACGCTCAGCGAGTTGACTGATCAGGGTTGGCTCCCCGCCCACATGACGGCATGGAGCGACAGCCCCGGCCCCAGGTCATGGCCGTCACGTCCGGACCGCGGCCCGATGGGCTAGCGCTCTACCCCCACCGCTGCCCATGCGGTCGCGAATCGCCGGGCGTCGGCGCGCGCAGCTGCACTTTTGAGTTACGCACGATCCGTTGAGCCTTCCATCGGCTGGTGCGGCCGCGTCGTTATATGGAGTGTCGCCGTTGTGGTTCCCCTGCTGAGACGGCCCCGGCTGTCGGCCCGTATCGCCTTAACGGACGCTCGGAGCGTGCGGTGGGCGACCGAACGGACGTGGGTCCTGATTATGGATGTTCGCCAACCGAAAGGTCCGGCGAAGGGGTAGGGGTGAAGGCAGTGTTCCCGTCAGGGACCCGGCTGTCGGCCAACCTGAACGTTGATCCCCTCGTTGATCGCTCTGGCGATCCTCTCACTGGCCGATATAACCGCGCTGCCCAGCGCGTCGACTTGTTTCGCGAGCTCGCGGATCGCTGCCGCGACCTCGGCGTTGTCATGAGGCTCAGCCACGTCGCCCTCCTCGGGAGCTATTGCGCTTCGTCCATTGGTGTCCGCCATGATCGAGCGCCAGCGAACCCTCTCCAGCGGCTTCTGCTCTGGTCTCTACCGAGAATCGCCGCGCTCCCCTGTCTGTCGATGTAGTTTGACAGACAGGGCGGAACGCTCGCGGCGCACTCCGAGCGGAGCCGCTATCGCTTCCGATGAGACTCCGGCGCGACTCGCCTGAGGCGGATCTAGCCACCGTCCGCTGACGGTTCCCCGCTGAGACGCCCTTGGGCGCCGGACCCGGACGCCCTGATCGGACGTGTGGAGCGCGCGGCCGTGGCTCCCGACTGAGACGTCGGCCGCCGGATCCCGACGGTGTGCGCTGATCGGCAGAGTGCTGGGCGTCCGCGATGGCGGGGACACTTTGTCTGTGCGAAGCGGCGGCCACGATCCTGTTCGCGTTGCGAGCCTGCGGAAACTGGGTCACCGTGCCCCGGGCTCTCGCCTTGTTTCCGGACGTGTGGCGGGGACCTCTCTGGCCACGGCGGGAACGGTGGTCCTCGCCGGCGGTGGGGACGCCTTCTGGCTATGTCTCCCGGCCGTCCTGCTGGCTTGCGCGTCGTGTCGAACTCGTCTCGGTGCCGCGCTGAGTGCTGCGACGGTCGTCGCCTCGGCCGCCACGCCATCCGTGGTCTGGATGCACGGTCGCCTGTTGCCCTCGCCATTGCTTGCGCTGCTGGTTCCGACGGCGAGCGTGATTGTGCTGGTCGCTGTGCGCGAGCGACTGGAGCGTGAGCGCGACGAGCTGCGTGACTTCGCGCTCAGCGATCCGCTGACGGGCATCGCAAACCGAAGGTCGCTGCTCGCGCGTGCTGAATACGAGATCGCGCGTCACACCCGCGCGCGGCGAAGTTTCGCACTCGTGATGCTTGATCTTGACGCGTTCAAGGTCGTAAATGACCGCTTCGGCCATGCGGCCGGCGACGATCTGCTTCGCGACGTCGCAGCGGCACTGAAGCGCTCGATGCGCGCCCAGGACACGGTCGGCAGGATCGGCGGGGATGAATTCTGCGTGCTGGCTCCGGAGACCGATGAGCCGGGGATGCATCGCCTCGCGATGCGGATCGCGCAAGCTGTCGGCGACGTAACTGCTGGTGTCGAGAGCATCCGGGCCAGCCTGGGGATCGCCGTCTTTCCGGGCGACGGCGTCACCGCACCGGCTTTGCTGTACGCGGCCGACCAGAGGCTTCTAAGCGCCAAGCGAGAGCGACAACGCGGTCGCGCCCACCGGCGCGCGGCCTGACTGACGCCGAGAGATCCGGGCGCACGTCGCTTCGGCCGCTACGGACATCCTCGATGTCCACGGTCAGGGCATCAGCGCCGCCGACTCGACAACAAATGACAGCCCGCGCTCGTTCGCTGAGACGTTCCCGACTGAGACTTTCGCCCCGCCGAAGCCTGACGGTCTGCGGTCGGGCCGCCGCGATCACGTCAGAGCTTGGCGCTGAACGTCAGCTTCCCGCTCCTACACATGCTCGGGTGGATTCCGCCCGTCGTCACCAAGGAGCTGAGCGTCCCCCTGACGTTCTTACCCTTGAAGCTGCCGCTGAGCTTGTCGACTGTCTCCGAGTTTGGATGCACGGTCGCGCTGAATTTGTTGCTCTTGATCTCAATCTGCACGTTGTCGACGCCGGTGAACTCTCCGCAGGAGCCGTACTTGGCGACGTAGTCGACCTTGACGACCTTTCCCTTGCTGACCTTCACGGTGATCTTCAGCTTCTGGCTGGTTTTGCCCGAGTACAGGCCCGACGATGCTGCCGACGCGCCGGCCGCAATCGCGACGGCCAGCACGGCCCCGAGCACGAATATTCTGCGAACCACGGCCCCTCCTAGTCGTTGACGTCCGCGGAGCGACTCCGTGGACGGGGTCTGGCAACGGCTCGGACGTTACCGGAGCGCGCGCGTACCGGTGCCCGCGGTCATGCGGCTAGCCTTGGGTGCTGAGACGCGTCGCCGCCGGTGCCCGACGCCCTCAGCGGACGCGCCGGCTGGCGGCTAAAGCTACTACGCCCAATAGGCAGCGATAGTGCCCGCCGTCCGCCCCGAAGATCGTTGGTCCTTGCCCGCCGGGAAGCAGGTCACAGAATTCGGCCCGGCTTAAACAAACCGGCTGGAGCCTGGTGAGTCGACCTGTCTTGCCTGGTCCAGAACATGTCGACCGGGTCTGCGACTGTGATCCAGTTGCCGGCGCCCGGCACGACGTGAATGGTTCCCTCGATCCCCGCGTACAAGCTGCGGGTAAGGCTGGGATTGATGTGACAGCCGGCCTGGGCAGCCCCGAGACGTTGCAACGCGACGGCGTCCGCGCAAAACGCCTTGTCAGCGTCTCCGACGGGACGGCGAAACGCAGCAAACGCCGCGATCTGCGCCGACTCAAGGGCCGAGATGCCGCGACCTGGTTCGGCCGGCGGCTTCCGGTCGCTCTCGCTCAACGCCCAAACGATACGTCCCGCCAGCGTTCGCTGACGATTCCGTACCGGACCAGCCGACGTTCTGCTCTGCCTCTACGAGACGTTTCGGCTGCTCGCCGCCGAGCGAGTCAGCCTGGATGGTCAACCGCCCAGCGCGCGCAGTCGGAGGATCTCCAGCCGCACGGGGATGCTAGGGGCGCCAGTGGCTGGGGTGGCGCAGTTAATTTCGCTGCGGTCCACCGTATGGCTGGCGGATCCACAGGATGCAAGCGATCACGTTGGCTAGCACGGCGTTGGTGTATTGCTGGACGGGTCGGTTGACTGGCTGGGACCGGAGCGTCTTAGCGTTTAGACGGAAGAAGGTGCCGGCCATGCCTCCGGAGTTGCTGAGCCAGGCGCTGCCGTAGAGGATCCCGCCGATGACCGGCTTGGTGACCGAGAGGATGGCTGCGGTCTGGGAGATGAGTGATCCGGTGAGAAGATCGCGTCGCTGTATGCGCGCGTGCTCATCCCCTTCGCTGTCGAGCAGGACGCTGCCTTGCGCATCAGTCGCGACGTCGGCTCCCTTAGCCCCCGGTATTCAGTGAGAAGCTGGTTGGGCGTTGCGCTGTTGGCGCGCGTGGTGGATTGTCCC
>CALAQT010000411.1 GCA_937888775.1 uncultured Actinomycetes bacterium | reverse complement strand
CCCAACAGAGCCGCCCGGCGCGGCGCCGGGCCGCGGCGCGCCAGCCGCGCGATCGGCGCGCAGACCGCAGCGCAGACGATGGCGACGATCAACCAGTCGGTCAGCGGCGCCTCGCTGCGTCCGCCGGACGGGCTGGCGATGGTGAGGAAGCCGACTAGCGAGACCGCCACCAGCGCCGCGGCCGCCACGTCGCCGCGCCGCACTCGCTGGCCGCTGAGCCGCACTCCGAGCGGCAGGGCAAACACGACGCTGGCGACCAGCAGGGGTTGCACTACGGCCAGGCGGCCGATGCCCAGCGCCGCCGCCTGGGCCACGAAGCCCAGGCCGTCTGAGGCGATTCCCGCCAGCCACACCGGCCGCCGCGCCATGCGCAGTAGCAGCCCCGAGCTCGCCCCCGCGGACGACGCATCCAAGCCGGCCTTCTGCTGCAGCACGCTGCCCAGCGCGAACAGCAGCGCCGAAGTCAGGGCCAGGACTATCTCCACATCAGCGCCTCCAAACCGTTTCGCCCGTCAGATAAGCAAGATACGCAGCCACCCCGGACGGTCAGAGCCGAGGGAGATCCGCCCACGCCGAACAGCGTCCCACTCCCCGCCAGCGTTGTGTGCCTGCCGAAAGCTCGGCCGCCGGTGCTCGCGAAGGCTGCGACTCGGCTCGCGGCTAGCCCAGCGGGATAACGGCACGCAGCTCAGCGTCCGTGGCCGCCACCGTTCCACCAACGAGCTCCATTCGCGCCCTGAGGACCGCCAGCCGCTCTTGGGCGATCGCGCGCCGTGGGCCTCTCACGTCGATCACGAGCTCGCTAGCGTCTCGCTGGATGCCCACAGACACCGAGCGCGCCGCCCCCACCGCATAAAGCGTCTCCTCGACTACCCGGTAAACCATAGTCTCGACCTCCTCACCGACGCCGTCTGCCTCCCGCACCGCGACCTTCATCTCCCCAAAGCCGCGGTGTCGGGCACCGTCCGCAAGCTGCTCCAGGGCCGTCTGCAGGCCGAGCTCAAGTGCTGGCGGCCGCAGTCTGACCGCGAGCGAGCGCAGCGAGCCCAGCGTGGAGCCGATGTCAAACCGCAACGCTTCCAATCTTGGCACCGCCAACCCGGAAGCCGGCTCGCGCTCGAGTGCCCCTAAGCCGAGCAGCACCGCCGCGAGCGTCTGCGCCGCCTGCTCGTGCAGCTCATAGGCGACGTCGTGGCGTTCGGCCTCCTGGCGAACGATCAGCTCGCGTAGCTGATCTCCCCGCTGCGCGAGGTGCTCGCGAGCGTCCTGCAGCTCCGCGCGAATCATGGCTCGCTCGCGCTCGCTCTCGAGCAGCTGCCTGCTCTCCGCGGCAACCGCGGCCTGAAGAGCGAGGATCGCCAGCGTCGCGCGATCCTCAACCCCGATCTGTCGCGACCGGATCACCGCGAGTGTTCCGTAGCGGACGCCGCGCACCTCGATCGGGACGCGCGCCTCTACACCGTCATGCTCCCAATCGCCCGACTCGACCGCCGAACCGTGGGTCAGCTCGACTCGCACCCCACGCGATGAGGAGAGCTGCCGCGCGTGTCGCGCAACAGTCGCCGGCAGGTCGTCGGCACCCTCCAGGTGGGCGAGCGTCAAGCCGGATTCCAAAAGCAGCTGCTGTCGCTCGTGCGCGTCGCGCATGCGACTACCAAAACGGCCCGCCACCGTAGCGACCGCGAGGTACGCCACGGCAACCGTGAACATGTCAAACGCGCCGAGATCGGTGCTGGCGTCAAGCGCCCACACCCCCACGAGCCCGAGCGCCACTGCCGCAGAGCAAATACCGGAAAGCAGGCCGAACTCAAGCGCGACGAGCGCGATCGGAACCAGGTTAAGAAGCGCGAGCCCGTCCGCTTCAACACCCGTCTGGCGCAGCGCGAAGACCGCCGCGAAGATGGCTGCGGCGGCCACCACAAGCACCGGCCGCCGCTCGACCCCGCGACGGACCGGAAATGGAAACGCCGAGGCCACGATCCCCGCACGCTCGCCCTTTACCCGGCGAGCTCGCCCGTAAGGAATCCTGGGCATCGCGCACACTGCAGCACCCTCTCCGCCGGTCCACATCCGCCCGAACCACCCGCGAAACTCGTAGTACACCGCGGCCCGTAGAGCCCCGGCCAGACGCACGACAGCAGATCGAGTCGCCGGCATGCCCGGCCTTGACAGCCGCTCCCGCGGGCGAACCAGCCGGATAGAGCCGCAAGCAAGCCCTAAGCGGTCATCCGAAGTCGAGCTTGGCGAAATGCTTGCGGACGCTTCGCGCTGCGCGGCCATGCACGATCATCGTCGTGCTGGCCGTGCCGTGTCTTTCAAAGTCGATAACGATCCGCTCTCTCGCGGTACGTTCGAACTCCATTGCTATCGGCGATTGACGCCTGAGTTCGTAGCCCAAGCCGTTGAGCCCCGTCGCGATGGTGTCCAGCGCGATGGCGCGTGTGCGCTCCAAAGGCACAGGCACGACGATCCGGCGCGTGAACGGGCGAATCCCGGGCGGTCCGATCCGGACACGCTCGGCACGGTGCTGCTGTCGGTCGGGCGGGATGGTCGTCGGAAGGTCGTGTACGACCTCGGCCAGGTCATGAATAGTCTGTGCGGCCATCGCCTGCTCTACGCGCCGCTCGAACTCTTCCATCGTGATCCGGCCCTCTGCGCAATGGGCTCGTAGCTCATCGGCGACTTTATTGCGGTCGCGGTCAGACGCCCGGACGTTCCCGCCGTCAAGCTCACCCGCGCCAGCCACGCCAGCTTGTGTATCACGCAGCGCTCCCATACGCCTGAGCAGTAGTTCGCGAGGTAGCCGCGGCTGCTATTTCACTGTGTTGTGACCCGGGCTGACGACGCCGGTTTCGTAGGCGAGCACGACGGCTTGGACGCGGTCGCGCACGCCGAGTTTCATCAGGATGCGAGTGACGTGCGTTTTGACCGTTGTCTCGCCGACGATCAGCTGAGCGGCGATCTCGCTGTTGGTCATTCCGGTCGCGAGGAGCCGGAAGACGTCCAGCTCGCGGGGGGTCAACTCGTCGAGGCCGGAGGCGGTGCTGGCTGACGTTCGGGGGGCGGCGAATTCCTCGATCAGGCGGCGGGTGATGCTGGGTGCGAGCAGCGCGTCGCCGTCGCCGACGGCGCGTATCCCCGCAGCGAGCTGGTGCGCCGGCACATCCTTGAGCAGGAATCCGCTCGCGCCGGCGCGCAGCGCGTCGTAGACGTATTCGTCTAAATCGAAGGTGGTGAGGATCAGCACCTTAGGGCTTGGGTTACGGTCCTGGGCGAGGATCCGGCGGGTGGCTTCGATGCCATCGAGCTCGGGCATACGGATGTCCATCAGGACGACGTCCGGTCCGAGTTCGCGGGTCAGGGTGACCGCCTCGGCGCCCGTGGTGGCTTCGCCGACGACTTCGATGTCGGGCTCGGCGGCGAGGATCATCCGGAACCCGGCACGGATGAGTTGCTGGTCGTCGGCGATCAAGACGCGAACGCTCACGCGAGCGCTCCCTGCAGTCCGCGTGGCATCCGTGCGACGAACTGCCAGCCATCCTCGCCGCGGGCGTCGGCTTGCAGCTGCCCGCCGCACAGCGCTACACGCTCGCGCATCACGTCGGTGGGCCAGCCGCTAGGACCCTGGCAGCGGGCGGTGAGCTGCAGCTCGAGGTCTTCGTCGCCGAAGCGCAGCGCCACGCCGACGGCACCTCCCGCCTGGTGGATGCTGTTCAGCGCGGCTTCGAGGATCCGGTAGATCCCGAGGTCGACACCAGCGGGCAGGATCCCGGGATCACCGTCGATGCTCAGCTCGACCGGCTGACCGCTGTCCCGCGACCGCTGTATGAGCGCATAGATCTGGTGCACGCCCGGCTGCGGTTGGCGCTCACCAACGTCCTCGGGGTGGCGCAGGACCCCAAGGATCCGCCGCATTTCGGCAAGCGCCTGGCGACCGGTGTCCTCGATTGCCCCCATCGCGGTGTCCGCTCGCACGAGATCGCGGTCCAGCAGGCCTCGTGCAGCTTCGGCCTGAACGACCATCGCCGCGACACTGCGCGCGATGACCGCGTGTAGCTCGCGCGCGATCCGGGAGCGCTCACCGGCGACGGCCAGCCGCGCGCGGTCCTCGCGCTCGTCCGCTAGCCGTGCGGAGGTGCGCTTGAGTTCTGACGTCAGCAGACGACGCGCGCGGATCGCTCGACCGGCCGCCCACGCCGCGCAGATCAGGAACGCCGCGCCGGCGAAAGCGCCGACCGTACCGCGGTCGACGATCAGGCTGCCGACCGCTGAGCCACCTATGTATGTCGCGAGCCCTAGCGCAGCTTTGGGGCGGTGCTCCCATGCAGCCACCGTGTAGGTCGGAACCAGCAGGAAATATGTCGCGCTCAGCGGCAGCTTGTTCAGCGGCGTAAGGGCATCGCTCATCACCGCCGCCAGCGCGGCGACCACGATCAGAAACAACAGCGGCGACCGGCGGCGCCAGACAGCGGCCAGTGCCATCCCCGCCAGGACGATCAGGTTCAGGGGGAGCGACCCGCGGCGCTGGCCGCTGCTCAGCACCGCGATCTCAAACACGACTAGGAGCGCCCCGGCGAGCAACGGATCCAGCCAAGGCCAACGGACCTGATCGGCGGCCGCGGGCGGCACCGTGTCGCCACTGGCCGGCGCCCCGAGCGCTCGAGCTGCGGACACGGTCGCGTCCCACGGGATCCGCGCGCTGACCTCAAACCCCCGGCCCGCACGTGGGCCCGTGCTCAGCTCACCGCCATACAACGCAACGCGCTCACTCATCCCGACCAGCCCATGTCCCGGCCCGTTGTGGTCCTCGCGCTCCCGCACCGGTCCGCGCTCTCGCGCCGGTCCGCGGCCGGTGTCTGAAACCTTGAGCGCGAGCTCGCGAGCATTGAAGCTGACCTTCACCTCAGTGGACACGGGACCGGCGTGCTTGATCACGTTGGTCAGCGCCTCCTGCACGACCCGGTAGGCGACGAGATCCAGACCCGGCGACAGCGCCGAGCGCTGCCCATCGACGCGCAGCTTGACCGGCAGGCCCGACGCACGAGCGCGGTCGACCAGCGCGTCCAACTGCGAGAGCCCGGGCGCCGCGGACCCCGCGAGCTCGTCGTTTCCGCGCCGCAGGACACCCACGATCCGCCGCAGCTCCACCAGAGCGTCGCGCCCCGAGCTCTCAACAACCTCGAGTGCCTTCCCAGCTGCCTCGAGGTCCGCGCGCGCGACCCTGCGCGCGGCGCTGCACTGGATCACCATCACACTCACGCCGTGGGCGATCACGTCGTGCAGCTCGCGCGCCATCCGATTGCGCTCCTCACCCGCGGCATGGTGAGCGCGCAGCTCCTGCTCGCTCTCCAGGCGCGCCGCATTTGCCTCGAGCTCACGCGTCAACGCGCCGCGAGTGGTCAGCGTGCGCCCGATCGCGAACGGTAAACCACCAAACAAGGCCCACGGCCCGAGCACTTCGCCGACCGACCCGCCGGCTGTGCTGTACGCGAGCACCACAGCCCCCGCCAGCCAGTACCCGAACACGACCGCAGACACCAAAGCGCTCTCGCGGTCCCCGCTGCTGCGCCCGAGCATGTAGAAGTTCAGCGCGATCACCGCCCCCTCGACCGAGCCGTCCCCGTTATAAACGCTCGCGCGCTGAAACGCCATCAGCCCAGTGACCGCAACCAGCGTCGCGAGAACAGGGTCGCGCCGCCGCCATGCGACGCTGCTCGTGAGCACGATCAGCGACACGATCGCCAGCGCGTCCAGCTTGCGATGAGGCTCCGAGGCGGCGTCCGCGAGCGCACCGACTGTGAGCAGCGCAGCCAGAACCCAGTCGACCACCCGGGGATCGAACCCCCGTACACGCGCGATCACGCTGCGATCCCAGTCCATAAGCGCACGCTACCGCCGCACAAACCAGCGCGCATCCTCCGCAGAGACGACCCGGGTCCTACCTGAGTAGGACACCGGGTCCTATTCAAGTACGACCCAGATCATCCAAAAGTCCACGACAGGTCGTACTCCCCGACGACGACAAGCAGCCCACTCGCTGCGAGTCTTGCGCCAACCAACCAAGGAGGCCAGCATGTTGCAGACAAAGCTCCACGGATTTGACCGGCGCACCGGCGTTCGCATCGGTGTCGTCGTCCTCGGAGCGCTCTGCGCCGTAGCGATCCTCGCTGCTTCGGCGAGCGCGGCGACGACATTGCACTTCTACGACAAGAGCATCAGCAACACGTTTACCGACCCGTCCGGGCACCCGATCGGAAACACTAACACGCCTCCCCCAACCGGATCCAGCATCAACATCACCGCCATCGGCTACGCGGGCAACTCCAAGCACCACGCCAACACACCAACCGCCGCCATTCATCTGGCGTGCGTCGTCACCACCGCTCCCAAAGCGGTCTGCTTTGCGCAGGTCGCGATCGGCGGCTCGATGCTGCTGGCCAACCAGTTCATCGTCAGTCTCGCCTCTAGCAACCCATTTTCGACGGTCCAGCTCAACGGCGGCATCGGCAAGTTCACGCATGCCCACGGCACAGTCCACAGCGCTGCCGCCGGCAAGAGCGGCTCGAACGTCACCATCATCTACTCGACCTGAGTCAACGCCAGAGAAACCCAACGAATGCACCTCAAGCCAACTAAACGGAAGACAACCCAACCGATGCGAAAGCTCCGAGAGGGTTGGAAAACCACATTCCAACCCTCTCGGCGGTCGGCCCAAAACCAAGGACCGGCAGACCCGCTCGCCGGTCGCTCCTGCTTCTCCGCAAGTATCCAGCAATGATTTCGCACGCCGCCCCGTGCGACCCGAGCCCTTTCTGCGGCGCGAATCCCGCTTAGCGTCCGCTGATCCTTCCGTATCGAGACGGCCTCTGGCCGTCGGGCGTGACGACCTTACCGTTGCGCCACAGCTCCATGTACGCGTTAGCGATAGCTCGTTTCCGACTGATCTTAAAGGCGAGCCTCGCGAGGGCGATCGGCCGTCCAGAGCGTGATGGGCGTAACGGCGGGACGGTCAGATCGTCCAGAGCCGCTGCCGCGAACCTGCGATGCTGGTGTGACCATCCTGTGAACGACAGACCTGGAGCTGATGGGTGCCAGACTTTACAATCGCGGTCGAGCCGATCCCCGAGACGTCCCCTGCCGAGCGGCTCGTCGCCGACGTCAACCCGATCGGCGCGCCGCCTGCGGACGCCGAGTGCGTCCGCGATTCGGTTCCGCTATGGTTTCACACGTTCGCGCTTGCGCCGGGGATCTATACGCCTGGGATCGCCCGCGACCACGGCTATCGGCTTGCGGTGCTCGAAGCGGATCGTTTTGCGGGCCGTAGCGTGCTCGACGTTGGCGCGTTTGATGGCTTTTACAGCTTCCTCGCGGAGGTCCGCGGCGCGCGGCGCGTTGTCGCGGTCGACAATGAGCAGTACGCCGACTGGGTGCGTGCTCGCTTCGGCGTGACGCTTGAGGGTGGCGTCGGGTTCCGCGCGATCGCTGGGCTGGTCGCATCGCGGGTTAAGTATTTACGCATGGACGCACTGGACGTCCACGAGCTCGGCGAACGGTTCGACGTTGCGTTGTGCTTCGGGATCTTGCACCGGGTGACCGACCCGATTGCGTTGCTGCGAGCGCTCGCCGACGTATTGGCGCCGGGCGGTGAGATCGTGCTCGAGACCTACGGCTCGCGCGTGGCCGCCGGCGCCCCCGCGATCGAGCTTCACGAGCCGGGCGACGTGTACGCGCGCGATGACTACGTCTACTGGGGCTTCTCGCCGGAGGGTCTGCGGCGACTTGGGCGAATCGTTGGCCTCGACGAGGTCGAGGTCGTCGACGAGCGGGAGATCGACGGCCACCCACGGATTCTCGCGCTGCTACGAGCGGCCGGCTGACCACGCCCTATGATCCCGCCGCCATCAGCCGCGTGCGAGATGGAGGCAAGCTCGTGGTGCAACGCCGCCGGTCGATCGGTGGTGATCGCGTCGACGCCGAGAGCAGCTGCTCGCGCGGCGAGCGCCGCGTCGTTGATCGTCCCGGTCGTGACGCTGAGGCCCCCAAATCGCAGGCGCTCGACCAGGGCAGGGTGCAAGAGGAAGTGCTCGATGCAGACGCCGCCGACCCCCGCACGTGCTGCCCATCGCGCCAGCGCGTCGGGCGCATAGTCGGCCCACGTTACCAGCCGCGCTGCCATCCCGTGGCGCACGCTCTCTTCGCACGCAATCGTATGAAATGAGAGAACCTCCATCCGGCCGTGGTCCGCCCCCCCGCCCGCAACCCGGCACACCGCAGCGGCGGTAGCCCGTGCCAGATCGGGATTGCCGTGGGCTTTGACCTCGACCTGCACCGCAAGGTCACCGGGCGCGTCGTCCAGCAGCTCCTCAAGCAGCATCGGCGTCTGCGCTGTCGGGGCGCCGTCGCGGTCGCGCAGGCGCGCGTGGCGCAGATCGCTCCATGGCGTCTGATGCGCCCATCCGCGCAACGTCGTGGAGCTGCCCAGCCACGGGTCGTGCAACAGCACCAGCCGTCCGTCGGCGGTCAGACAGGCATCGGTCTCGAGACCATCGACCGGACCAGCGAGCGTTGCCCGCAGCGCTGCCCGGGATGAATCGGGCCCCGGCTCGCGGCCGAGGCGGTGCGCGTATAACGAGGGCAGCGTCGCCACAACCTCAGGGTGGCCGCCTGCTCCCGCTCGCATGTGACGCGCCTGTTACCGACCCGTTGTCGTGTCGTGAACAGGCCGAATGGGCCGATCGAGCTACGGGTGCCCGCGGTGCGCCTGCGCGCGCAGGCGAACGGGAGTAAACCCTCGCACCGCGTATTCCGCGGTGTTCGTTGAAGGTGCCTGGTTCTGGCGGTGATCCCAACACACCCGCTCAGATCGACGAACTTTCAAAGCGCCATCCGCTGTTCGTGCTTAAGTCGCGTGCTGGCGTCGTTCTAGTCTTACCCGGGTGAGACGGACACGCAGCGAGTCGAGGGCGACCGCCATCGCCCACGCGTGCGCCGGGGGATCGTCACGCG
>CALAQT010000410.1 GCA_937888775.1 uncultured Actinomycetes bacterium | reverse complement strand
CCCGAAAACCCAGGAAACGCGCCGGATTCGCCTACCTCACCAGGGGGAACTTCGGGCTAAGCGGAAGTGATCGACGGCCCTCCCTCGAGCCCGCGGGTAGGCCGACTGCCTCAGGCCCCTGGGCTGTTGTACGCGGCCAGCTCGAGCCACTCCGCCCTCGTTGGAGGGTCGGTGATGCCGCCCTCCTGAAGCGCACGCCCAAGCCGCTCGTTCATAAACCGCTCCTGCGCCTCCTTGGACTCCCAGACTTCAAAGACCACCCAGCCGCCAGGCTTCGCCCCGCCGGCATGGAACACCAGCCCAGCCGGCCAGTCACCTTTCCCACTTACCTGGTCGATTCCCAGGCGCGCGTTGACGGCGTCGTATTGCTCCTGGCCGACGCCCTCAAACTCCAACATCAGTCCGTCCGCCATCTCACAGCCCTCCGGCTCGTCGTCGCCATTGCCGGGCTCACCCTTCATCACGAGCGTCGCAATGTCAAGCACGCCGTCGCGCGCGTCGATCTCGACTAGCGGCTGACTCGCCCGGGCCCGTGCCGCTTCGACGTACGATCCGGGATGGCGCTGGCGAACTATCGCGTAGGAGGGGCAGCGCGATACGCCGTCTAATCGTGCCAGGCGCTGTTTCGATGGGCGAGGCCACGCCAGGTCTTCTAGCTGGCGCCCTACGTAGTCCCGCGATCGAGGGCTGCGCCTTCCGTGGTCCTCGGCCCCTCCACGCGCTACCCGGCCGAGTCGGCGGCTACAGGGGTGGTCGTCTGCTTCGTTATCTCGTAGCCGCGAGCTGCCTTGGTCACCTCGCCGGTCTTGGCGAGCCTTGAGAGGGTGGTGCTGACGGTCGCTCGGCCAAGTCCGGTCGCAGTGGCGATCTCGCCAGCGGTCATCGCATCGCCATCGGCGAGCTTCGCACGGATGGCGGCCTTGGTTGCGCCCGGGGCGCTTCGCGCGGCAGTAGGACTTGGGCCGGTGGCGGGCTTGGTCGCCGGTGGCTTGGCGGGCTGCGGGGAAGGTGCCGTTGCGGCTGCGGTGGCGTTTGCCCGTGGACGGACAGGCTTGCGAGTTGCCGTACGAGGCGTAGGGCCCGAGCGAGGGCGACCGCCCCCGCGGCAAGCCGCGATCCACCGTCCCGCAATCGCGTCCCGAAATCAACGTCCCAATCATGGCGGCGCCTACGGGTTCTGAGACGATCGCGGCCGTCTGATGGCGCTCGTCAGCTGCGCACGGCTCTCCACCGGAAAGCAGGACCTCGCCGCCTCACAGCCGCCGCCTGAACGAACTTGCCTGAGCCGGTACTAGCCGGTCCCGATAGGGGAACGCCAAACGAAGAGATCGGCGCCAGCTCGTTCAGAGGACGTGCGGCGATGAGCGGACCTCTCCTCGATTCAACCGACGGGGATACTCGAAGGCGCGCCACCAGCCGAGCTACTGCCGCTGTTCGGCTTGTCTTGCCCAGCCCCATACGCGCCGTCGGCAGGTCTGACCCGAAGGTCGCTCACTCTTCTCTCGGTAGATGCTCGGGTGATGGCACGCTGCCGTTTGACGGCATACATGGAGCGGTCCGCGGCATCGATCAGGTCGTCCAGAGTCTCGGCAGCGTCGCGGTGCCGTGTCGCGATGCCGATACTCACCGACACGGGGTTCTCGGCAGACGGGAGCCTCTGCATCGCGAGTTCGATGCGCTCGCGTAGCTCCTCGGCGTCATGAGCTGATTGACCCGCGAGCACCACGGTGAACTCGTCACCGCCAATCCGACCGACGATGTCCGTGGCACGCACTGCGTCGCGCAGGACGTTGGCGACGTGGATGAGGACGCGATCGCCAGCGGTGTGCCCGAGGCCGTCGTTGAGCGACTTGAGCCCGTCGACGTCGATGAACAGCGCGCAGGCGTCGTTGCCGTCATGGCTGGCGCGCGTTACTGCTCTGCGGCCCATCAGTTCGACCCCACGCCGGTTGTAGAGGCCGGTGAGCGCGTCATGAATTGCCAGCTCCTCGAGCTCCCTGGTCAAACGCTCCAGCTCCTGCGCCTGCTCTCGCGCCCGCTCTTCAGCGAGCTTCCGCGCCGTGATGTCACGTGACAGTCCGAAGATGCCGATCATTCGCCCGTCGCGGGAATAGAGGGGAACCTTTGTCGTCGACACCCACGTGATCCGTCCGTCGGGAAAGACCTCCCGCTCCTCGAGATCCACGATCGCCTCTCCCGTACGCATCACCCTGAGCTCGTCCTCCCTTGCGGCGCAAGCGTGCTCGTCCGCGAAGAAGTCGAAGTCGGTCAGGCCGAGAGCGTTGGTCTCGACCTCAACACCGATCCAGCGCCCGAGCGAGCTGCTGATCTGTGTAAACCGGCTCTCGGCGTCCTTGAAGTACACGTGGTCGGGCGTATTCGCGAGGAACGTCTGGAGCAAGTAGCCCTCGTCGATGGCGGCGTTGCCGGACGCAGCCCAAGGAACGTCGCGACGACGATGTGGATGCAAGTGCGATGCCCGAAATCCGAAAACAGCAAGCCCACGCAGTCGGCTGAACCAACGCATCTCACACGACCAGTGGGTCTTCGATGTTCTCATCGTCGGCGAGGCGAGGCGTGACGTGCACGGCGCTGAGGTGTTCTGTTTGAGGGTATGAAGGGGTCTTCGGGGGGTGCTCGCTAGCGGCGTGATGTAGTTGCAGGAATGCTTTGACTACTCGGGGGTCGAACTGGCTTCCGCTGCAGCGCGAGATTTCGGCTAGGGCCTCTGCGGCGGAGGAGGGGGCCCTGTACGGGCGGTCATGCGTCATCGCGTCGAAGCTGTCGACGACGGCGACGATCCGCCCGGCGATCGGGATCGCTTCAGCTGCGAGGCCGGCTGGGTAGCCGTTGCCGTCTCATCGTTCGTGGTGGGTCAGCGCGATCTGCTCGGCCAGCTGGAGGATCTCGCCGTCGCTTCCGGCGAGCAGTCTCGCGCCGAGGGTCGTGTGTTGCTTCATGATCGCGACCTCTTCAGGAGTTAGCTGTGCGGGCTTGAGGAGGATCTGGTCGGGGATTCCGATCTTGCCAACGTCGTGCAGCGGGGCAGCTTGGCGGATCAGCGCGACGACGCTGGCGGGGAGTCCGAGTTGTGCGGCGTTCTCGCCAACCCGCTCGGTGTGCTGCGCGGTCTCGTGGTCGCGGTACTCCGCTGCGAGTGCCAGGCTCTGCAGAGTCTCGGCGCGTGAGCGGAACAAGTCATGGGTGCGTTCGCGGACCCTCTGCTCGAGCTCGTCGCGTGCCCGGACGCGGTCTGTGATGTCATGGGTCACGGCGCAGAAGCCGCTCACAGATCCAGCCTCCATGATCCTCGAGATCGTCACCGAGACGTCGAGCAGCGAGCCGTTCTTGTTGAGGCGCTGGGTGTCGAGTTCGACGATCACCTCCCCGCGCGCAGCGGCTTGCAGCAACTGTCGCTGCTCTTGGACTTTCTCCGGCGGGCAGAAGACGCTCATCGGCCCAGCCGGTGATCTCCTCTTCGGTGTATCCATACAACGCCTCGGCGGCACGGTTCCAGGTCGTGATCAGCCCGTCAGCGTTCGCGCTGATGATGGCCTCGTTTGACGCGTCGATCAACGTCGCCAGACGGATCCCCCTCGCAGCAGCCTGCTGGCGCTCAAGCTCGAGCCGATTCAGCCGCTTCGCGAGCAACACGATCGCGAGCGCGAGCACGACTGTCGCGACGATCACGAACAGCGTGACCGCGACCGCCGCTGAATACAGTAAATGGCGCTCGCCTTCGAGCAGAAGCCAGCCGAAGATCGGGAAGACCACGACGGACGGCAGCAGCCTCCTCAACACGACGCCCCCCGGCCCCTTGCTCGACGCTAGGTCGACGGACACACGATCCGGTGAAGCGACAGCGATGCCAACGCACAGCACGAGGAACGTAAGAGCCGTGGTGAACGCGATCGGACTGAAGCCAGGGATCCCGTTCAGCTCCGAGACGCCAAAGGCGTAGCCGATCACGGCGAAGAGTGCGATCACGAACGACGCTCCGATAAGCGTTTCCACCAGCCGGCTCTTGGCCCTCGCTGTGCTCAGGAGCAGCAGCGCGAAACCCAGCGAGATGAAGTTGACCGCGGCCTGTGGAGCCATCCGGCCAGGCGCGAATATGTGGGCGGCGCGGGCGTCTCGGAACAGCAGCTCGTCGAGTCCCAGGTTGCGACCAAGCAGAAACTCGGCCAGCGTGAGCGTCCCGATCGCTATCGCGAGGCCGGCGAGAAGACGCGCCGCACGCCGTCCCCCTGCAGAGGGCTGCGAGATCGTCAGCAGCAGGGCGACTCCTGTCGCGAGAAAACCGACCGCGGAGTTCGCCTTCATCTGCACGAGACCGGGCAGCGGTCCCTTCAACAGCGGGAAGTCAAACAGCAACCCGGCCAGGACCAGCAGCCCGACAGCGACCACGCAACCACCCGCCACGCGAGCGACTCTCATGGCCGGCCTGTCTCTGAGAGGCTTCCCGCTAGGCGTGCATGGATCGGCCCCTGAGCGTGAGCCGGTTCTCGGGTTGTCCCCGAGCGGCGCGAAGCGCCCCGCCGGCGCAAGGCTTCCGTGGTTGCCGGCGAGGACGCTCGAGCTACCGGCCTGTCACAGCTTCGATCGATCGAGTCGGAATTCTGCTCCGTTCGCGCCACGCTCGACGGAGCTCTCGCCTGTTCGCTCGCAACCGCTCGCGGCTGCGCGCCGACGACGGCCAAGGCGACGATCAGCGACGTATCGCGCAGATCCACGGTAGCTCACCCATGCCCTCTCATCGACCGGAGAACCCATCGCCTTGAATAAGCATCGTGGGCTGCCCGCTCCACACCCTCCCGCAGCGCGCCGATAACGCAGCGCGCGCCGACCGAGTAGAGGAAGCATCCTCGGGGGCGTGACGCTCCGTTGCAAAGCGGCGACATCCCCACTGTTCATGTGCGAGAGCCCGACGCTGCGATGTTGTGCACACCGCCCGCGGGCGGTGTTTGACCAGCCAGACCTTCCGCAGGGATCATCCGATCCCCTCCCCGATCGCGCCACCGACAACTCGGGGTTCCCTGACCGGTTTCCCCCGGGAAGCACGCCGTCGCGTAGTGTTCTGAAGATGTCGTCACGAGAGCCCACGCCAACGATCGTGGTCGGCTACGACGGATCGGATCCGGCACGCGCCGCGCTAGTGTTCGCCGCGCAGCGGGCGGGAACTGAGGGCCGCTTGTTCGTCGTCCACGCCTACGAGCTCCCGCCGGACTTCCTTGGTTCCCCCTATTACGATCATTTTCTCTCCGACCGCCGCGATCGCGGCGAGGCTCTGCTTCGCGACCTGCCGCTGGATGACTTGCTGGCAGGCGTGGAGTACGAGACAGAGCTGATCGGAGGTCCGGCAGCCGAGGCGATCATCGATGTTGCGCGCGCTCGCCACGCCGATGAGATCGTGGTCGGTGCCCGCGGGCTCGGGCGCGTCCGGGCGCTGTTGGGCAGCGTCTCACACGAGCTGCTGCACATCGCTGACCGCCCGGTGAT
Organism: uncultured Actinomycetes bacterium; assembly: GCA_937888775.1. The sequence continues at coordinate 3,504 of CALAQT010000410.1, read as the reverse complement.
CGTAATCCCGGCCGCCGCGATCAGACCCGAGGCATGACGCCGGCACACCGGAGGACGGACTTCGTCCGCCCGGCCCCGTCAAGTGTTCGGTGAGCGTTCTTTATCCCGACAGCGGTGGCGCCCGCGCCGACGGCCTTTCCGCAATTTGCAATCACCAGCGGAAGTGGGGATTGGGTGGTTCAGCCGGGAGCGATCAGCGCGATGATCCAGCCCGCGAGCTGCACGAACAGGCTTGCGCTGGCAGCGATGAAGCAGTCCGTGCGCGCGTCGATCGTGGCGTGGTTCTTCCGGAGCCACCCGTTCAACGCGTTGTAGACTTCGGCGCGCGCTCCGGCCTCGTCGGCCGGCAGGTCAACCAACGCGTCCGCACCAAGTGTGATGTGCCAGTCGCGCTGCTCGCGAGGACCTTGCAGGCGCTTGCGTAGCCATCCGGCCAACCAAGCCGAGCGCCCAAGCTCGTGGCCAAGGTTCTGCTCGGACCGGCTCTGTTGCGATCTCTCGGAGCCTTCCTTGCGCGCAGCACCCGGTCGTCCAGTCAGCTGCTCGCGCCCGTTCCTGCGCTCAGTGTCGTCCTTGCTGGAGCGGCTGGTAGTCTGGACGTCGCTCACCGGAAGCAGCACGCGAATCGAGAACCACAGCCCGGCTAGGAGGCCGACCATCGCGATGCCGAACCCGAGCCAGAAACCAACCTTATGTGAGGTGATCCTTGAGCGCGGTTTCGCCGAACAACGCGCTAATTACGCGGGTTGCGGGCAGAAGCGGCCCGGTTCGGTCGCGGAGCTGGGCAAGCACCTCAGCCTGTCGATCGAGCAACCGCAACAGCTGCTGCAACTGAAGCTCGCTGGCAAAGACGAGCCCCTCTCGCGTCAAGTGCCCGTTGACCGTTCCCCCAGCGGTTCGAACGCCAGGAATGGCGGATCGCGGGAAGGCTCGGGCTCAAGTGTGCGCTCGTTCGTGCCGATATCACAATCGGCCTTCGAGATGATCACTCACCATGCCAGCAAGCCTGTCGACGGCACCGAGTACTCGCCGCCGTCCGAGGCCCTGGGAGTCGAGCGCAGACCCCGCGCGCACACCGAATTCCCTGCGCGGTACCCAAACCGCCTGCTTGCCTTCGGTAAGCGGATCGAGGTTGCCGTGGCTGCTGCGCCGGTATTTGACGTGCTTGGCTGATGGTGGGCGACGGCGCGATCGAGGCTTCTGGCGTGGCGCGGTCACCGGCGGTGCTGGTTGTCAACGATCGCGAGGGTCAGCGAGTCGCGATCCGTGCGATCCTCGACTCGCTGGGCGTGGTTGTCGTCGAGGCCGACTCGGGAGAAGCTGCGCTGCGCGCCGTTTTGCGCCAGACGTTTGCGTTGATCTTGATGGACGTACGGATGCCGATCATGGACGGGTATGAGACGGCCAAGCTGATCCGGCAGCGGCTTGAGTCGAGCCGGACGCCGATCATCTTCGTCACCGCCCATGCGCGCGAGGATACGGAGACTCTGACCGCGTATGCCAGTGGCGCGGTCGATTTCATCTTCACGCCAGTCGTTCCCGCTGTGCTGCGGGCCAAGGTCTCGGTCTTCGTCGACCTGTTCGTGCAGGCCCAGGAGTTGCAACGCTCGCTCGAATCGATCACGACGCTGAACGGGGCCGTGCGCGACGGCGAGGCGAGCACGCAAGTGGTGCTTGACAACGTTGCGGACGGGATCGTGACCCTCAGCGAGGGGGGCGTGATCGAATCGTTCAACCGATCGGCGCAAGCGCTGTTCGGCTACCGCGAGGAAGACGTGATCGGACAGCCGCTGACGCTCATGATCGCTCCCGCACGCCGAGGTGAGTTTTGTGGCTTGACGACGGCTGCGCGAGGGCGGTTGCCGGAGTCAGGCGCGAAGAACCGGCCGACTGAGACGCTCGGCTGCCGCCAGGATGGGTCGACGTTTCCGATGGAGCTGGAGCACGGCGAGATGAAGCTCGGCGATCGGAGCCTCACGCTCGCCTTTGTGCGTGACATCTCCGAGCGCAAGGCCTACACCGAGGGTCTTGAGCACCAAGCGCTGCACGACGGGCTCACGGGTCTGGCGAATCGCACGCTGTTCGGGGAGCACCTGCTTCAGTCGGTCGCGTCGGCCAAGCGCAACGACGAGTCGCGGGCGGTGCTGGTGATGGATCTGGATGGGTTCAAGCAGGTCAACGACCGGCTCGGACACGAGCACGGCGACACCGTGCTCAAGCAGGTCGGCGAGCGTCTGGTCGCCGCGCTGCGACAGAACGACATCATCGCCAGGCTCGGTGGTGATGAGTTCGGGATCCTGCCCGGGGGCGCGACCGACCTCGCGGCGGCGGCGGCGGTGGCCTGGAAGATCCAGCAGACGTGCATGCCGGGATTCGAGGTCCGTGACGAGGTCGTTCACGTGTCGGCGAACGTTGGCATCGCGGTGTTTCCCGACCACGGCAAAACCACGGCCGAGCTGCTCCGCCGCGCCGACGCGGCGATGTATGTTGCCAAGCGGACCGGCAGTGGTCACGCCGTCTTCGACAGGGCGCACGAAACGCAGGCAGAGCATCAGCTCGCGCTGCTGGACGACCTGCGTCAGTGCATCGCCCGCGGCGAGCTAGTCCTTCACTACCAGCCCAAGATCGAACTGCGAATCCGCGAGATCTCCGGCGTCGAGGCGCTCGTCCGCTGGCAGCACCCCGAACATGGCCTACTGGCTCCCGCCAGCTTCATGCCCGAGGTGGAGCGCACCGAATTGATCGAGCCGGTCACCAGATGGGTGCTCGACGAAGCTCTGCGCCAGCAGCAGATCTGGCTTGATCAGGGCGTCGATCTCACGATGGCCGTCAATATCTCCGCCCACAGCCTTCGCTCGGGCAGCAATCTCCCCGAGATCGTGGCGGAGCTGACCGAGGCCTGGGGCACCGCGCCCGACCGGCTGACCCTCGAGCTCACCGAGAGCGCACTGATCGAAGCTGTGGCCCCCGAGATCCTGGGCCGCCTGCACGACATGGGAGAGAGGATGTCGATCGACGACTTCGGCACCGGGTACTCGTCACTGGCCTATCTGCAGCGCCTGCCGGTGGACGAGATCAAGATCGACAGGTCCTTCGTCACGAGCCTCGCCGCCGCCAGCGACGACGCGGTCATCGTGCGCTCGACCGTCGACCTCGCCCACAACCTCGGTCTGAGCGTCGTTGCCGAGGGCGTCGAGAACGAGGTCGCGATGAACCTGCTGGTCAGCTACGGATGCGACAGCGTCCAGGGATACCTCTTCAGCCAACCATGCCCGGCCCACGAGCTCACCACATGGCTGACCGAGTCACCGTACGGCGCGCCGATCTGAGTCGACCATTAGCTACCTGGGATCGATTTGAAACCGATTTCACGTCTTCGCGGAACGTCGCAAGCCCGAACCAAGTAAGCGTTACGTCGGGCGAACGGAAATAACCTCGCCAGGCGCTCGACTAGGAGGCTTGAGCCGGCGAAGCCGGCAGAGATGAGTCAAGTTTCAGGCGGCG
>CALAQT010000409.1 GCA_937888775.1 uncultured Actinomycetes bacterium | reverse complement strand
ACGAACCTGACCCGATCCCACTTGACACCCAACCGCTGGACAAGTAAGCGCAAGCGGCGGACCGCAGCGCAGCACCGCCACGCCGTCTGCGCCGACCAGCGGCGGCGCGCTCGGATCTGGGCGAATCCGATCGTGCGCCACGGCGCCGATCGGGCCCGACCGGGACGAACCCTGTGTCGCCAACGCAGTCGTGAGCTCGGTGGCGCTGCCAGCGCGAAAGCAGACGTCCGCCGGCGCGATGGCGGACGCCCGCCTGTGGGCGAACTCGAAAGCGCGCTGGAGCGCCGATCGACCCGACCCCGAACGATTGCTTAGTCGCCCAAGCGATCGCGCGGGTCGGCGGGATCGCACGATCGCTCCCCGTGGATAGCGATCGTGCGCCGGCGGCTACTGCGAACGCACCTTCTGGGCGATTGCGAGCGCGCGCAGGGACCGCGAGATCGTTAGCTCGGCCCGGCTGATCTTGGTCATCAGCAAGCGGGTCAGTGATCTCTCTGCGGATCCGCCAGACGCTTGCTCGCGAGCCGCGGGTCAGCTAACGCGTCGAGACGCCCGTCTCCTGCAATCGCCGCGGAGCGGCACTGTGGCCGGCGGACACGCCCTAGCTGCTGGTATTGCTCAAGAGCGGTCGCGCTCGCGAGGTCTGCCGACGCTTCCGCAGTGCGAGGCGGAGCGGCAATCTGGACCAGCTGCGTCGGCGAATGGCAGCAGCACCATCGCGCGACCGCGCGGATGAAGGCGGAAACGTTGCTCACGCTGATGGGCTGTCCGCCCAGGAACGCCCGGGAGAGTCGTCCGCCTGCGGCTCGCACTCAGGCTGGGACCACGATGGGGTGTGGTCGAGCTACGCGTTGCCGTAGACCTCGGCCAGCTTATTTTGCGACTGCTCTCTGAGCCTTCGAGGGCGTCAGGGCTGAGGCAGCCACCGGCATAGAGAGCCCACGGCGATCATCAAAACCATGATGAGGCGTCGTATCGGGATACCTGTGGTCATGTCCACTTCGTGCCGTTCCAGTGGAGGATCACGGTCTTGAAGTGGCTTCCGCCGGGTTGGCCCCGGTTCGCGGTGTAGGACGTTCCGACAGCCCATGCGTTGCTGGAAGACGTGGCGGCCACGCCGGCCAGGCTGCCGTAGGCGCCAGGGTGCGGTATGGCGACACTCTTCCACGCCCGGCCATTCCATCTGGACATCACGGCGTGCGTGGGGCTGTCCCCCTCGCCCGACTCGCCGACCACCCAGGCGCTGGTCGCGGAGACCGCGGCCACGCTGGCCAGGGCGTAGCCGCCGGGCCCCGGGCTGCGTACCTGCTTCCACACGCGGCCGTTCCAGCGCTCGATCAGGCTCGCGCCCGGGCCGCACCCGCAGTTGGTGCTGCTCCCGACTGCCCAGACTCCGCCGGCGGGAGTCGCGGCCACGGCTTCGAGGTAGTCGAACACACCCATCTCGCTTGAGCTGGGGCTGGGCACCCGCTTCCAGACGCTCCCGTTCCAGTGCATGATCAGAGTGTTGCCGCTGCGGGTGGCGCCGACCGCCCATGCGTTCGTGGCGGAGGTGCCGGCCACGTCGGACAGCGAGCTTCCGGCCGGGCTCGGGCTCGCGACGCGCGTCCAGGCCGATCCGTCCCAGTGGAGGATCAGCGTCTTGCCGCCACCGGCCGAGCCGACCGCCCAGGCATTGGTGGCCGAGGTCGCGGCCACGCGATTCAGGGAGCTGCCCGCCGGAGCCGGGCTTGCGACCAGCTCCCACGCGGTGCCGCTCCATTGCATGATGAGCGGCGCGCCGATGCCGCCCGAGCACCCGCTACAGCCGACCACCCACGCGCTCCCGGCGGAGGTGGCGGCCACTCCGTAGAGGATGCTGCCCGCGGGCGCCGGGTTCGGCACCGGCGTCCAGGCAGTGCCGTTCCAGTGCAGGATCAGCGTCTTGCCGCTCCCCGTCGCGCCGATCGCCCACGCGTTGGCGGCCGACACCGCGGCCACTCCCCGCAGCTCGCCGGCGACGGTGAAGGAGGTTGGGTCCGAGGAGCGGGCCTGCGCGGTTGCCCTCGCGACGGCGACCGGAAGCTGGCTGAAGCCGATCTCCTCGCGAGGATCCCGTCGCGTTCCTCCGCGCTGGCAAGCCGCCCCGCCCTGTTCGAGGACCGAACACCTCCAGCCTCCCGGGAGGGTGACGTACTGCTTGGCGCGTGGACCGTTGGGCGGACCGTGGAACTTGCCGTGACCGGAGACATAGTTCTTGACCGCCGCGCGCGCCTGCGCGCACGTCACCGGGCCGCGACCGATCTCGACTCTCCAGACCGGGGCCTCGCTTACCGTGGTCCCGCCCCCGTGCACCGTCCCACAGGATCGCCCAGCGGCGTTGGCCGGGATCGCAGCAAGAGCAGCGGCGGTCAGGGCCACCATACCCACGATCACGAACCGCTTCCTGTGCCCGGCGCTCACCACGACTCCTCCAGCAGCCACAGGGCGGCAAAGTCAAACAAAAACGGCCCGCACCGCGGCCTTGGTGCCGCTGGCCCTGATGAGCGATTTGTGGCAGATGCGGCCGACAACAACCTAGCCACGAATATACGCTCCGCCAAGCCTAAGCAGTCCGGGAAGACTACTGGTCTCAGATCAGAGAGCACGGCCTAGCGCCCAGTGAGCGCAATCGGGCGGGCGGACCTCAAGTGGCGGCAGTGAACCGAACTTGTGCGCGTCCGCCGAGCGGCGCGCGAGAGACCTACACCGGCGTCCGTTAGGGATCCACCACCGCAACCCCTGGCCGCCCGACCGGGCTTCCCACCGGAGATGGCGACCCGCCGTCGCAATAGACGTGTTCGGCTGAGATTCGCGATGACCCCGGCTATGCGTACACGTCATCGCCGGCGGTGACCGCCGTCCGGAGCAGCGGGTCGCCGACAGCGATGCCGGTGCTGACGGAGCGACCGCGGGTGAGCGCCGCAGTTCCACTCGCTGCTCCTTCGCCTGGCTTTGCGGAAGCCGTGACCGGCTCCGGCCTTGCTCTCGCTCTGGAACGATTCCGGCAGTCAGCGGGCCGCGGCTGCCCGACGTCCGCCGGGCTTCTGCTCCCGTTCCGAAGCAGAATTCCTGTTCATGGCGCCGAGCGCTTCCGCTTCGCCGAAAAGCGGCTGTCACGACCGCCGCTGCTGCTTGTAGCCCGATCCAGAAGTCCGGCGCCGACGATCAAGACTGCTGGTTTGCACCAGATGCGACAGCGAGGCCTTCGACTCGGACGTGATCGCAATGACGACGAACGGGCAGCGCCTGGGGCGACGCTGCAGGCCGCTGGTTCTCGGGGCATGAAAATGCACGGCAAGGAGTCCCCGTCGTGCCCGCGTACTTATCGTGATCGGGACAGGGACTTTCTTGGGAGAACGCAGTGTGGGCAGGCCGTTTTGGACGATGGGCTTCGAGCCCGTGCTTTTCGGTGGCCGCCCCTGCGACTTGCCCCGATTGTGCCTCGAGCACGTATCCGTCTGTGTCGTTTTGCCCGCTGCTTCTCCCGTTCACTCAACGCTAGGAGGCTGGCCGTGAAGGAGATCGGAAGAGCGATCGGGTTGAACGTGCACCTGGATTTCTGCGAGATCGCGATCTGCGAGGACGGGAAGGTGCGCTCGGCGGGTCGGGTTGCGTCGACGCCGGAAGCGCTTGCGGTGTTGGCTGAGAGTCTTCTGCCGTCGGATCGGGTCGCGTTGGAGGTGATCTGCGCCGCGTCGTTCCTGGCGGCGATCGGCGACATCCGTCGGTTCAAAACGTCCCGGCAGCTGGCCGCCTATCTCGGCCTTACGGGTCCGATGCGTGGTCCGACCTCCCGCGCGTGGAAGAACGTGGGACGCTCGTGGTGCAGCTGCGCGTTCGGCTCTTCGGGCAGGATCGGCACGAGCTGCGTTGGCCCAAGTGTTCGCGTTCGCGAGCGGCTGGGCTGCGGGGCGTGCGTCCGTGATCGACCGCGCGGGCTTGGTGCTGGCGGCTAGGACCTTTCCAGTCCGGTCGAGCCTGGGCGTGGAGGTCAACGGTGGAGTACGCGGCGCGAGCGGTAGTTACCCCGGCTCGCGGGGTTCGCGCTGGTGATGAAATGGGAGTATGGAGAAGAGCGACGGGTCGGTAGGCGGTGGCGAGCATTGGATGGCGTTGGAGGGCGGCGTCGGCGGCTCGCCTAGCGGTGGGTTGTATACGAGCCGTTTCGCTGCGATCGGGGCGTGTGTTCCCGAGGATCGGTTGAGTAGCGATGAGCTGATGGCGAGCACGAAGCATCGGACTCGCATTGAGCTTGAGCGGCTGACGGGTGTCCGTGAGCGTCATGTCGTTGGCGAGGGCGAGGATTCCTACACGCTCGCGCTTGGCGCGGCGCGCGACGCCCTGGCGCATGCGGACTGTGTTGCGGAGGATCTCGATGTGTTGATCGTGTCGAGCATCAGCCGTCATGTCGGGGGTCTGCGGATGCAGCTCGAGCCGCCGGTGAGCGTGTCGCTGAAGGAAGCGATCGGCGCCGGGCGTGCGATGAGCTTTGACCTCGCGAATGCGTGTGCGGGGATGTTGACTGGCGTGTTCATTCTCAATGATCTGATTCGGCAGGGGCGGATCCGCCGCGGGATGGTTGTCAGTGGCGAGTACATCTCAGATCTGGATCGTAATGCTGCGCGTGAGGTCCGCACGGTGATGAGCAAGCAGCTCGCGTCGCTGACGCTCGGTGACGCTGGCGCCGCTGCGATCCTTGAGCGGGCGCCCGAGGGCGCTCCCGGGATCGAGGTTGCTGGGTTCACGACGTTGTCTGAGCACAGCCGTCTGTGTATGGCGTTTCCGGCGAAGGCCGGTCCCGGGACAACGATGTACACCGATGCGCGCGCGATCCATAAGTTCGCGATCGAGGCCTCGCCGCCGCTGCTGCGTGAGGCGCTCGACCAGGCTGGGCTAGAGCTCGACGAGATTGACTATCTGATCCCTCACCAGACGTCCGCCAGGGCAATCAAGCAGGGGATGAAGGACCTCGCCGAGCGCTTTGGGGTGGCACCGAAGCACTGGGTTGTGACCGTTGATGAGTTCGGCAACACGGCGTCGACGACGCATTTCGTCGCTTTGCGCAAGTACCTCAGGGAGGGCCGCTTCGCCGAGGACGACAGAGTTTTGCTGCTCGCGCTTGCTTCGGGTCTTGAGGTGGGAATCGTGATCTTCAAGGTGGATCAGCTGGTGGGGCGCTATGGGCACGATCATTGAGGCGAGCGCGACCGCGGTCGCTCACCATCGGCCGTTCGCCCCGGGTGCGCTGAAGCTCGCCGACGCTGCCGCCCGCTCGTGCCTGGAGCGCGCGAACCGGACCGCCGATGAGTTGGATTTGCTGGTCAACGCGGGTGTGTACCACGATAAGATCATGAACGAGCCGGCGTTGGCGTCGCTGATCCAGGAGGACATCGGCGCGAACCCGGACCGCCCGCCCGGCGTGGGTCACGGGACGTTCTCGTTCGACGTCTCCAACGGGGCGTGTGGTCTTTTGACGGGGATTCACGTGGTTGACGGCATGCTTGCGTCGGGGACGGTGGAGCTCGGGATGGTGGTCGCGAGCGACATGGACCCGGAACCGGGCGTCTCTGAAGGGTTCGCCTTTCCCTCGGTCGGCGGTGCGGTCCTGTTGAGCGCGGACGACGCCCGCGCCGGGTTCACGGCTTTCCAGTTCGCCACCTTCGCCGAGTACGCGGAGCTGTTTCAGAGCTATGTGGACTGGCACGACGATGCCCGGCGTGGGCTCGCGCGTCATGGGCGGAACATCCTCACCGTGACGGTCGCCGACTCCTACGCTGCGCGGGCGCTTGAGTGCGCCGAGTCGACCGTCCGCGAACTGGCGGGAGCGCAGGCGCTCGACCTCGGCGAGATCGACCTACTCATCGCCACAGCATCATCGGTCCCGGGCTTCGCCGACGGATTGGCCGGGCGACTCGGCGTGTCCGCCGAGCGGGTCGCGTCGCTTCCGGACGGCCTCGCCGGCGCGCACACGGCCGCCCCTGCGCTCGCGCTCGAAACGGTGCGTCTCGACGCGGCGAGCACGGCGCTGTTCGTCTCCGCGGGCGCGGGGATCACAGTCGCAGTCGCGCTCTACCGGGCATGATCCAAGCGTGAGCCGTCGGCGCGCTCAAGGCGCGAATGTCGCCAGGCTGCAAGCGTTGCTCGTGCCCGCGGACAGCGGTGAGCCCCGGATCGCTCCGGCCCGCCCGCGGGAGCTGGGACCGCTGGCAAGGATCGTGGCCGCGGTCGCGGGGCGCGTCAGCACCAGCGGGCCGCCGAACATATTCACGACGCTCGGCCAACACCCGCGCCTGTTCCGCGCCTGGCTACGCTACTCGGCACACCTAATGCCATTCGGCAAGCTGCCACGCCGCGACACAGAACTAGTGATCCTACGAGTCGCGTGGCAATGTCGCTCAGCCTACGAATGGCACCAACACGTACCGATCGCGCTCCGCGTCGGACTAACACCCGACCAGATCACGGGCGTAACCGACAAGACTCCAGCAGACGGCTTCACCAACCGTCAGCGGACGCTGCTGACCGTCAGCGACGAACTACTCGCCCAGCGCGCGCTCTCAGACACGACCTGGAACGCCGTCCAAGCCACCCTCCGCAACCGCGACGCGATCGAACTATGCCTGCTGATCGGAAACTACCAAGGCCTGGCGTCCACGATCGGCGGACTCGCAATCCAAATCGAACAGGACCACTGAGGAGCCGCGATGCCTGCCAATGACCAGCTGACCGCGCTTGATGCGACGTTCCTGGAGCTCGAGCAGGCCGATGACAGCGCGCTGATGCACATCGGCGGAGCGCTCGTGTTCGAGCCGCTTCGCGGCGGTGGGACGCCGGCGGTCGGGAAGGTCCGGAAGCACCTCGAGCAGCGCCTTGACCTGTTGCCGCGTTACCGGCAGAGGCTCGGCGTGCCCCGCACCGGCGGACTCGCGTGGCCCTGCTGGGAGCACGATCAGCGCGTTGAGATCGAAGCGCACGTCCGTCACGCGACGCTCCCCTCGCCGGGAGCCGAGCGTGAGTTCCTGGACTGGATCTCGGACTTCTACTCGCACCGCCTGGATCGCAGCCGTCCGTTGTGGGAGATCGTGCTACTCGACAGTCTGGCCGAGGGCCGCTGGGCGCTGGTGTGGAAGACCCACCACTGCCTCGTCGATGGCGTCGGTTCGGTCGGCATCGTCGACCTGCTGCTCGACTCAGAGCCCGCGCCGCGCGAGCCGTCAACGCCCCACGCCGCGCGAGTGCCGACGTCCGAAGAGGTCCGGCACGGATGGCTTCCCCATCCACTCGAGTCTGTCGGCCAGGCGGCCGGCGCGAGCATCGCTGCCGCTCGCGCCGGCGCGCACGCGCTGATGCATCCGCGTGAGGTCTTCGAGCACTCGCGGGCGATAGTCGATCTGCTCGCCCGTGACGAGCTGATCGCGGCCCCGCGCTCGAGCCTCAACGTGCCAATCGGCGCGACACGACGGATCGCGACCGTCCACGTCGAGCTCCAGGAGCTGCAGAAGGTCCGTTCGGCACTTGGCGGCAAGGTCAACGATGTCGTGCTGTGCGCCGCTACCGGCGCGCTGCGCGAGCTGCTGCTCGCGCGCGGCGAGGACCCACCGCGCCAGGGACTGCGCGCGATGGTGCCCGTGAACATCCGCCACGAGGGAGACCACGGCGAGCTCGGCAACAAGGTCTCCACGCTGTTCGTCGAGCTGCCGGTGGCCGAGGGTGACCCGCTGCGCCGCTACCAACTAGTGCGCGCGGCGGCCGAGAAGCGCAAGGCCGGCGGGCAAGCGTTCGCGGCCAGCGCGGTGACCGGGCTGACCGAGCTCGCGCCGCCCGTGCTGCACGCCAGCCTCGCGCGGTCGCTGTACGCGAAACGACTGTTCAACATCACGATCACCAACATCCCCGCCTCGCCGCGTCGCCTGTATGCGTTCGGCGCGCCGATGATCGATGTCGTGCCGATCGTGCCGCTCGCCGCCGAGCACGCAGTGGCGATCGCCGTCGTCTCCTACGCCGGCGGGATGACGTTCGGGTTATACGCCGATCGCGCCACCATGCCCGACCTCGACCTGCTCAG
>CALAQT010000408.1 GCA_937888775.1 uncultured Actinomycetes bacterium | reverse complement strand
CGACATCAAGCTCCACGAGTAGCCAAAGCCAAACCAGCCCGCAACAACCGAATCCCGCACCACCACGCGGGATTCAACATCTCAACCACGAAAACTTCCGGCTAGTGATGCGTTAGGCTGTATGCATGAAGCGAACGACGATCATGCTGCCTGACGATGTCGATGCCCGGTTGCGGCTCGAGGCGCGCCGGCGCGGTCTGTCGATCGCGCAGGTCGCCCGCGAGGCGATCGAGCGGGAGCTACCGCCGCCCGGTGACGGCCGCTTGAGCTTCTTCGCCGTCGGCGACGGCTCGCCCCGTGATGCCTCAGAACACGTCGATGAGCTCGTCGCGGGCAGCGTGCGGCGCCGCCGCGGGCGCGAGTAGGTGTTGATCGTCGACGCCGGGCCGCTGTACGCGGCCGCGGCCAGCCGCGACAAGCATCACGCCCGGTCGGTGCAGCTGCTCTCGAGCGCTGAGCGGCCGCTGCTGGTCCCAGCGCTCGTGCTGACCGAGGTCAGTTACCTGCTCAGCGACAGGATCGGTCCTCATGCTGAGCTTGCGTTCGCCCGCTCGCTCGCCGGCGGCGAGCTCGTGGTCGAGCCCGTGCTCGACTCTGACTGGGCAAGGATCGCCGAGCTGATGGAGCAGTACCTCGACCTGCCGCTGGGGATGGTCGACGCCTCCGTCATCGCGCTGGCCGAGCGGCGCGGACTCGAGGTGATAGCAACGCTCGATCAGCGCCACTTCCGCGCCGTCAGACCGCGCCACGTGCAGGCGTTCACGCTGGTGCCCTGAGCTTTCCCGTGGCACGACGTCCGGAGCGCAACCCTGCGTTGCGGGAGCCGGGGCGCAATCTGCGCGGGCAGCGGCTGACTGCCGCACTCCTGCTCGATAGCTCCCACTCGGGAAGACCTCCGGGCAGCGTAGGGACAGACGGCGGGAAACCCCTGGAAATGGTGAGTTCTGCGGTTCTGCCGGTGTGAGGTTAGCGGGCCGCGGCAGCGTCACTGCCCAATCCCTGCCCAACCCCACCGACTCGGGCCCCCGGTTTGGGTAGCCCAGCGATCAGAACGCTCGCGATAGCGGCGTTCGCGCGCTCCACGGAGAAGTCGAGGGGATCAAAGTCGCAGGCACGCTCGATGCCCAGCCACTCGAGCGCCTCAGTGTGCCCGTCCTCCCCAGGGGCGGCGAGCACACGCCGGAGATCCTCGTAGCCGCGGATTCCGCCGACGTCCTCGGGCGGGCATCTGCCCGCGCCGTCGGTGCAGGACGGGCCGTGATCGGCTTGCTCGACTGCTTCGAGCACGATCTCGTGCTCCCAGCTGTCGCCGAAGTCGTACTCGCAACGCAGCTGATCCCCTGGCTCTACCAGCAGCGCCCCGAGCGCTACCTCGCGGTCGTCGCGGATGCTCAAGTCCGAGTCCGGGAATCCGTAGCGGTCCGACCCGTGCTCGAACATGTGGAGGTGGGAGTCCTGCCATCCCAGTACTGCTCCGAGCACCTGATGGGACCGGTCCAGACGGATGTCGGCCGGCACGCGCAGGCGCCGCCAGATCTCCGGATCGGCCGATCCCTGGAGCGTGACCTTGACGCTCAGCACGCCGCTCGTCGGCGTTCCGAGGCCCAGCCACGCGGCGACGCTCCGCGATCCGAGCGGCGTGAGCTCGATCAGGCCGTCGGCCACCGTCAGCACGCCCAAGCCGGCGACGGCCTCGAGGATCCTGCGGAAGTCGCCATTGCTGCGTCGCCGCTGGAAGTCGATCTGCAGCTCGGTGGCGTCGGGAAACTCGTAGCGGGACATCGCGGTGCTCCAGGCGACCTCACATGCGTGCTCCAGCGACAGACTGCCGCCGTGTCCGATCAGCTCGCCGAAGACCGCCTCGACGGTGTGGACCGCGTCGACGGCGACGACTGAATGCCCCAGCTCGTGAGTGAGCCGTGGGATCGCGGCGAGCATGTGGCCGACGAGCTCGACCGGCTGCTCGAGCAGCTTGGCGTGCTTGCGCACCGCGACGATCCGTCCGCGCGCAACCCGAACCAGGCCACACGCGTTCGCCCACTTGACCAGCAGGGTCAGGTGGTAGAGCTCGGTGCTGCTCTGGATCGGGAAGCGTAGATCGAGAACGTCCCCGGTGTCCAACAGCTCGACCAGCGCGAGCGCGTCCGCACGGCGGAGCCGACCGGTTTGCGTCAGCGCGCAACCAGCGCCGACCCAGTCCACGAAAGCACGCACCCGGACGACGGTCGGCGCGCGGGCGGCGATCGCCGCGAGATCGTCACGCGTCGTGCAGCTCATCTGCTCCGCGACCTCCAAGCTCATGGGCCGAAGCCTGCCAGGTTCGGCGGACGGGATGCGCGCCGGCGCCGGGGCAGCGTCCCCGGCGGGGAGCATGCCGTTCGCGCCGGGAAGCCCTTGCCGCTCGCGTTCCGTCCGGCGCGACGGTCACGATGCCTCGGGTGACGAGTCGTGACTGATCGCGCGGCCCGGTCGGGCATCGATGGTCTCAAGGTTCCGCCAGCATTGCGGTCCGACGTCGAGCAGATCGTCGCCTTGACGGATGGGTTCTGCGCCGAGCATCTCGATGCGGAGTACGCCCGGCTGTGCGCGCGACTGGTCGCCAAGCTCTCGCGCAAGCGTCCCTCGCCCCTGCTGCGCGGCGATTTGCGGATCTGGGCGGCGGCGACGATCTACACCGTCGGGAGCGTGAACTTCCTGTTCGACCGATCTCAGCCGCTGCACGTCAGCGGCGAGGAGCTCAGCGATCTGACCGGTGTGCCCAAGAGCACGATGGCGAACAAGGCCAAGCAGATCCGAGACCTGCTCGGCTTGAGCCGCTTGGATCTGGAGTTCTGCCGCCGCGATCTGCTCGAGCGCCACCCGTGGGCGTGGCATGTCCAGGTTGACGGCGTGATCGTCGACGCGCGCATGCTGCCGGCCGCGCTGCAGGAGGAGTGCCGGAGCCGCGGGCTGATTCCCGACCTCGCGGCCGGCACGTGACCCAGATCGGTCGCAACGCGCCGTGTCCGTGCGAGAGCGGACGGAAGTACAAGCGCTGCTGTGGCGCTGCGCGGACGGAGATCGATCCGCGTGCGCTCTCGCACGGCGACATGGCGGTCGGCGACCGGATCCAGCAATGGGCGTATGCGCACCATCCAGACGAGATGGACGCGGCGCTCCGCGAGCTGGTCGGCGATCCGCGCCGGCTGGTCTTCGGCGACACCGACGTGCAGCTTCTGGCGTCGTGGCAGCTCAACGACCGTGAGCTTCCCGGTGGCGGCACGCCGGCGCAGCGCTACGCCGAGTTGGACGGGCTCACCGATCCCGAGCGGGCGGTCGCTCGCCGGATCGCGTCCGCGCACCTGGCGCTGCTGCGGGTGCGCAGCACCGAGCCCAGTCGCGCGATCGAGATCGAGGATGTAACCCGCGACTGCGCGCGAGCGCGCGTGGTCAGCCACGACGTCTCCTCGTATGTTCACACCAACGACATGTTCGTCGGCCATCTGATGCCAGGGCCGCCGGCGATGTCGCTGTGGGGCCCGATGGCGATGCTGGACCGGCGTACCGGACGTGAGCTGATCGACCTGCTGGACGAGCGCATCGCGCTGCTCGGCCTCGACCCTTACGGCGACCACGCCCTCGGGGTCGCGATGCGGTCGGCGGCGCTCGAGGTCACGAGGATGCTGATGCCGGCGCTTCGGCGCGGATCCCGGCGCTCATGGCGCCGCGCGGCCCGCGCCGCGTAGTGCAACTGTACGAACACTCTCAGCGACGACGGCTCTGCTTGCGCGCTGAGCGTTGCGCCTTGCGCTTGGCGCTTGGCGCGGCGCCGGCTCGTGGCGTCGCCGTGCGGGCGGTGGGCGGCGGCGTGAGTGCGCAGCATCTCGCAGGCGTGCTCGAGGTCGGGCAGCGGGTCGCCGCTGAGGCTGCCGCGGTCGGCGAGAAAGCGGATCATGGCCAGAGCGCAGTCCGGCGCTGCGGTCCGCGCGTCGTCGTCAAGCCCGCTGCTGGACGAGACGTGCTCGATCAGGAACATCGCGAGATCCTCGACCTCCCAGCGCCCGAGATGGCCGTCGCCGGTGGCGGCCCGCCAGCGCAGCATCTCGCCCCCGACCGCACCGGCATGGCGCCGGACCGAGCGGTCCGGTGGGCACCGCTCGCGGATGTGCTCCTCGAACTCGCCGCATAGCCGCTCGATCAGCTCGTCGGGATCGAGCGCGTCGTCGAAGATCGACAGCTCGTCGTCGTCCTCCTCCCGCGGAGCGAGCGTCTCGGGCCAGGCGACCGCGTCGCCGGCGCCCGTGAGAGCGCGGGCGATGATCGGCAGGACCGGCGCGGCGTCCGAGCCGAGTGCGATGCCGAGATCGCGAGCGCGACCAGCGGTGGCGATCACGCGCGCGGCCAGCTCCTCGGTCGCCAGCGGAGCCAGCGGCGGCGCGTCCGGGTGGTTCGTTGGCTTGCGCAGCAGCCGCTCGGCCTCACGACGCGGGAGCGGTGGCGTCAGCATGCACTCGATCAGGGCATCGTTCGCCACATCGATGCCGACCACGACCACCTGCCGGTCGCGGCTGCCGGGCCGTGCGAGCACGGCGACGATCATCTCCGTGTCCTCGTCTGCGCCCGCGGCGGCCGAGTCCACCGACAGCGTGCCGATCCGCGCGACGGACGGGTGCGTGACCCCGCGGCCCGCAAGGCGGACGGCGGCCCCGTGCGCATAGGCAGCCAGCGGCGAGGGTGCAAGCACCGCGAGCGCGGCGAGCGCGGCGGAGGCGATCGGATCGGCGCGTGCCTCGATAGCGTCGATGACTACGCGCCGCGCAGGCTCCGTGACCTCGGCGATCGAGATCGGCAGCAGCAACGTGCCTGCGAGCAGCTCGAGGTCGGCCGGGTCGTCAATCTCGAACGCGTCGTCGAGCAAGCCGACCAGCTCGGCGACGAGATGCTCGGGCGGCAGCTCGGAGCGGTGGCTCATGTCCGCCACGATACGGGCTCAGACGAGAGTGCTGAATGCTCCCGATCGCCCGGCGAACGCCCGACACGGGACCGTCACGGCTGCGGCTCGACCGCGCGAGACCCTCTCCCGCAGACGATCTCGACGGCGCGTCGGTCGAGCGCTGGAGCAGCCGCTCTCACGAACTTCGAGTACGCCAGACCCGGGTTCCGCAGCTCGTTTCTGTCGCACGATGCGTTACACTGTCGGACATGACTGCTGCGCGCCAGTTCTCCGCTCGGTTGGACGCCGGCGTCGTGGATCGGCTTGAGCGCCGCGGGGCTCGGTCGGGTCTGAACAAATCGCGGCTTGCCGAGCGTTACATCGACGAGGGGGTGCGGATGGACGACCACCCCGGGATCGTGTTCCGTGATGGACCAACCGGTCGGAGGGCGGGCCTTGCCGCCGGCCCGGACGTCTGGGAGGTCATCATCGCCGTGCGCTCGACCGGTCTCGAGGGGGACGACGGGATGCAGGCGGCGGCCGAATGGTCGGGTCTTACGGTGCGGCAGGTGCGTGACGCGGTCGGCTACTACAGCGAGTACCCCGCTGAGATCGACGAGCGGATCGGCATCAACGAGGAGGAGGCGGACGCGGCCGAGCGGCGCTGGCGTGAGCAGAGCCGCACGCGGTGAGGCTGCTGCTTGACGAGATGATCTCGGCGGTTGTGGCCGAGCAGCTCCGGGCACGCGACCGCGAGGTCGAAGCGATCGGTGAGCGCCGCGAGCTTCGGGGTCTTGCAGACGAGGACGTTTTCGCGTACGCCCAGGCGACCGAGCGGTCGCTGGTGACCTACAACCGGCACGACTTTCTTGAGCTCGATCGCCGGTTCCGCAGTCAGGATCGCCCTCACCACGGGATCGTCATTCTCAACCCGAATCGGTTCCCTCAGGGCACGGCCTCGATCGGTCCTCTCGTCATCTCGCTCGACTGGCTGATCGCTTCCGGGCCGCCGTACGAGAGCTTCATTCACTGGCAGCAGTGATCGGCGCGCCAGCCATTTGGGCAGCAACTCGACCTTGCTGCCTAAACCCCGGTAATCGACCGCACAATCCGAGGATCTGAGAGGAGGTGAAGAGGACTCTAACAACGCGATTTGCAGGGATCTTCGATTCGTGCTCCGGATTTCGCCCATAATTCGGGTCGGTGAGGTCCCCGGTTCAAATCCGGGCGCCCCGATCTATCGAAAGCCCCGCGGCTCGCGGGGCTTTCGCCGTTGTTGGGCGCTTCAGCTTCCAGGCGTGGCTTGGAGTTCAGAGAGCAGGCCATGGACGCGACGGTCGATCTCGTCGCGGATTACGCGAACTTGGTCGGTGGGCTGACCGCTCGGGTCAGCGAGGTTCCAGTCGATGTAGTGGCGGCGGGGGATGAAGGGGCATTGGTCTCCGCAGCCCATGGTGACGACGGCGTCCGCTTGCTCGGCGAGCTCGCGCGTGAGTAGCTTCGGCTGGCAGCAGGAGAGGTCGAAGCCGAGCCCGGCCATTGCCTCGATTACCTCAGGATGAACGCGGTTGGCTTGGTGTGGTGCCGGCAGAGAGCGCGCGGTGCGCTCCGCGCTGGCGCGGTCGAGGAGCGCTTCGCTCATTTGCGAGCGGCCGGCGTTCTTAGGCACACAAAGAGGACGGTCGCCACAACGGGCACACTCGTATTACATTGACATCCATCAGTTCGATTGATATTTGTAGATTGATGGCCGTCGATCTAGAGCTCTCGCCGAAGACCAAGCGGCCGGCCGGCGAACCGTGCTGTCAGCCGGTGGTCTATCCCGACGTGGAGCGCGATCACGCCCGGCGCATGGCTGAGGTGGCCAAGGCCCTGGGCGATCCGGTGCGCCTGCAGCTCGTCGATGTGCTGCGAAAGCACGCCGGAAAGGTGTGCGTGTGCGAGCTGGTGCCGCTGTTCGATCTTTCCCAACCGACCGTTTCACACCATCTCAAGGTGCTCCGCGCAGCCGGGATCGTGGGCTCAGAGCGCCAGGGCCTGTGGGCCTACTACTACGTCATCCCCGACGCGTTTAAGGAGCTATCTGCATGGCTGAGCTGACCGACATCCGCGAGACCGTCCGCGAGCGCTACGCCAACGCCGCTAAAGCCGCCGCGAGCGGTGCCTATGACCAGGCGCGCGCGCTGGAATCCGCATCGGGCTGCTGTACCCCTGGGTCGCCGGCTGGCAGCCCGAGGGATGAGGCCGGCGTCTTCGGCGCCTCGCTGTATGACGAGGTCAGCCGGGAGGACGTGCCTGAGGCGGCCGTCAGCGCGTCACTGGGCTGTGGCGTGCCGACCGCAGTCGCGCAGTTGCGCGACGGCGAGACGGTGCTGGACCTCGGTTCGGGGGCCGGCGCTGACGTGTTGATCTCCGCCCGCCGGGTCGCCCCCAACGGCAAGGCGATCGGGCTCGACATGACCGACGAGATGCTCCAGCTCGCGCGTGCCAACGCCGCCCAGGCCGGCGTGGAGAACGTCGAGTTCGTCAAGGGATATCTCGAGGACATGCCACTCAACGACGCATCTGTCGATGTGGTGATCTCCAACTGCGTGATCAACCTCTCCGGCGACAAGCCCAAGGTCATCACCGAAGCGGCGCGAGTGCTGCGTCCCGGCGGGCGTCTAGCGGTATCCGACGTGATCGCCGATCCCGACATGGACACGGCGACCAAGGCCGACATGGCCGCCTGGACCGGTTGCGTCGCAGGCGCGCTCACCGAGACAGAGTTCCGTGACGCGCTAAGCGCGGCGGGGTTTGAGGAGATCGAGATTCAGCCGACCCATCACGTGCACGA
The DNA here is from genome assembly GCA_937888775.1 of uncultured Actinomycetes bacterium. The sequence continues at coordinate 6,751 of CALAQT010000408.1, read as the reverse complement.
GCATGCGTCCGCGGCGATCATCCGAGCGCGAAAGCCGGCGGCCTGCTGCAGTACCCAAACCCAGGCCACCTGCTGCGAGCGCGCCGCCAAGGCCGAGTGCTGCAGCAGTGATCGTGCGGCCGGCTCCTGCGGCTGTCAGCCGACTGAGGCGCGGTCCACCTGAACGCCCATCGATGGCGTGCGCGGCCTCGCGCAACTCGCTGGTCGCCTCCCGCTATCTCTCGATCACCCCGGCTACGCCGAGCATGCCCGAAGCGCCAGCTCCAGCGCCAACGCAAGCACGAGCAGCAAGCGCCCACCGGTCCAGCAGCCGCAGCGCGCTCTCGTCCAGGGGATCGCGGAGATCGCTCAGCGAACTCGGCCCGATGGCGACCGATTCTCCCACCGCGCACTCAGGCCGCAATCCCTGGCTTGCCTGGAGCTCTTCAGTCCTCCGAGTGACGGACGCGACGGATGCGTCGCCGGACCTCGCGTGGCGCGCGGAGGCTGAGCGGTTCGTTGCGGGTGCGATGAAGGATGATGAACGTGGCGGTGCCCCACATCGCCGGGATCCACAGTGCGATCGCGTGATAGACGACGGTCGCGGCGGTGGAGATCGCCGCCGGGACTCCGTAGAGCACGAACATGCCCACCAGACTGCCGTCCAGGACCCCGATCCCGCCGGGAATCGGGATCACGTTCGAGAGGTAGCCGATCTGGTAGGCCATCACAATCACCGCCAGCGGGGGCGCGTGGCCGGCGGCCGCAAAACAGGCGGCCAGCACCGCGATGTCGCACCACAGAAATGCGATCGCGCCGATGATGCGCCAGTCGGCCGAAAACAGGACCCGCTCGGTGAGGCGGATGCTCGTGGCCAGCTGGATCAGCACCGCGCGAAGGCGCCCCTGCGATCGGCCCTGCGTCAGCCGGTCGGTGAAGCGAGGGAGGAGCAGGAACAGAACGAAGGCGCCTGCGGCGACCGCGGCCGGAACGACGCTAAGCAGGGGGTTGCGAGGCCCGGGAAGCACGCCGATCCACAGTCCAAGACCGGCCAGGAAAAGCGTGATCACATTGATCGCGCTGGTCAGAAGGAACAGCACCGCTGAACGTTGCGCCACGAGCGTCGGCTCTCCCCCGCGCTCGACCAGCAGCCACGCACCGACGGCGATGCTGCCCGCTCCCCCCAAGGAGACCGCCGACCCGAAGGCAAGCTCGCTGAGTGCTACTCGAGCTCCGAACCGGAGCGGAGCCCGGTCGAAGACCTGCAGGAACGCGAGTACGTAGCCCAGGCAGGAGAGGACCTCCAGCGCCACGGCAACGGCGATCCAGCCCAGGCGCATATCACTGACGTCATCGGCGACTCCGTGCAAGCCGGGGATCGTCAGTAGCGTCGCGGTCACCAGGACGACCAGCAGAACCAGAGAGATCAGCCCGCGCCGGAGGCTGCGGCTGGCTGCAGCGGCGTCAACCTCCGGAGGCTCGTCCCGCGGCGGCCGGGCGTCGTCGATCATCGCCATGTTTGACTATTCAAGCAATGACGCGGATCGAGTCTCCGGGATACCCGCTGGTGGGCATCCGCGCTGACAACCCAGGCCGACTGACGCTGAGCGGAACCAACTCATGGATCGTCGATCGTGACCCTGCCTGGCTGGTTGATCCGGGGCCCGCGCTGGCGGAGCACGTCGCCGCCGTCGTCGCAGAGCTGCGCCGGCTGGGCGGGCTTGGTGGCATCGCGCTGACCCACGACCATGTCGACCACTCCGAGGCGGTTGCGGCGATCAGGGAGCGCTTCCCCGGCGCGCCACTGGCGGCGGCTCGCGGCGACGTCGACGTGCGACTCGTCGACCATGCTCGCTTCGGGCCGCTGGAGGCCATCCGGACTCCCGGCCACTCGATCGACCACCTGGCGTTTGTCAGCCACAAGATCGGGCTGACCGGCGACGCCGTGCTGGGGGAGGGGAGTGTGTTCATCTCCCCTGATCCCGGCGCGCTCGCCGGCTATCTCGACGCGCTGAGGAGGCTGCGACGGCGCGGACTGACGATTCTCGCTCCGGGACACGGGCCGCTGATCCACGATGTCGACACCAAGCTCGAGGAGTACGTGGCGCATCGCCTGGATCGTGAGGGCAAATTGATCGCGGCCCTCGATCGAGGTAAGCGCAGCATCGATGAGCTGCTCGACGCTGCCTGGGACGATGTGCCCTCCGAGCTGCGCCCGGCGGCTGCGATCACGCTCGCGGCCCACCTGGACAAACTCGATGCGGAGGGGCGGCTGCCCGGTGGCGTGGAGCGCCCACCGGCCTGGACCTAGGTCGCTAGCCAGTTCACGCCCTCGGATCGCGCTTCGTGTCGGTCCCGATCCCGGTTGCGATCGTCTCGGCGCCGGTCCCGGTTGCGTCCTCGGCGATGCGCAGCTCGGCCAGCGCCATCGCTGCCGCCAGCGGCGTCTCGCTGGCGGCAGCGGCACGATCGAAGATCTCACGCACCGTGTCGCCGATCCTCCGGACGCGGCGGCGTGCAGTAGCTGGGTCATAGCCGTCGAGCTCTTCGGCGATGTTGATCAGCCCGCCTGAGTTGGCGACGAAATCAGGCGCCCACAGTATCGAGCGTAAGGCGAGCTGCTCGGCGATCCGCTCGGCGGCCAGCTGGTTGTTGGCGGCGCCGGCGATGACGCGACAGTTCAGTGCCGGCACAGTCTGATCATTGAGGATCCCGCCCAGAGCGCACGGTACGAGCACGTCGACGTCTGCCTCCAGCGCGTCGCCGGGGGCGAGCCAGCGCGCGTCCAGCTGCGCGGAAAGGGCGCGCTTTCGCTGGTCGACGTCGGCCACAGCGAGGCGGGCGCCGGCCCGAGCGCAGCGTTTGGCTACCCGCGAGCCGACGTGTCCGAGCCCGATCACGCAGATCGTCCGGCCGCGCAGGGAATCCGAGCCGAAGGCACGCTCGCAGCAGGCCCGGATCGCCGCCTCCACCCCCAGCGCGGTGAACGGACTGGGATCTCCGGATCCGCCCAGGTTCCGGGCGAGGCCTGCCACATGGGGTGTCTGGCGGGCGATCACGCTCATGTCCCGCGAGGACGTGCCGACGTCCTCGGCGGTGATGTACCTGCCGCCGAGCGTCTGAACCGCGTCGGCGAAATCCAGCAGCGCCGCGGTCCGCTGGCTGGCGGTGAACTTCACCAGCGCCGGGAGCATGATCACTCCCTTGCCGCCGCCCAGCGGTAGGTCGGCGACCGCGGCCTTGTATGTCATCGCCCGCGACAGCCGAAGAGCATCCCGCACGGCGGCGCGCGCGTCCTCGTAGGACCACATGCGACAACCGCCCAACGACGGTCCTCGCGTCGTGCAATGGACGGCGATGATCGTGTACAGCCCTGACCGCCGCCCGCGCCGAACGAGCAGCTCTTCGTGTTGGAGCGTCTCGAGGTAGGGCTCGGTGGTCGTGCTGGTCCTTGCTTAGCTACCGGTCACCGACGTGCCGGTGCTCGTGCTGGAGGACGTGGCTCCAGAACTGGTGCCCGTCGACGCGGTCGCGGTGGTGGTGGTCGCGGGGGTTACGCTCGTATCCGCGCCAGCGCTCGGGGTCGAAGTCGACGTGTCGGTGGAACTACCGCTCGTGGGCGCAGTCGAGCTCGGATCCGACGACGTGCCCGTGGTCGTTGACGCAGGTAGCTGCGAGTCGGTCGCCGGCGCGGAGGCGCCACTGGTACTCGTGCCGCCAGTGCCCGTGGAGGCCGATGCGCCGCTGGGCTCGCCGTTGACGGGAGTGGAGCTAGTGGAGACGAGATCGGTGGTGCTCGACGATGGCTGGGTGATCGCGATCAGCTGCGCCCGTTGCACCGGGTGACGGGTGGGGGAGGGGGCCGGCACCGATGGCTGGGACGCCGGTGTGCTCTGGTAGGCCGTCGTTACCGGAGCCTGGGGTGCCACATATGCCACGGCGGGAGCGGATCCCTGACCGGCGGACACGACATGGTGATGGTGAGCGTGACGAACGGCCGGTGTGGCGATCGTGTGCTGGATTTCCGCCGCGCCGCCTGCGGTCACCACGGCGGCAACCAGAAGTGTGGCCACATGTCCGGCGCCGGTAGCGAATATGCCCGCCGAGGCCAGCGCGCCGCCGGTGCTGACCACTCCACCGGCCGCTGCACCGCCCACAGCCGCTACTCCGCCGCCGGCGGCGGCACTGCCACCTGCCGCCGCGCTGCCGCTCGCCCCGGCGCCCCCACCGATACCGAGCAGATTGGCGATCACCCCAAACGGCCCGAGCGCGGGCACGAACGCCGCCAGCTGGCGGCTGACCCCGCGCACCTCAAGGCGGAACTCGCGACAGCTCGGGCAGTCACGCAGATGGCGCCGGGCCAGGCCGCTGGCTCGGACGCCCCGGTCATGGGCGAGGATCAGCTCCTCGCGGATCTGCGAGCAGGCGGTCTCCCGCGCCTCGCTGGCCTGGGCCAGACTCACACGCGCGCGCACCAGCAGCGACTTGACCGCGGGTACCGAGACACCCAGCGCTTCGGCCAGATCGCTGTAGGCCATCCCACCGAGCTCGCGCATCAGCAGCGCGGAGCGCTGCTGATCAGGGAGACGCTGGACATCAGCGATCAGTCGTCTGAGCGCCTCACGCTGCTCGGCCTTGGCGGCCGGATCCTGGGCGAGCCCCGGCAGGTCCTCGAGCCTGTCGGCGGTCGACACCAGCGGGCGGCGCAGCTGGTCGACGCAGCGATTGTGAGCAACGCGATACAGCCAGGCGCGCAGCGTCAACTGACGGTCGCTGCAGCGCAGGCCCGCGTAGGCTCGCACGAAGATCTCCTGCACGGCGTCCTCGGCATCGTGCGGTGAGCCGCCGAGCATCTGACGCGTGTAGGCGAACAGACGCTGGCGATAGCGATCATGGATCACCCGGAAGGCATCCTCGCTGCCGGCTCGGAACAGCAATACGAGCTGGTCGTCGCTACGTAGCCGCAGCAGCGAGGCGCCGATCGAAATCCGAGTTCGCGCCAGGCTAACTGGGGCTGGGAGTGCGGAGGCTTCCACTTGAACCCTTACACCACTCTAACGAGTCATTCGGGCGAAAGTTGCGTAACCGTCCGCGCTGGCCGTCCGCCCGGCCCACTGAATCTCAGGCCAGCGAGATCATCACGTGCTTGACCTCGGTGTAGTCCTCGAGGGCGTACATGCTCAGATCCTTGCCGTAGCCGGACTGCTTGAAGCCACCGTGCGGCATCTCCGACGCCAGCGGGATGTGGTCGTTGATCCACACACAGCCGAAGCGCAGCGCGTTGGCGACCCGCATCGCGCGGCCGATGTCACGCGTCCAGACCGACGAGGCCAGCCCGTACGGTGTGCCGTTTGCCCAGGCGATCGCCTCTGCCTCGTCGGAGAACTGCTGCACGGTGATCACCGGCCCGAAGATCTCCTGCTGGATCATCTCGTCGTCCTGCCGCAAGCCCGCCACCACCGTCGGCTCCAGGAAGAAACCGGGCCCGTCGAGCTCACGGCCTCCGGTCGCGATCTCCGCGTGGGCTGGGCGGCGCTCCAGGAATCCCTCCACACGCCCGCGCTGGCGCGCGGAGTTCAGCGGGCCGAGCGTTGTGTCCGCCGACCGCGTGTCGCCGAGCACCAGGCCCCGGGCCTGCTCTACCAGTCCGGCGACCACGTCGTCGTGGACCTTGGGGCCGGCCAGGACCCGGGTCGCCGCGGTGCAGTCCTGTCCCGCGTTGTAGTAGCCCGTTCCGGCGATCGTCTCAAGCGCGGTCTCAAGGTCGACGTCATCGAACACCACGACCGGCGCCTTGCCGCCCAGCTCCAGGTGGACGCGCTTGAGCGTGTCGGCGGCGGCCTTGGCGATCCATTTGCCCGTCCCGACCGAACCCGTGAGCGAGACCATGTCGACGTCGGCGTGGGTGACGAGCGCCTGTCCGGTCGGATCCCCGTGTCCGGTAATGACGTTGAACACGCCCTTGGGGAAGATCTCCGCGGCATATTCGGCGACCTTGAGGATGCTCAGCGGCGTCGTCTCGGCCGGCTTGAGCACAACTGTGTTGCCGGCGGCCAGCGCCGGTCCGATCTTCCACACCGCCATCATCAGCGGGTAGTTCCAGGGCGCGATCTGACCGATCACGCCGATCGGCTCACGGCGGATCACCGACGTGTAACCGCTGGTGTACTCCCCGGCGGCCCGACCCTCCAGACAGCGGGCCGCACCGGCGAAGAACCGCAGGTTGTCGACCATGAACGGGATCTCGTCGTCGCGGAAGGCGTTGATCGGCTTGCCGGCGTTGTCGGACTCGAGCGCTGAGATCTCGTCGGCGTGCTCTTCGATGGCGTCGGCGAGTTTCAGCATCGCCGCCGCGCGCTCGCCAGGAGTGCTGGTTCCCCAGCCCTCAAACGCACGCCTGGCCGCGCTCACGGCGCGATCGACGTCCGCCGCACCGGAGAGCGGCGCGTGCGCGATCACCTCGGCGGTGGCGGGATTGAGGATTGGTTCGGTGTGTCCGTCGGCGGGATCGACGAACTCGCCGTCGATGTAGTTCTGGAGTGTGGTGGCGGTCGCAGTCATCCTGCGCGTCAACCTACCACTCTGAGACAGGGACGGCGGGGAGCATCTGAAGGCGCTCGCTGCGACGCTCCGGCCCCCTGGGGTCAGGCACGGCGCTCAGACGCCGCTCGGGCGTGAAGCAGATTTCAGAGAACGGTGCACTACTCTCCCCCAGACATGGATCCAGCTTCGGGAGTCGGGATTCCGGTGGCTTTCGGCGCGGGGCTGATCT
>CALAQT010000407.1 GCA_937888775.1 uncultured Actinomycetes bacterium | reverse complement strand
CCGACCATGATGATGCTCAGCAGAACGAGCTGCAGGAAGGTCTGAGCGATCCACGCGATGATTCCCTCGCCGCCTGGCGACAACGCTGTCGGCAGACCGATCAGCGCCACCACTCCGAACAGGTAGGCGCATGCCATTGTGCCGACGCCACGCGTGATCAGCACGGCGAGTTTGGCGTTGAAGCCCTCGACTTCCTTGACGGCGGTTCTGATCTCGCTCAGCGTGGGCGTCACCACGCGCGGGAGATACTCGCGTACGTGGGCTGGCTTGTCGGGCATCTGTGCTCCTCACGGGGGGTTTCCCAGTCGCGCTTCGGCGGTGGATCAGGCCCAAGTTAGCGTCAGCCGCCCAAATCCCTCAGTCTGATTCGCCGCTCGCCCCGCCGTTGCGGCTGCTCCACAGCCGTTTGCGAGCGGCCGCACCTATCAACCGACTCGTCTCGGCGGCTGCCTCAGCTCCCATCGACAAGAGCTCTTCCCGGGCGCTGCCGTGAAACGGGGTCCTCGGTAGTTGGGGCTGCCGCTCGGTAACCGGGGGAAGCAGATCGACGAGCAGCGTCGACCACCCGAAGCGTCGGGCGGCCAGCCCTTCACCGTTGAGTGGGTTGTAGTACTCGCGGAATCCGTGACGCTCGACCAACGTCAGGCACGATGCGACGATGCGGTTGGCTTCAGCTTGGAAGCCATGGCGGCGAAGCGCCGGAACGAGCAGCCACGCGGTGTTCATCCAGGACGGTCCACGCCAGCAACGAAACAGGTGCCATCCGGCTCGAAAGCTGGGCTCCTCCATCGACACCGAGGGGATGCCGAACGGGGAACGGTACCGGCGCGGGTCGAGCAGGTGCTCCTCAATCAGGCGCTGGGCGATCGGTTTCGGCAACGAGGGCAGCGCCAGTGGAGCCAGCGATGACCACGTCGAGACGCGCAGGGGAGTGTGATCGCGTCCCGCCAGGTCCCAGAACAGGCCGCGCTCCTCATCCCAGCAGCGCGTAACGAGCGCCTGCGCGGTGTGCTGCGCGCGCTCGTCGTAGACGCGCTCGCCGCTCAGTCTTGCCAGCGCGCGCAGCGCCAGGGCGTAGAAGACGTTGACGAGCACATCCTCCACATGCTCGTCGTAGCGGGCGATGATCGCACGCGAGTCATAGCGCAAGCGCCGTGAGCGCTCCACCAGCCAGAAGTAGCCGGGGCGATAGTGGCTCATCCATCCGAACACCGAGTCGTACTTGGGGGAGTCATCCAGACCGGATTCGTCAGGGTGGATGATCGAGATCAGACCGTCACGGTCGGGATCGCGGTGGCGATCGAGCCAGTCGTAGTGAAGCCGCAGGGCGTCCAGCGCCTCGGTCCCGAACTCCGGCTCATCGGGCGAGGCGGCGGCGACCGCCTCCCAGGCGAGCGCGAGTACCGGGGTCTGGATGTGCGCCGTCGCACGGTCGCCGCGTAGGGAATGGGTGGCGTAGAAAGGCGCTCGTCGCCACCCGGCGGCGTCGTGCCAGAAGATCGTATGGGGGATGAACCCGTCAAGGCGCCCTCCGCGCACCAGCGTGCGAAGCTCCTCGCGAGCACGTGCCGGCTCGAAGTGGCGCCAGACGATCGCGTGAAAGCAGGAGTCCCAATACCACTGATGCCGGTAGCGCGGCGGGGCCGGACACGTGAAGCCGTAGGGAGTGCCATCGGCAAGGTGGCCCTCCCGCCAGTTGCCGGCCAGAACTCGATGCGCGTCTGCTCGCAGCCGGGCGACGCGGCGATCGCCAATCGCTCTGCTCACCGGCCGCACAGAGCTGTTCGCATTGCCGGAGACGCTCGAGCTCTGCGCCCACGAAGTTGCCTTAGATCGTGGAGCTCGGCCTCGAACACCCGCTCCCAGCTCATTGACCTGGCCAGCGCTGCGGCCGCGCTCACGTCGACCCGGGTGGCGAGGGCGCGATCGACGGCTCGCGCCAAGTCCACCGGGTCCTTGGGCGCGAACCGCTGCACGAGCCGGCCGGCCACAAGTGCAGCAGGGGTACACGAGCACGCCACCACTCTGGCGCCGCAGGCGGCTGCCTCGAGCACGGCGAGTCCGAAGGTCTCGTGCGGCCCGGGCGCGATCACGCAGGCGGCCTCCCGGTAGCACCTGGCCAGCGCACGGCGGTCGGCGACAAACGGCCGGAACTCGATCAGCTCGGCGACTCCCAGTCGCCGAGCTCGTGCTTCGATCGCGCCGTGCGCCGGTCCGTCGCCCACGAGCACGAGCCGGCGGCCCCAGCGGGCCGTTGCCATCGCGCCGAGCAGGTCGCAGATTCGCTTCTCCAGCGAGAGTCGACCGACACACAGAAGATGCTCTCCGATGGCCGCCGGACCAGGTCGGAAGGCAGGATGAAGACCAAACCGGAGCTTGATCGACGCGGACCGGCCGGAATCTGGCTCGGGATCCACCGTGGACATGACGGCGTCGACGTGCTCGTACGCGTGGTGATAGATGCGGCGCAGTGGCGGAAGGTAGACGGCGTCGGGGCCCGGGATGCCCGCGGCGTTCAGAGCCGGCGACGCGTGGTGGACGGCCACCACCGCCGCGCCGAGCCGGTGGGCCTGACGGGTTACGCTGAGCGGACGCCAGAATGGATCGTGTAGGACCACGACGTCTGGACGGATCCACCTCAGGGTCTCTTTCAGGGCACCGGCGCCGAGCGGAATGCGATAGCCATTTGACGCCGCGAGCTGTAGCGAGCGCAGCTCATGGCGGCTGCCTTCGTGGCGCTCTCGAGTGCCCGGAACGATCAGATGGTGCTCGAACGCTCCGGTCGCGGCCGCAAAGCGCGTCTTCTCATCGAGGTAGGTACGAATGCCCCCGCTGCGCTTAGCGTAGAACAAAGCGATGTCGCATACGACAAACGGGTCGCCACCGATGTCCGGCCCCGCGACGCTGCGACTCACCCAAACAATGTTGCACGTGCGGGCGAAAGCGGTGTTAACTCCCGGTGAATTGCACCGTCTGTGTCAGCCATGATCGCCTTTGACACCGTCGGGCGCGGCGAGCCGCTCGTGTTGCTGCACGGCGTCGGCGCCAACCGCGGAATCTGGCGGCATGTGGTCCAGCGGATCGCGACCGAGCGCCCTCTCCTCGCTCCGGATCTGCCCGGGTTCGGCGACTCGCCGCCGGCCGGTGGCGGTTTTCGCTTCGACGAGACTGCCGACGCGCTGGCCGACGCGGTCGGCGAGCGGGTGACGGCGCCCTTCGATCTGGCGGGGAATTCGCTCGGCGGTGCCGTCGCGCTGATCCTGGCGCTCCAGCGCCCCGAACTCGTTCACCGGCTGGTCCTGGTGGCGCCCGCGGGCTTCTCGCCAACGCCGAAGCTCGTCGCCGCCGCCGCAGGGCGGCTCAGTGGTCCGGCGATCGCCTCCAGACGCCTGCTCGGCAGCCGGCTGATGAGCAGCGAAATCGCTCGGCGGGTGCTGCTGTGGGGAACTGTCGCTGCTCCGCAGAGCCTGTCGGCGCAGGACGGGCGCGCGATGCTCCAAGCTTCGCGCGGGTCCACTCGGATCGGGGCCGCGGTCGCTGCGCTACTGGGAGCCGACCTCGTAAGCCAGCTGGGCCGGCTCGAGGTCAACGGGAGCTACTACCTCTCCACGCCGAATCGCGTCAGCGGCGACACGCTCGGCCAAGGACTGCTCGTCCACAAGCTCAACTTTGAGCCGACATGGTCGGATCCGCTCGGCGATCCGATCGCGTCGCTGCCTGCCACGGAACCGGTGGCCGCCGGCCCCAATCCGACGAACGAATCCTGCCGGCGGCGTGAAGCTCGGGGTCTCGTCGATCCTTCCCTGAGGTGCCCGACACCGCCGAGGTCACCGACCCCGCCACCGAGGGCCACCCGGTCGGGCCCGGCCTGCAGGCCCCGACGGGATCATCGGAACCTTCCCGGCGCGAGACGTCCGCGGCGCGCCGCCCGGCTCGGAGGTGATCGTCTACGGCGAGAAGATCACCGGTTACTTCGCGCCTGCGACGCTGAGTGCCCAGAAGACCGTCAGCTTCGTGCTCAGTTCCTCGACCCCAGTGGATCTGCCGGTGACCTCGCTTGGCTATACGGGTACGGGCGCCCAGACCCAGGCCAGCCTCACCAACGGAGCAGCCCCGAGCCCGACCAACTCGGTTTCAGGAATCCAACTCGGCTATGACGCTGCCACCGGAAGCGGCTCGACCACGGCATCTCGAGCCCGACCTACCAGGGCAACGCCGGAGACACCACACCGATCAACGGCGGGGCCGGCACCGACCAGCTGCGGTTCGTCGCCTCACGCGGGACGATCGTCCCCGCGCCTGGACGCAACGGCGTGGAGACGCTGTTCATGTCAGGCGCCGACTGCCAGGACGGCGACAGCGACTCCTTCCAGCAGGTGTTCTACTCCACCTCCCGCAACGGGCTCGACTGGACCACCCCGATGCCAATGTTGACTACCGATCCCACGTTCTCGGCTTCCGCTGAGCAGGAGGCCAACTCCGCGCCTCTACCGGACCAATCTCTCGGCCACGATCCGCGTCAGCACTCACTGACGGTTAGATCGTCTGACGGATGGCCCGACGAGTGCTAACGGGATAGCGTCAGCATCGCGGCGCTGGCCGCCGGCAGCCGGACCAGGTACTCGCCGCCGGCCGGCGTCACCGAGATGGGCTGCGCCGCGCCCGACAGCAGGCCGGTGGCGGTCTGTGCGCCGAAACCCTGACCTCCGAGCGTCACGCCGGAGCTGGCGGTCACCCCCGGCGCCTCGAGGCGCTCCAGCGCGCCTGGACCGCTCACCGACGGGGCTCGCACCGCCACGGACTGCGCGCGGGCCGGGTTGGTGTTGGTCAGCACCACGCGGAGGTGGCCGTCGGGCGCGAGCGTGGCCCACGTGCGCAGCGTGGCGCCGGCTGTTGAGGCAATCTTCAGCAGCCGCGAGCCGGCGGGCGCGGCCTGCGCGAACATCAACAGACCGTAGTAATCGGGGTGCACGGATCCCCGCCATTGGCCGTTGACCTGCTGGAATGTGAACAGCTCGTTGACGGCGTTGGGAAGCGTATGGATGTTGACGCCGCCGACCCCGACGCGGGCCATTGCGAACAGCGCGTCAAGCGACCACAGGGCCGACGCGAACGTGTCGCTGACGCCGGCCTCTCCTCCGCACGAGATCGAGTTCATCTCGTCGATTCGCAGCGGATGGTGGTCGGCGTGAGCGATCGCCACGTAGGGCGCGAGGCCGTCGGCGAGCCCGATCGAGGAGCTTTCGCCCAGCAGTTGGCCGACTGTCACATGGGTGGTGGATTCGCAGCGCTTGAGCGGATAGCGATGCAGGGTGACCAGCCCGATCCGCCGCTCGGTTGTCAGGAACGGACGCAGCTGCGTGTTCCACGTCGAGGAGCCGACCGCCGGCCCGGCGAGCGGGATCGGCGGCAGCGCCCGGGCGACGTTGGAGAAGTCACGCGTGAAGTCTGTGAAGCCATACCCCGGCGGGCGTCCGGTGACCGCGCGTCCGGCCGCCGTGTGATACCAGTTGAAGCTGCCGTACAGCTCGGGCTCGTTGCCGACCTCCAGCGCCTCGATCGACTGGCGCCCGATCCCGTCGATCACCGCGTTGGCTTCGGCGCTCGCCACCCTTGAGCTGTCGGCCTCGAGGTTGATGCCAAAGATGAGACGGGCTTTGAGCGCCTGCGCCAGGGCCCGAGTGACCCCGATCCACTGAGGGGTCAGGGTGTATCTGACCCAGGGCGGGCGCCGCATGTGGGCGACCGGATACCACGTCCAGTCGGTGCTGTCGCCGCCGATCCTCAGCACGGGGCTCTGGCCCGGCGCCGGTTGCGGATCAACTGCTCGAACACGGGATCGATGGCCTGCGGGTCCTGTCCCGCATAGGACTCAACCGACGGGATCTCCATCGACAGCCCGACGAAGCCCGCCGGGACGGCTCGCCCCAACGTGGCGGGCCCCACGGTCACCACCGTGGCTCGGGCGCCAATCGCCCTCGCGCCAGGTTCTGCCGACGCGACAGCGATCCCGCCGGCGATTGCGGCGAACGTCGCCAGGGCGGCGACCAGGATTCGAGCACGCGTGAGAGATGACAGGTGCATAGGCTTCGCCTCGGCGGCGTCCAGATCATCGAACCACGAACGCTAGCACGGTGAACTAAACAAAAACAATTTAATAAACCAGGGCAATGCACAAGCCACATTAGGACACCCGTCAAGCCACTGAAACAATGGTTCGGGATGATGTGGAATTGCCATCCGGAGCGACGAAATCCGTGGGCTAGGTCGGGCGCCAGCCGGTCCGGACCGGCTCAAGTCTGCACCGCGGTTGTCGATTTCGCCGAACATGAAGGCCATGGGCCCCCTAGATCCTGCGTGAGCATGAAGCCCTCGATCAAAGACGTCTACGACCTGATGCCTCCGGACATCGGCCCCTCCCAACGACGCCACAATAAGGAGCGCCTGGCGCACCTTGAAGCCGAAGGCGAGGAGCGCCGCGCACGGCTGGCGATCGTTCTTCAAGCCGCCTAAGGTGGCCCGAACGGCTAGTGGCCGGTTAACCGCATCCGATGGGGCTAGGCCCGCGCGCGGGCTTCCCTGACGATCCGGACGTTGCTCGTCCGGGCCTCCAGCCGGTCCATCGCCGCCTCCACCTCGGTGGACGGCCGCTCCGTCGACCAGAGCTTGCCGAGCTGCTGGACCTCGCCGCGACGCTCCAAATCGAGCAGCCGCGCGCGCGTCCGGGCCGGGTTCAAGCCCGCGGCCTTGGCGATCCGGCCCGTCGAGTGCGTTCCGGGCGGCATCTCGCGCAGCGCACGAATCAGGCGATCCTGGTTCGGGGCAGGCTGATGGTCGCCTCCCTTCGGTTCTGGTGCTTGGGCGGCCGGCGGCGCAGCAGGAGCAGACTCCGGCACCGACACAGAGTCGGCCTTGCGTCCGACCGGCGGATCGTCTCCAAACCGGGCCCGGCAGGCGCCGCAGAGCACGACCGGGTCGCGCTCCTCCGGGCGGATGACCTCAAATCGGCGCCAGCCGCGGCCGGTGCCGCAGACCTCGCAGCGACGTCCGGCGCGATCGATCTCGGTTATGTCCTCAGCATTCATCTTCTGGTTCCTAGTTCGCGCATATGATCATGCTTGACTCTAGCCTGCTTTTGTTGCTGTATTGAGACCGCCGGTCGAGAATCGAGGATCGCCAGCCTGAGAAGGCCTGCAGGCCGATTGCTCCCAGGAGCGCGAGCGCGCCTGCGTCGCTTGATCCGGACGGTGCGGTGTAGACGGTCACGCTCAGGTCGCTGCCCTGCACGGCGAGCGCGTCACAGTCGAGGGTGATCGGTCCGATCTGGGTGCCGGAAGGTCTTGAGGCGAGCTGACCCGCCTAGGGCCGGTCATTGCTGCCAGAGCTCGACGAACCGCGGGCTGAGCCGGAGCAGGCGCTGCAGGCTCGGGGTGATGGGCAGATCGATCGTGCCCGGGCCTGGTTGCGCTTGGCCGGCCAGGGCAAACAGTTGCGAGCGCTCGTCAGCCGTCGGGCGCAGAGTACGCGCCAGCGCGGCCAGCACCGAGGCCGACGGGCTGGAGGCGCGCCCCTGTTCAAGGCGCGCGAGATAGTCAACTGAGACACCCGCCAACTGGTGATCGTCAACGTCTCAAGCGGTATGGGATCGCTAACCGTGACCGCCGACCCCTCACGGCCGGTCCGACCGGAACCTTCGTCGACGAGCACGGCGTGGTGCCATGGTGAGGGCGACGACATAACCCCGTGGCGGCCCGCTCGCCTGCCCGCGGTGGCGCCGGCGCGCGGGTGGCTGCCGTTGCTGTTGGTGTGGCTATCGCTGGGTAGTGTCATACGGCGATGCTCGCGGGCCGTAGCCTAAAGTCCAGCGACTCTCCGCAGAGTCCAGCCGCTCTGACGCTGGCCGTGCGCGAGGCGGCCCGGTTTGACCGCGGCGCGGTCTCGGTCTGGGCGGGACTGCTGGCGGCGATCCCGGTGGTGGCGGTGCTGGGTGGAGCGATCGCTGGCGGCGATCCCGTGGCCGGCGTGACGATGGGGGCCGGGGCGATGCTGGTCGGGATAGCCTGGCGCACGGGTGGCGGGCGCCCGCCGCTGGCGCTGATGGCCACCGATGCGTTCTTGATGGCGACTTCGACGTTCGTCGGCTGCGTGACCGGGTCGGTTTCCTTGCTTCACCTCGGCGTGCTCTGCGTGTGGTCGCTGATGGCGGGACTACTGGTGGGTGTCGGCAATCGCGGTGCGGTGGTGGGAACGCAGGCGATCATCGCCGTGGTCGTGTTCGGGCGCTTCAGCCAGCCCCCGCCCGCCGCTCTGGGGCTGGCCGGGTTCGTGTTCGCCGGAGGCTGCGCCCAGGTCCTGTTCTTGAGCATCGTCCGCTGGCCGCCACCGCTGCGCGCGCAGCGGGCCGCCACGGCCTCCGCCTACCGCGTGCTGTCGGCCCTGGCCGCCTCTCGGGATGCGTCCTCGCTTCCGGCGGCCACCGCGCTCGACGAGGCCGAAGCCACCTTGGCGTCTCCGACGCTGTTCGGCGATCCGGCGCTGATGACGCTGCGCAGCCTGGTCAACGAAGGACATCGGCTGCGAGTTCAGCTCAGCGCGATCCACGCCCTGCTCAGACAGCAGGCCGACGTCGGCGCGCATCCTGGCAGTCCAGCCCGGCAGGCCGCCGATCGCCTGCTCGAACTGAGCGCGGCCGGATTGGATCTCGCCGCCCAGGCGATCGAGGGCGACAGCAGCGCCGCCGCTGCTCTGGCCCAGCGCATCGCCGAGCTCAGCTCGGAGGTTGCCGCGTTTTGCTCACAGCCCACCGCGCCGGAGCCTGATTCGCTGCCGACTTACCGGACCGCGCTGCACCTGGCCCGCCGGCTCTCGGCGCTGGCCGGACAGCTGCGAGCCGTGGGGACAATGGCGCCCGCCGCCGGGGAGGGCGGGGGCTTGCGCAGCCGGCGCCCGTTCCGACACACGAGCCGGCCGCGTGAGCGGCTGCGGGCGGACCTGGCGCAGCTTCGCGCCAATGCCTCACTTGACTCTCCGGCGGGGCGCCACGCGCTGCGCCTCGCCGTCGTCGTCCCGGCCGCCGAGCTGATCTCCCGCCAACTGCCGTTGCAGCGCGGCTATTGGATGGTCGTCGCCGCGGCCACGGTGCTGCGCCCGGAGTTCGCCGCCACATTCACGCGCGGCACCGAGCGGGCCCTGGGCACCTGCCTCGGCGTCGCCCTGGCGGGAGGGATCACGGTCAGCTTGCATCCGGCCGGCGGTGTGACCGTGGCCCTGGTCGGGTTGCTGGCCTGGGCGGGGTACGCGACGTTCCCCGCCAGCTTCGCCGTTGGCTTTGGCTTCATCACTGCGCTGGTCGTGTTCCTGCTCAATGCGATCAGCCCCGACACGCTGGCCACGGCCAGCGCGCGTCTGCTCGACACGCTGGTCGGCGGTTCGATCGGCCTGCTCGCCTACGCCGCGTGGCCGACCTGGTCACAAGCGACGGCGCGCCAGGCCTTGGCGGGCGTCATGGATGCCCAGCGCGAATACGTCAATGGAGTGCTCGCGGCCCTGATCGACGGCCGCCGCGCGGACGAGCAGCAGATGCGTCCGCTGGCCCGCCGGGCGCGGCTCGCCCGGACCAACGCCGAAGCGGCGGTCGCCCGTTCACTCTCCGAGCCGCAGATGCGCCGAATCGATGCCGAACAGAGCCAGGGCACCCTGGGGGCGATGCGCCGCCTGATCGAGGCCGCCCACGTACTGAGACTCGGGGCCCAGGAGGCGGGTGACCCCAGCCCCCTACCCACGCTCAGACCGTTGGCCGCCGAGATCGACGGCTTGCTGAAGATCGTTGACACGACCCTGAAGGCCGACCCGAACGACTCCCCTCGGCCGCCGTCGCTGCCCGATCTGCGCGCCGGCTACGCCGCGTTTGAGCGCACCTGTCCGCGCGACCGTGACGGCGCCGCACTGCTCGTCGAGCTCGACGAGATCGTCGACGCCGCCAACAGCCTCGCGACCCTGTTGGGTCTGGATCCGGTCGACGCCGAGCAGCACGACCAACCTCGCTCGGGGCGACCGCCGACGGAAAGGACTTCCCGACCTGGTGCTCAAGATCCTCGCTTCGCAGATTTATAGATCAGGTCGTCAAGCTCGGCGACGGTCGGGATCGCCACCTTGAGCAGCGGTCGCAGCTGGGCCAGGAACAGGGGGAGGCGGCGCACCGCCGGCTTGGACGCCGCCACCAGCGGGTCGAGCGAGTTCACAGTGGTCGGCAGGCCGGCGAAGGTCGTCGTGGACCGGCTCAGCGTGCCCGGAAGCAACTGGAGTGCCTGCTCAAGCGACTGGCCCTGGCGTGCGACCGCGCCCGTCGCGGGTCAGCTCGGCGGTGACACGAGCACCAGCGCGGTGACCAGCGCCGTGGCCGCCGCGATGCGCCCGCCCAGGCTCACGCGCGGGGAACCCTCGTGGGAGGTCGCTTGGCGGGCCCAGCCGGACCGTCGTCCGGGCGTTCGTGTCATGCCCTGCGGGCTGATTGGCTCTCCTCCTTCGATCCCCGAGTCATCGCTGACCACGCGCCGTCGGCACCCTCCCAGACTCACCGGCCGGGTGCAGAAGCAACCGTTGACGGCGGTCGCCAGCGGCTCGCTAGCGGGATCGCGCTCGGGCACCTGATGAATGTCGATTCGATCGGACCGGTCACGGGCGGCACTGTCTCGCTGCTCGCGCTCGTCAGTGGAACCTGGTTCCCGGTGACCCATGGCTTCCTGCACGACCTCGGACAGTGTCTGCCCTCATACTGGCTCGTCCAGGCTGGACGGATCTCCACCAACGGCAACGGTTGGGGGACGACCGGATGGCTCGCGGTAGGCGGCTGGACGGTGCTGCTCGCCGTGCTCGCTGGTTTTGCCTATCGGCGCGACACCAGTCGCGTCTAGCCACGCTCGTATGTCGGCTTCCGTTGCCGAACGAAGCGATGTCCCAGCCCTCCGGTGCGGCACGATGGGGAACGATGGCCGCTGCGCGCAACCTCGTCAACCTCAACGCGGTCGAGAAGGGATACGGGACCCGGTCGGTGCTGCACCAGATCACCCTCGGGGTAAGCGCCGGCGACCGCGTCGGGGTCGTCGGTCGCAATGGAGACGGTAAGTCGACCCTGCTCGCGCTGATCGCCGGCGCCGAGACGCCGGACTCGGGGGCCGTAACGCGTTTCAGGGACCTGGAGACGGTGCTCCTGGCACAGGATGACGAGCTCGGTGGTCATGCAACAATCCGCCAGGCGCTGGTCGGCCGGCGCGCCGAGCACGAATGGGCGCGGGACGCCGTGTTTCGGACCGTGCTCGATGGTCTGCTCGGCGGGGTTGATTTCGGTCGCTTCCAAGCTGGTCTGGACACGGCGATCGGACCGCTGTCGGGCGGTGAGCGACGAAGGATTGCGCTGGCGAGAGCGCTGCTGGAGAACCCGCAGCTACTGTTGCTCGACGAGCCGACCAACCATCTCGATATCGACGCGATCAACTGGCTTGCTCGGCATCTCGCGGCACGGCAGGGGTCGCTGCTGGTGGTCACACACGACCGATGGTTTCTCGACGCGGTCTGTACGACGACCTGGGAGGTCTGCGACGGGACGGTCCGCCAGTACGAGGGCGGTTATGCCGCGTTTGTCCTGGCGCGGGCCGAACGTGACCGTCAGGCGGCGGCGCGCGACGACCGGCGCCGGCAACTGCTGCGCAAGGAGCTCGCGTGGCTACGGCGCGGCCCTCCGGCGCGGACGTCCAAACCGAAGTTTCGGATCGAATCCGCCAACGCGCTGATCGCCGACGAGCCGGACGTGCGCGACCGTGCCGAACTGCTGCGCTTCGCGACCGCTCGCCTCGGCGACAAGGTGTTGGACGCCGTGAATGTTTCCTGCGCGTTCGGCGCCAACCAAGTCCTGCGTGGCGTGACGCTGCGCGTCGGGCCGGGTGATCGCGTGGCGCTACTGGGCGCCAACGGCTCCGGCAAGACGACGCTGCTGAAGCTGCTGGCTGGTGAGCTGCAGCCAACCGGCGGCGAGGTCCAGCACGGCGCGACCGTCCGACTGGCTCACCTGTCACAGGACACCGCCGAGGTCCCGGGCCACCTGCGAGTACTCGAGTCGCTCGAGGAGGTGCGCGGACACGCCACGCTCAGTGATGGCCGGGAGCTGACCGCGGGCTCGCTGTGTGAGCGCTTCGGCTTCCGTGGCGACCGAGCGCGCACGCTGGTGCGTGATCTCTCCGGCGGCGAGCGCCGCCGCTTACAACTCATGCGGCTGCTGATGGGCGCACCGAACGTACTGCTGCTCGACGAGCCGACCAACGACCTAGACATCGATACGCTCACCGCGCTTGAGGATCTGCTCGACGGATGGCCCGGGACACTCGTGATCGCCAGCCATGATCGCTACTTCGTCGAACGCGTGTCGGACTCCGTCTATGCGATCGCCGGCGATCGAGGCCTTCGCCATCTCCCTGGCGGCGTCGAGCAATACTTCCAGCTGCGCTCGGACACCGGCGAGCCCCCGCCGAGCACACCTCGGGACAGCACGCCGGCTACACCCGGCGCGGTCCTGCGCGCGGCGCGCAAGGAGATCAGGCGCCTCGAAGGAGCGCTCGACAAGCTTGAGATTCGCGAGACATCGCTGCGCGAGCAAATGGAGTCCAGCTCCAGCGACCACGCTCGGCTGAGCGAGCTGCAGATCCAGCTCGACGCGCTCCGAGCAGACCGCGAGCAGCTCGAGACGGCGTGGCTTGAAATCTCCGAGACGCTTGAGTAGCAACGGGAGCCATATAGCTTGACCATAGGTCTAGAGTTAAGTTCGAGTACGAGTGTGCTGCCTGGGCGACTTGGTCGTGCGCTTGCAGGGCTGATGGACGTTTCGGCGGGCACACTGTGGCTGCCATGTGGCGGACCGCCCTTTCCGTCTTCATGGATGCGTTTTCGGGAGGATGGTTCTCACGCAACAGGTAAGAGACAGCTCGGTCGGCAACGCGACCCCTGCCGGAACCGCGCAGCGCGCTCTTGCGGCGGGTTAGCTGAGGATGGCGGCCAGCGAGGCACTTTCGGAGGTATTGAGCGATTTCGCGCGGACGATGCTGACGGATTTCCCGATTCAGGGCATCTTGGATCAACTCGTAAAGCGCATCGTTGAGATCTTGCCGATCACGGCTGCGGGCGTGACGGTGATCGCCCCCGGGCTTCGCCCTCACTACGTGGCAGCGTCCAACGCCGCTGCTCTGCGTTTTGAGCGGCTCCAGACCGAGTTGGGCGAGGGACCGTGTCTGGTGGCCTATGACACCGGTAAAGCCGTCTCGATCCCGGATCTGAGTACCGAAGTGCTGTTTCCCGCATTTACGGCGCGTGCTTTGGAAGCCGGGCTGGCCGCGGTGTTTACGTTCCCGCTGCATCACGGCGACTTGCAGCTGGGTGGAGTTGGCCTGTACCGAGAGACGCCGGGGGCGCTGTCCACCGAGGCCATGGGTGTCGCGCAGACGCTCGCTGATGTCGCCGGTGCGTATCTGCTCAACGCCCAAGCCCGCGCCGACCTCAAGGAGTCTTCTGAGCGGTCTCGACAGGCCGCTCTGCACGACGCCTTGACTGGACTTCCGAACCGCTTGCTGATGTTGGAGCGTCTCGAGCACGCGCTTCTTCGGGAGCGCCGCTCGAGTAAGACATCGGCAGTGTTCTTCGTCGATCTCGACCGCTTCAAGGCAGTGAACGACACCTACGGGCACAAAGCCGGCGACGACTTATTAGTTGCGGTTGCCCAGCGCCTGACTGAAGTATTGCGACCGGGCGACACGCTAGCCCGTCTGGCCGGTGACGAGTTCGTGATTCTCTGCGAAGACCTCTCCAGCCCGTTTCAAGCCGACCCAATTCTGACTCGCATCGATTCGGTGCTGTCGCTGCCGTTCGTGCTCTCGGGCATTGTGGTAAACGTCAGCGCCAGCATTGGCATCGCCTTCAGTGGTCAGCGTGATAGCGCTCCCGAGCAGCTCCTGCGTGAGGCAGATCTGGCGATGTACCGGACCAAGCGTGAGAGATTCGTCAGCCGTCAGATCCTGAACCTAGATGATGTGCACGCTGCCGAGCAGCTCGCCGAATTGGAGAGCGCGCTGCCCGGAGCGGCAGGACGTGGGGAGCTGGAGCTTGCCTATCAGCCGATCGTCGCGGCCGCAGACGGGCAGCTCACCGGCGTGGAGGCCCTGCTGCGCTGGCGGCACCCGAGTCTCGGGTTGATCCCGCCTATAGTGCTGATACCCCTCGCGGAACGATGCGGTGAGATCATCGAGCTCGGGCGGTGGGTGCTCGAGCAGGCTTGGTCAGACCGCAGTGGCTGGCACGCCGATCCATCCAGTGAGCTTGGCGTGTCAGTCAACGTTTCCGCGCACCAGCTGATGTCAGCCGGCTTTGCGGACACCGTCGCGAACGTGCTCGATAGCGCGTCAAGCAACCCTGGGCTGCTGACTTTGGAAGTAACCGAGAGCGTCTTCGTGCGCGACGGCGAAAGCGCGCTGTTCGTGCTCAACGACCTCAAGGACATGGGAGTCACGCTCGCCCTCGACGACTTCGGCACCGGCTACTCCTCGCTCGGCTACCTGAGGCGGTTTCCTGTCGACAGTGTGAAAGTCGACCGAGAGTTCGTCGCCAACCTCGGTGACGACCTTCCCAGCCACATCATCGTCACCGCGGTAATCCAACTCGCGCACGGCTTGGGCATGACTGTCGTCTCCGAAGGCGTGGAGACGGCCGAACAGCACGTCGAGCTGACCAGACTCGGTTCTGACTCCTGCCAGGGCTTCTACTTCGCCCGGCCGATGTCCGACTCAAGCCTTCGCGCGCTCGTTCAACAGCTAGCCGACGGGAGCGTACCGCATCTCCCGACGCTCACCAGCATCACGGCGAAACCACGCCAGTAATCGGCAAGTTTCGGCGGCGGCCGGCGATCAGACCTGCGTCGGCGCGATTGATGAGATCCATCGGCGAGTCACCGGGCACGAGCTCTGCGAATCCAACGGATATGGAGCTGTTATCGGCCGTGGCCGCGAGCTTGGCGGTGATCTCGTCGAAACGTTGCCGGACGTTCTCGATTGTGGCATCGGACATCGTGCACGCGAACTCGTCACCGCCAAGACGAACGATGGGTTCGTAGGACCGCAGGTGGCTCTGCACCACGCCGACGACGTGTTTGAGGATCGCGTCCCTGGCGCTGTGCCCTTTGGTCTCGTTGGTCGCCTTGAGACCGTCGATGTCGACGTAGGCGACGACGAGCCGTCCGCCACGCCGGCGTGCGTGGTCGATCTGCCGCTGAAGTTCCGCTAGACCGTTCCCGGCCGATGACCGACGCGAGAGCAGACGGCGCTCAACCACCCCTGTGCGGCGCTCCGGTAAGCGGCGCGGTGGGCTTGCCGGCCGGCCGAGGCCGGCGATCTCCGAGCCGAGTCGACTTTGGTTGGCCTCCACGGTGACCTCGTGGCTACAGGAAAGAATGAAGCGGCCTTCGCTCTGCGCGACTGCTCCGCCACTCCTGAAGTTCTCTGGCGTCGTCGCAGCGCCGCTAGGTCTCCATTCCTTGCAGAGTGGACACAGATGCTCGACGTGATGCCACAAACCCATCTCTGGTCCCTCTCGTGACGCCGGGGACCCGGCGCACTCGGCTCCTGGGCCGTTGTTTGTCGTGTTGCCGTCAGGTCGACGTACTCACGCCGACCGAGAGCTGGAGCCGGAACAGCATTGCCCGCCGTGGGTTGAGGCGAAGCTCAGACTGATAGTACTCCCGCTCGCCAGCCCGATCGTGAAGTTCTCTCAAGCCGTGGTTTCGGCGCGCACCGGTTCGCGACCGCATACGGAGATCTCGTGGCGGGTTCGATAGCTATGAGCGGGTCGCAGTTTGTGTCTGGCGGGCAGAGTGCGAACATGCAAAGCGTGCAGTTCCGCGGGAATGCTGCCTCAGGGGGGAGCTCGGGCGCGACAGTCGACGTCGACTCGTCGGTCACGCGCGGCGCGGAGTTTGGCTGCCGTAACTGGGCGGCCCGGCACCGGGTAGGTGATCAGGGAGGCCGGTGGCTGATTGCGCAGACGAGCATCACGCCTTGGTCGTGGCGGTGATGTCACGCCCCGCGGTAGTCGGCTCGCTGGTCGTGGCGGTGGTGGCGGCCGGTGTGCTGGTATCGACCCAGGGCACGTCCCAGCCGCCCGCCGAGGCGGCGTCGCATTCCAGCGCTCTTCGGCCGGACGGCGCGAGGCGTGCAGCGTCCCCGGCGCAGCTCAGAGCTGCGCGGCTGGTGCCCAGCGACACAGTGGCTGTCCGCCGGTCGCTCGCTCAGCGGCTGTCGCTGAATCAGCTGGCGGGCCAGCGCGTCATCTATGCCTATGCGGGACTCAAGCCGCCCGCGTCGCTGCTGGCTGTGATCCGCGCTGGTGAGGCGGCTGGGGTGATCTTCTACGGCCCGAACATCTCGAGCCTGAGCCAGATCCGCGCCGTCGTCAGGGAGCTTGTGAAGGCCAGTGCGTCGAGTCCCGTTCATGCGCCGTTGCTGATGCTCACCGACCAGGAGGGTGGCGAGGTGCGCCGGCTTCCGGGTGCACCCGTGCTGTCGGAGAAGCAGATCGGTGAGAGCGCGAACGCCGTCGCGCTCGCCGCCGCGGCGGGTGTCGGTGCAGGTCGGAACCTCGCCGGGGTGGGGCTGAACGTCAACCTGGCTCCTGTGCTTGATGTGTTTCGCCAGCCGGGAAACTTCGTCGACGAGTTCCAGCGCTCCTACGCCCCTACGCCGGCAATCCGACTACGGTCGCGCGGCTCGGGGCAGCCTTCATCACAGCCCAACAGCGCATGGGCGTGGCCGCCACCGCGAAGCACTTCCCCGGCCTCGGGGCAGCAACACAGAGCCAGAATACCGACCTCGCTCCGGTCACGATCGCCGCTTCGCTGCAGAATCTGCGCGCAGTCGATGAGGCTCCCTATCGGAGCGCGATCGCCGCCGGTGTGAAGCTGGTGATGACCTCGTGGGCCATCTACCCGGCGCTTGATCCGCGCCTGCCGGCGGGCCTGTCGCCAATCGTGATCGGGGGAGAGCTCCGCGGGCGACTGGGATTCCGCGGCGTGACGATCACCGACGGGATCGACGCCGGTGCGGTGACCCCTGTCGGCGCACTGTCAAGACGCGGCGTGCTCGCTGCTGAAGCGGGCGCGGACCTGATCTTGTGTGCGGCAACCAACGCCAACGACAACACGCCGGCGCAGGGGATCACCGTTCTTCACGCCGTCGCCTCAGCGCTCGGGCATCACCAGCTCAGTCTTGCCGCCGCGCAACAGGCGGCCACCCGAGTCCTGGCCCTACGCTCCCACCCTTAGAACGCCGCTCGGTCCGGTCACGAAATGGTCGGACGGGGAATCCTCGCGGGAGAGCGCCGCGACGAGCTTGGCGCTCGCGTTGCTGCGCTCGGGGCGCGGCAGCCCGTCCGCGAGGCGGATGGAGATCCAACGAGCGGCGAGCACGCGCCCACCACTGCCCAGTGTGACGCGCAGGATCGCGCTTTGGGAGAGGACCCCGGCGCCGCTTAGCGTGTGGTAGCCGACGAAGTTACCGAGGGAATATGCGATCAGCCGTCCGCGGTAGCGCTCAATCCCACGGATCACGTGCGGGCCCGAGCCGACCACGATCGAGGCCCCGGCGTCGATCATCGTGTGCGCAAACGCGCGCGCATTTCCGCGATTCTCACCGAGGTAGTACTCGGTGCCGTATGGCGTGTGCAACGCGTCGGCTCCCTCGGAGCCGGCATGGATGATCACGACCACCAGCGAAGCGCGAGACCTTGCGCGCCTCACCAGCGTTTGCGCAGCCGGGATATCAAGCAGATTGGCGTCAAACGCATATGGAGCGAAACCCAGGAACGCGACCCGCTCGCCCGCTACCCGTAGAACCGTGATCTGGCCGGGAAGGCCCGTATGCGCGACCCCGGCTCGGTTCAACGCCGAAATCGTCTGGCTGCGTCCCGCGGGCCCGTAGTCAAGCGAATGGTTGTTGGCCTGGTTGACCAGACCAAAGCCGAGCGCGCGCAGTTGACCGGCCGTCGACGGAGGAGCTTGGAAGGCAAAGCACGTCCCGCCGCCAATTCCGCCGCACTTGGAGACCCCCCCGACCGAAAGCGTCCCCTCAAGATTGCCGAGTGTCACGTCCCCCTGGTGCAACAGTCGAGCCACCGGCGAAAGCGCCCGCCGAAGACCACCCGGTGGCAGCCCCCGCTGCGTGCTCAACGCGATGTCTCCCACCCACTGCAGGGTGACCGAACGCGACCGAGCGTGCCGCTTAGGCCTGGTCGCCGCCGAGGCACCACCGTTCCACATCCACCACAAAGCCAAGGCCGCAGTCAGCGCCAAAACCCTCACCGCAGATCGCAAAACTCCACCGCGCACGCCGAGCAGGATAAGCACTGTGGCGCAGCGGCAACCGCCCAAATCCAGGGGGCGGGGCGGTCACCGCCCTCCAGCGAGGCTCAGCGAGCTGTCAGCAACACATGCGTGACTCCCTGGATGGTGTCTATCCCATATCCCATGTCGGGGTCGCCGTCGGTCATCACAGCCATCGAGAAGGTGCGGCGGTGCCCCTCGAGCCGGGCGATCTGATGGACGAGGTACACGTCCGGGCTCGGGCGCCAGCCGCCCTTGAAGAACACCGTGTAGCCGAGCGGGCGTGCGATCGCTGGGATTCCCCAGCTCTCGTACGCGGCGATCGTGGAGAACAGGTGACGGGCGTAGCCGACGAACTCGGGCGGGATCAGCGAGTCCATCTCGAAGAAGAACTTGGCCTGGTCGGCGGCGCTGATCATCGCGTTGGCCCAGATCCCAGAGATCGAGAAGTCGGTCATGCCGGCGGCTCGCGCGACGGCGTACAGTCCTGAGTCGCCGACGATCGACCAGCACTGTGTAGCCGCGCTGTTGTCCGAAACGTTGATCATCGGATACAGAAACGAGTTGCTGTAGGAGTCGACTTCGTCCTGGCCCATCGCGTCCAGTCGGCGCAGGTATGCGACCAGGAGCATCGCCTTCACCACGCTGCCGGTGATGAAAGTCGCGTGCACGTTTACGCCTGACAGGCGGCCCTCGCTGTCGACGACCGCGAATGCCGTGCGCCCGATCCGGCCGCTCAGATATCGCTCGGCGCGAGCGATCGCGCCGGGCCCCGGGAACCCAACGGGCAGATATCCGCCGCCGTGGTAGCCACGGCCGGTGCAGCCGGGCGGACGCCGCGGATTCTCAAGCGCGTGGTCGCCCGGGGCATCAAAGCAGGCGCGCCAACGAAAGTGGCCCGCCGGTAGGGCCACGGTGCTCTCGAGTACGATCACGTAGGGGCTGAGTCTGACCGTGTGCGTCGCGGGCGAGCGCATGAAGTCTCGGTGGTATCCGCTCGCGAACCACCAGGTGACGCGAGCAGCGCCCCAGCGCAGGTCACGCGGGTGAAAGACGACGATCGTCACGCGGGCGCGCCCGAGCGATAGCGCCTTGACCTTTGTCAGCGCCACGCCGATTACATCGACCTGAACCAGCGCACTCGGGCCCCCGCCCGCGACAGTCACCCGGTAGCGCGTGTCCCGATCCGGGAACACCATGAACACAAACGAACCGTCAGCCTGCGCCACGGTGGTCTGAACCAGCGCAGCCGGCGGGTAGGGATAGGCGCTGCTGTACAGGCGGACGATACCTCCCGCCGACACGCTGGCCGCCTGCCCGGAGAGCATCACGCGATGGTCTGAGACCGAGCGTGCCGGTGAGGCCTGCAACGAGATCACGGACGGGGCGGTCGGACTGGTCATCACGCCCGCAGTCCTGGCCGGGGTGCCACGTGCGCGCCCGGACATGGCGATCGCCCCCGGCGCCAACACCTCCAGACCGGCGAGCGCCAGTGCGAGACAAACGGGCAATGCCCTCCACCGCACGAACCGACACTATCACCCAGATCACGTACCGTGCAGGCGCCAGATCAAGGCCGAGGCTTGGCGAAACCCGCGATGACCTTAACTCCCCAGGCCTGGCCCACGCTCGATCCGGCGTGGAGTGACCGACAGATCGCGAGGTGACTGATGGCGACCGGGAGCTGCCTGTGCGGAGGCGTCAGATACGAGGTGCGGGGTCCGCTTCGCGACGTACTGATCTGCCACGGTGAGGAGTGCCGCCGGTGGCACGGTCACGTGTCGGCGTGCACTGCTGCGCGAAGAGAGGATCTTGTGCTACTGGAAGCACGGGGTCTACGCTGGATCCAGAGTCCACGAAGCGATGCCGGGGCAAGTAGGGGCTTTTGTGGTGAGTGCGGCTCGAGCCTGTTCTGGGATCCTCCCGGGCGCGAGACGATCAGCATCGCCGCAGGCACGTTCGACGGCGCTACGGGGTTGCGTGTGGCCAGCCACTGGTTCGTGTCCCAAGCCGGCGACTACTACAAGATTCCCTGCGACGGGCTGCCGCGTCATGACCGTAGCGGCGAAGCAGAGCTTCTCTGATGCGCCGCGTCTAACCTGTTCGGCGCCGGTTGACCCGTCTGGTGCTGTCAAGCTTGGCCGAGTGGTGCTGCCTCCAGAGCCAACCCCGCCTACACGGAGTCCGTCGGCGGGTACCGGCCGTGCTCTCCGCGGCGTCCCTGGACGCACCGCGCTGGGCGCGGCGCTCCTGACGGCTGCGGTCGTCGTGATCCGCGGAGGGGCGCGGCGCCGGCACATCGAGTTGCGCGCCGGTCACGTTCACGTCGCTGCGGCGATGAACACGTGGACCGCCGTGAGCCGTTCGCTCGGGCTCGCCGCGCTGGCGCTGTTGGCGTTCACCCTGCCGGTCGGGCTGTTGTTCGGGCGGCGGCTGGTGGCTCGAGATCGGCGCGCCGAGGTGCGCGCCGCGCATATGACGCTCTCGCTGTCGGGGCTGAGCGTCGCGGTGCTCCACGTCGTGACGCTGCTCGGGGCAACCCAGCTCGCGCCCGACGCGGCCCGACTGCTCGTTCCATGGCGGTGGCCCTACAGGCAGACGGCGACGGCCCTGGGTGTGCTGTCGATCTACGTAGTTGCGCTCTTGGGGCTGACCTATTACACGCGTCGCGCGCTCGGCTGGAGGCGCTGGCGGATCGCCCGCCGATTCATCGCGGTCGGGCTGGCGCTCGCGGTCCTGCATGTCATCGGAGGCGGGTAGTGCGCTCTACGCCGTCGGTTAGATCAGGTTTGCCGACTCATGCCCCATCTGTGCTTCCGTGTGCACGCGACCGCAGGCGTGCGGAGCAGCGATTCCACCGGCGAGTTTTAGACTGATCGCGTGATCGAACCGACCGCTGCGCAGATGGAGACATACCGACGCGATGGGTTTCTGGTCGTCGACAGCTTCCCGGGGCGGACGGAGCTCGTTCGTATCCGCGAGCGTTTCATGCGCGTCTTCGAGCACGAGTGGGAGACCGGCCTTCAACCAGACGAGGTCAACTACGTCCCCGGCGTTACCGCGCCGGACCTCACCCGTCAGCTCTGCAACGTGTGGAAGGCGGACCGCGTGCTTGCCGCTGTGGTTCTGTCACGGGAGCTGGGTGAGTTCGCGGCGCGCCTGGCGGCGTTGCCGGGGGTGCGCCTTGCGCAGGACAACGCGATCTGGAAGCCGCCGTCGGGACGGACGTTGCTGTGCCATCAGGATGCCGCATATCTCGATCATCTCGACCCACCGAAGATGACAACGTGCTGGATGGCCCTCGACGACACCGCGTCTGACACCGGCACGATCTACTACGTGCGCGGCTCACATCTGTGGCCGCATTCGCCGCTAGGCGGGACTTTCCACGCGCCGGAGGACTGGCTCGCGCATGTGCGCGAAGCGATGCCACCCGGCGCCGAACTGGAGTTGGTGCCGATTGAGGTCCCCGCCGGCGGCGCCGCCTTTCACGACGGATGGACCTTTCACGGCAGCCCCCCCAATGAGCGCACTGACGCGCAGCGCAGATCGATCGTCAGCCACATGATCTCGACTCAGACCCGCTGGAATCCCACGCACCCCCATCCGATCTACTCCCGCTACCGGCGGCCGGGCGAGCGAGAGCTCGACGAGGCGTTCTTTCCAATCATCTGGAGGGATGGATACCGCACCACCTGGCTTCATGAATACCTGCTCGGCCCCAGGCTGACCGCTCCCGTCTGATCAAGAGCCAGAACCAGGAAAGTCAGTCAGGGTTACGACCCGTACGAGGAATTGCGTTGGCATCACTGCGCCGGCCTTGAATCTCGTTAAACGCCCGGCCGCGAGCCCGGGCTCAGCCGGCGAACACGAAGTCGTTCTCGACCTCGGTGCGGGGCGGTAACGTTTCTTCTGTGCCAGGGAAGTCTAATATCGGTGGAGTCGACCTCGCCGGGCTGCTCTCCCTAGCGAGCATCCTGGCGGTGGCGTTCTTGCCTGTGTTTTTCGGCCGTCGCAGCTCGCCGCCCGGGCAATCTGATTCGGACTCCGAGGATGGCTGGGGAGGAGGCCGAAGGCAGCCGCCCGGCCCATCCAAGTCGCCGAATGGCGGGATCCCGCTCGACGATGCCGAGCCGGCACGCCCACGCCTACGAGACAGTCGCCGTCTGGCGGACCGTCTGCCGGCGCGCGAGCGGCGGCAGACACGGGAGCCGGACCGCCGGCCGGCGCGGACCTTTGGCCCGGGCTGTTCAGCTGGCCGCGAGCCCTTCAGCGAATAGCCGCTTGTATTGACACGAAACCGTTGCCTAGAACGAGCGGTCCGTGTGACACGAGCACGTGCTCGCCCTCCAGCTCCATCAAGCCGCCCAGCACGGCACGAAGGCGAGCGGGCCCACCGTCGGGCTGCCCCCAGGACGCCGGGCACGTCCTGAGTTCTCCGGCATCGCTGCGCACCATCGCATCGCCGAATATCAGGGCCGCCTGCACGGGCAGCCAAAGCGCGATCTCATCGGTGCGCTCCACCTCGAACGCGAGCAAGCCGCCGAGGATTTCCTGGCCGTTCGCCGCCGGATGGTCAAACGGATGGCGCGGAACCCGGGAGGGTGGCGGCTTTGCCCACACGTCCGCGCCGTAGCGAGTGGCCGCCTCGGCGATGCTGCGCTGATGCCAGTGGCAGGTACGTATGATCCCGGCGCAGCGCCCATGATCATTGACGAGTTGGTCGACCGTGGCCCAGTCGAAGACGAGCGGATCTACGAGTATCAGCCCGGTTGCGCAGTCGATCGCCCACCAGGCAACGTTCTGCTCCCAGCCTTCCTCGCCGCCCTCATCTTCGGTCCAATCGGGGTGTAGCGCCTCAAAGCGCCACAGGCCGTCCAGAACCTCTCCGACCGAAGCACGCTCCACCGGGCGCACAGTACCGCGTATCGCAGCGCGCCCGGTGGCGGCTCAGGAACGAACGAAGCTGTGCGACCCAAGCGAAAGGTCGACGCAGGTCGCCAGCAGCAGGTCTCCGACATCGTCCGCCACGGAGTGCTCGAGTGATAGATGCGCGCCTAGGGAGGGGACCTTCAGCGGAGCTCCGGCGCGGTCCCACCAGATCGACATGTCCATCAGCTCGCCGATGGCATCGAACGTCGCGCCTGTACGAAACCATGTCAACGTGCCAAGCGCGGCGCCCTTACCGTCGGCCAGCCCGTGGGTCCAAGCCGGCTCCCTGCGCCGCTCGGCCGGCTGGCCGGCGACGTTGGCGACGATCGTCCCGTCGGCACGGCGAATCGCGCCGTCGCCGCCGTCGCTCGGCTCGATCCAGCCGAGGGCTTCTCCGCCGCGCGCGGCGGTGGTGCGCTTCGGCGAGCA
This sequence comes from uncultured Actinomycetes bacterium, assembly GCA_937888775.1. The sequence continues at coordinate 1,386 of CALAQT010000407.1, read as the reverse complement.
GTCCACGATGACCTCACCGCCGTCGCCACTGATGACATAGCGCCCCGAGCCGCCGTTCTTGAAACCGAACAGGACGCCGGCCGAACCCTTCTGCACTGCTGTTGCCAGCGTGTCCTGCGCCGAGGTCTTGAACGTCAGCGTGAGCGAATTGTTGAGCTCACGCGAAGTCGAGGCCGGCAAACGCCCATCGGTCTTCTTCGAGATCGGTGGCGACGCGTGCACAGCAGATTGCATACATCTACGGATGGCGCAACCAGGCGCTAGCGCCATGATTCAGTTGGGACGATTTCCGAGCGAAAGGAGGACTCGATGAAGCTCAGAGTTCTCATTCCAACCGCGGTAGCAGCGTTCGGCTTGGGGATTGCGCTACCTGCAAGCTCGGTGGCCAGCGGCGTATACGCGCCGCCCCAAACACAGGTGACGGTGCAGATGCCCGGCGGGACTTGCTCCGTGACTGAGCATGGGCCGGTATTCCCTTACAACAACGCCGGCTGGATGATGACCTACGGTGGCGGCGTTAGCTGCGCTGGCGCCATCGGCCAGAAGACCCTATCCGTGTACGCGCAGGTTGCGGGCCAGGACGGGAAGACATGGTTCACGATCTTCGGCTCAGGGCTCGTGCAAGGTTCTACGCCGATCAACCCGCTGCGGCTCCGCACAACGAGAACCGCCTATCTCGGGCACGCGTATCGGATCGTTGCTGTCGGCCACGTGGAGCTGCCGAGCGGCAAGACGCTGTCGGCCACCGCGTACAGCCACGGGTGGGCCCCATAACAGCCAAGCCGCGCACACTTGTGAAAGGTTGCTTCGGCGCTAACACTCGCGAGTCGTCTGCGCAAGCAGTTCTCTGGCGATCGTGTCCAGCGAGTCGAGGGTGGCGGCGATGAGCGGGTGCCGCCGGCCCTGTGGTAGCAGTGCGTAGACGTTGCGCGCGACGGTCATGTCGGCGATGGGTCGGAGGGCGAGGTCCTTGAAGGGGTCGGCGAGAAGCTCTGGCGCGAGCGTAACGGCGAGGCCTCGGATGATGAGGGCACGGATGGCCAGCTGGTCGCGGGTGATGGAGACGAGGTTTGGTTCAAAGCCGGCGGCGCGGCAGGCGCGGACGATGACTCCGTCGGTTAGGGCCGCGGTCCAATCTTCGCCGCTGAGGTCCGCGAGGCGTATCCGGGACTGCCGGGCAAGGCGGTGGTCGGGTGCGAGCGCGACCATGAACTGCTCCTGAAGCAGGTGGTGGCGTCGGGTCCCGTGTGCCTCCTGCGGCGGCCTGCTGGTGTCCTGATAGCCGATCGCCAGGTCCAGCTCACCTGATGCGACGCGCGCTGATAGCTGTTTGAGAACGATGCTCTGAACTGGCCCCACTGCGACGTCTTGAACTGGCCCCACCTA
>CALAQT010000406.1 GCA_937888775.1 uncultured Actinomycetes bacterium | reverse complement strand
CCTCACAGACACGGTCATGGGCCTCCACGGAGACCAGACGCGGCTGGCGATGAGGAGTAGAAGGCCGCTCATCAGCCCAAGCGCCGGACACCCGATCGGCCTCACCGGCCTGGCGGTAGCGATCGACCCAGAACTGCACCGTCGAGACGCTCACCCGCCTCCATGCCGCTGCCTCACGGCGCGTGAGCTCCTGCTCCAGACAAAGCTGCACCAGCTCGATCCGCTGCCAGCGGGGCAGCCACCTACGCTTGTTCTGCATCCGGGCTGTGACCTCCAAGAGTCGTGTTCTGTGGAAGGACCACAACTCTCGGTCTCAGCCCGGATGCCTCCTACCCGTTCGGAAGGACCCGAGGCACGTCACCTAGCGGGCAGCGCGAGCGATGCCGGCGCGTCGCCCACTGCTGCGGGAACGGACGGCGATCTTGAGAGTCTGTTGCACGCGAGTAGGGTTCGGGCTGTGCAGCGATCGAACGAGCTAGCTGTACTGTCGCGCGAGCACCACGTGGCGCTCAAGCTGGCTCTTCGTTTGCAGCGCGCGACCAATGTTGATGCCGAGACCGTCAGGCAGGCGACGCTCGACTTCTGGCGCGAGGAGGGCCGCGAGCACTTCCGCCTTGAGGAGGAGTTGCTGCTGCCTGCCTTTGTGCGTCACGCCGGGGCTGACGATGCGGATGTCGTGCGTGTGCTCGTCGAGCACGTGGACATTCGGCGCCGGATCGGCGACCTCGAGACTGGTGCGCCCGTCGACTCTGCCGCCCTGCACGCTCTCGGCGAGCGTTTGAGGGATCACGTGCGCCATGAGGAGCGGACGCTGTTTGGGCGCATCGAGGCGGCACTGAACCCAGAGGAACTCGGTGCCGTTGGCGCCGCCCTGCAGGTGGCGGGCGAGGCCCACCGACCGCCGCGCGCCTGAGCCGGTCGGGCCGTGCGCAGGCCATCGGACGCAATGGGGCGTTGCAGGCCCTGCCAGCCCTGGGTGTATGGCGGGTTTTGCATCAGCTTCCCGGAGCTGCGGATACCGCGCCTCTAGCGCCCCTATGGGCCTGGCCTACTCGTGCAGGCCCACGGCTTCCAAAGCCTCGCGCGAGCTGGTGTAGGCGACCGCCCGGGTCGCCTTGCCGTCGTGAAACCAAACGACGCTCGACAAGCGGAACACGAACGGCATCCCCGAATGAGCGCTACGGCCGAAGAGCGCCGCTGCTGTCGCGCATTGCGATAGCACGCCGAGCATCGGCGGGGATGCGCGCTTGTTGCCAGACCGAGTGTCCGCGGAGGTTCAGGGCCGTGTGCTGGTCATCGCGCGGAGCGGAAGCGTGTGTGCAGCGCCGAACCGGCGTGGCCAGCGTCGGCGATGACAGAGCGCCGGTCTCTATATTTGGGTCTATGGTGCCGGTCTCGTGAATGTCCGTCGGCTGGGGGCGGGTGGCCCCGGGGTCTCGGCGCTGGGTCTTGGCTGCATGGGGATGTCGGGCATGTACGGGCCGGCGGATCGTGGCGAGGGCATTGCCACTATCGACGCAGCGCTCGACGCCGGGCTGAATCTGCTGGACACAGGCGACTTCTATGGGATGGGTCACAACGAGCTGTTGATCGCCGAGGCTATCCGGGGGCGCCCACGCGAGGATTACATGCTGAGCGTCAAGTTCGGCGCGCAGCGTGGCCCGGATGGTGCCTGGCTTGGCTACGACGCGAGTCCGCCGGCGGTCAAGACTGCTTTGGCGCACTCGTTGACACGCCTTGGTGTCGAGCACATCGACATCTACCGTCCTGCGCGCCTTGATCCCGATGTTCCGATCGAGGAGAGCGTAGGCGCGATCGCGGATCTCGTCCAGGCGGGTTACGTGCGCTACATAGGACTCTCGGAGGTGGGGCCCGAGACGATCCGCCGGGCGGCGAGGACCCATGCGATCTGCGACGTGCAGATCGAGTATTCGCTGATCTCGCGCGGGGTCGAGTCAGCGATCTTGCCGGAGTGCCGCGATCTGAGCATCGCCCTGACCGCCTACGGTGTTCTGAGCCGCGGCCTGATCAGCGGCCACTTCTCTGCCGAGCGCGAGCTCGCCTCCAGCGACTTTCGCTCTCACGCACCGCGCTTCAACGCTGCCAACCGAGCCCACAACCTGGCCTTGGTCGATGCGCTGCGCGCGCTCGCCGAGGCCAAGAGAGCCACGGTCGCTCAGATCGCGATCGCCTGGGTGCTCGCCCAGGGCGAGGACATCGTCGCGCTCGTTGGCGCCCGCACACCCGAGCGGTTGCAGGAGGCGCTGGGCGCGCTACAGCTCGAGCTCAGCGCTGATGACCTGACCGACCTCGAGCGGGCAATCCCGCCCGACGCCGCCGTCGGGGACCGCTACCCACCGCAGCAGATGGCCGTTCTCGACAGCGAGCGCGGATAACACTCCCCACGCAGAGCGCCGTCGTCCTCGTCGTTTGCGCTGTGCGCCTTCGATCTACTCACCCGCCTCAGTGTGTGCCGCGTCAGGGGTTTGGCGACTAGGGCAGCGTCTGCTCGGAAATCCACGACCGGGTGGAGCATCGCGGCGGTGCGAGAGCTCTTGTAGGCCGGGGAGCGACGAGACGCCCGCTTTCGGGCATTGCGAGAGCGAGCCGAGCATCGGCAAATACGCCCACTCGTCGTCCGGTCCGAGCGCGAGCGCGGCGCTTGCTCGAACGCCCGCTCGTCGCCGGAAAGCGTCAGTGGAGCGGCGCGGAGCGCGCCAGCGCGTGGTCAGCGGCTCTTCTTGTGGATGATTTCTACGCCGTCGGCGGGGTACACGATCGACTCGTGCTGCTCGTCCCAGTGCACCTTGTAGTGCTCATGCCCGGGCTCGCCAAGGATCTCAACGATCTG
>CALAQT010000405.1 GCA_937888775.1 uncultured Actinomycetes bacterium | reverse complement strand
TCCTCGGCGCGTGATCCACGACCATCAGGACAGGACTTACAGGAGACACCACTAGGCTGTGGTCGTGTCCGGCATCGGGGTGCTGCGCGAGGGTCCGCTTCATGCTTCGATCAAGGAGGTGCTGGCCGAGCCCGGTGACCGTCTGGAGGTGCCGGTCGACCGGTTCGTAATTGACCTGGTTCGGGTCGATGGCGAGCTTGTCGAGGTGCAGACGGGCGGGTTTGGCGCTTTGACCGCAAAGCTCGACACGCTCCTTGACCGGTATCGCGTTCGCATCGTTCATCCCGTTGCGGCTGAGCGTCGGATCGTGCGCGTGGCCCCGGACGGCGAGGTCATGTCGGTCCGTCGCTCTCCTCGGCGGGCGACTGCGCTGGAGGTGTTCGACAAGCTGGTGGCTTTCCCCTCGCTCCTTTCGCATCCGAATCTCACCGTCGAGATCCTCTTGCTGCGCGAGGACCACATCCGGGCGCCGGCGTCGGCAGCTGCCCGGTGGCGGACTCGCGACCCGGGTGAGCGCCGGCTGGTTGAAGTGCTCGACCGTGTCGAGATCCATGGTCCCAAGGAAGCTGTCGGCCTGCTGCCTGCGCTTCCGCCGGACCCGTTCAGCACCCGCGAGCTTGCGTCGCTGCTTGGCTGCAGGATGCTGTTGGCGCAACGCACCGCCTACTGCCTGCGCATGATCGGGCTCATCGAGCCCGCCGGCAAGCGCGGCAGGACTCCACTGCACCAAGCTAGTGTCCCGCGTCTTAAGTTCGTGCCATAATTATGGTTCGAAGCCGTGCGCGGGGTGAGCTTCGAGATCGGTGAGGGCGAGACCTACGGTCTGCTGGGTCCCAACGGCGCAGGGGAGACGACGACGATCTCGATCGTGTGCGGATTGCTTGCGCCTGACAGCGGCGAGGTGATCGTCGCGGGCAGGCCGCTCACCACGCGGAGCGTCGGTGAGAAGGCCGCGATCGGCTACGTGCCGCAAGAGTTGGCTATCTATCCGGACCTGATCGCGACTGAGAACCTGCGATTCTTCGCGCGGTTGTACGGGCTGTCATCGGCGGACGCTCGTGCGCGGATCGCAGAGGTTCTGGGGGTGATTGGCCTTTCAGATCGGGCCGGCGAGCAGACCAAGAACTACTCCGGGGGGATGCAGCGGCGGCTGAACATCGGGATCGGGCTACTGCACCGCCCGCGGCTGCTGATCCTGGACGAGCCGACGGTTGGTGTCGATCCGCAGAGCCGCAACGCGATTCTCGAGAGCGTCGAGCAGCTCTCGGCCGAGGGGATGGCCGTCCTCTACACAACCCACTACATGGAGGAGGCGGAGCGTCTGTGTGACCGGATCGGCCTCGTTGACCTCGGTGAGCTCAAAGCCGAGGGAACGAGGGCAGAGCTGGTCGGCCTGGTCGGCGAGCACGACCGGGTGAGCCTGGAAGGAATCGGTGATCTGCAAAACGCCGCGCGGGCCTGCCTGGCGCTGGTCGCCGTGCGGGCGGCGACAGTGGAGGAAGGCGGCGTCGCGCTGATCGTCGACCGGGCCCGGACCGTGCTGCCGGAACTACTGCGCGTCGTCGCCGACGCCGGCGTGGCGGTGAGCTCGGTGGAGGTCGACGAGCCCGATCTAGAGGCGGTCTTCCTCCATCTCACCGGCAAGGCGCTCCGTGACTGAGCGTGCGTGCGGCATTCATCATCGCGAGCAAGGATCTCCGACAGCGGCTGCGCGATCGCTCCGCGCTGCTCACCGCGATCGTCGTACCGCTCGTGCTCGCGTCGATCTTCGGCCTGATCTTCCACGACGCGATCAGTGGACGAGTCACGTTCACATTCGGCCTGGTCGATCAGGACCACGGACCGGTGTCGAAGGCGTTCGTCAGCGACGCTCTTGCGCCGCTGGAGCGCAGCGGGCTGATAACGATCCGCCGCGAGCCGACCGTCGCTGCCGGGCGCAACGACGCCGACCAGGACAAGGTGGCGGCGACGTTCGTGGTGGCACGCGGGGCGTCGGTGCCCTTGATCGGGCTCAGGCGCTCGCCAGGCGTCACGGTGCTCGGCAGCGTCGATGCGTCGATCGGGGCCCAGGTCGCTGAGTCGATCGCGCGCTCTTTCGCCGATCGGGTCGATGCCGAGCGGATCGCGCTCACCGCCGCGCTCCAAGCGAGGATCACCGCCTCCCTGTCGGCGGCGACGGTAACTCCGATCGCGATCACCGACGTTTCGACCAAGAATCGTCAGCTCGACGCCGGCACCTTCTATGCGGCGGGGATGGCGGTGTTCTTCCTGTTCTTCACCGTCCAGTTCGGGATCTCCAGCGTGCTCGAGGAACGTCGCGACGGGACGCTCGCGCGGATGCTGGTCGCGCCGATCCATCGCGGCGCCGTGCTCGGTGGCAAGCTGATCACGAGCTTGGTGCTCGGGTTCGCGAGCATGGTCGTGCTCGCGGTCGCGACGCACTTGCTGATTTCCGCCCACTGGGGCAACGCGCTCGGGGTGGCGATGCTGATCGCCGCCGGCGTGGCCGCGGCGACGTGCGCGATGGCGCTCGTGGCGACGCTGGCGCGCACTCCCGACCAGGCACAGTCCTGGCAGGGGATGGTCGCGCTTGTGCTCGGGATGCTCGGCGGCACGTTCTTCCCCGTCGCCCAAGCCGGAGGGTTGCTCGCCGCCCTCGGCCTTGCCACACCGCAGGCTTGGTTTCTGCGCGGGATCGAGAACATGACCGGGGGCGCGGGACCCAGCGCAGTCCTCGGCCCGGTGGCGGCGATGCTCGCATTCGCGCTCATCACCGGTTCGCTTGCTTTCGCGCGCGTCGACAGGCTGGTGGAGCGATGAGGATGATCACGATCGCCGCGACTGAGGTCCGCAGGCTGCTTCGCTGGCGGGCGAATGTGTTCTTCCTGTTCGTGTTGCCAATGCTGATCATTCTGTTGCTGGGCGCCGCGTTCGGCCGCCTCCCAGAAGGCGCGAATCGGTGTGCTCGGTGGCTCGAGCGGCAAGCTTGCGCGACAGTTCGTCGGCACGCTCGCCGAGCGACCGTCGACCGAGGTGCTCCGATACACGAGCGCATCCGCATTGCAGAAGGCCGTTGCGCGCGGGGATCTCGATGCCGGCCTGCTGATTTCGGCGAGCTACGACGCACGCTTGGGCGACGGCAAAAGCGTCACGCTCGGCTACTTCGCGCGGCCCAACTCCGAAGCCCAGCAGCTTCAGGCGACGGTGCAGTCGGTCGCCGCGGACCAAGCCCGGACGATAGCCGCGGCGCAAGTCCTAGAGCGCGAATTGCACACATCCTTTCCGAACGCGTTAGGGCGTGCGCACGCCGCAGCCGCGATGACGCCGTTGGTTGAGGTCCGCTTGACAGCACCTGATGGCGGTGCCTACACCTCGGCGGCCGGGCGGTTCAGCTCCGGCGCCAGCACGCAACTGTTGCTGTTCATCTTCCTCAACTCCCTCAATGGAGCCGCGTGGCTGATCGAGACCCGCCGGCTCGGCATTGCCCGCCGCATCCTGTCGACCCCGACCTCGCCCCGAACCCTCATCGCCGGACAGCTCCTCGGTCGGCTGGCGATCGCCCTTCTGCAGGCGCTCATCATCGTGCTCGGATCGCTGATCCTGTTCGGGGTCAACTGGGGCGACCCACTCGGCACCGCAGCGGTCATCCTCGCCTTCTCCCTGGTCAGCACCGGCGCGGCGATGCTGCTGGGAACCCTGTTCGCGACCGAGCAGCAAGCCGGGCCGGTAGCGCTGCTGCTCGGCCTCGGACTCGCCGCGCTCGGCGGCTCAATGGCGCCGCTGGAGATCTTCCCAGCACGGCGCGCACAGTTGCTCACATCACCCCGCACGGGTGGGCCAACGATGCCTTCTCAAAGCTGCTGTCACACGGTGGCGATCTCGCCTCCGTCGTGCCCGATATCGCCGTCCTGTTGGCGTTCGCCGTGGCGCTGACCGCGCTCGCGGGATGGCGCCTGCGCCTCACGCTGGTCGCGCCCGGCGGGTAGGCGCTCCAGCCTCGGTCTAAACGCCGCTGGAGATGTTGCCAGCGATCAGGTGGCTTCCCGGTCCGACAGCGACCAGCAGATCGGCGTCTACCGTCTCGAGCGCTTCCCGCTGAGCGACTACATGACGGATTCCACCGCCGCTCGGCTCACCGGGCAACGCGGGAATGGCGTCTGACTGCAATCGTGCCTTACCGGCCGGTCAGCGCGTCGTGGTCGGCTAGCCAGCCGGCAATCCGATCGAGCTTTTCGAGCCGATCCTCGCGGAGGCGAAGCTCGCGCCTCGTCCAACCGGGGGGTGACGCGAGTGCTCACGCAGTCACGTGCTCGAGCGCAAGCGCGGTAGCATCCTATCGAGATCCCCTCAGCGCTTGCCGTCGTCGGCGTCCTTGCCGGGTGTGCCGCTTACCAGCGGGTGTTCGTCGGCTAAGAGACCGGGGCGACCTCACTCGGGTCACGACTCGCGTCCTCGACATGTGTCACCGGCAGCCCAAGACTCCGGCTCTTGCTGACCAAATCGAGCTTGAGCCAACGCGACAGCCGTCTCGGCAGCGTCGAGATGATGATCTCGTCGTAATTGCCGAGGTGGATAGCGTCCTGGATCGCCATCAGCGGCTCTGAGTCACCGACGCTGCCGGTGACTGGGTGGCCGGCAGCAGCGGTCAGCATCGGCAGGGCCTCGACGAGGACGGCCCGCGCCTCGCTGTCGCCGGTGTCCTGCGGATCGACCACCTTGTGCATACCGTGCTGCTGTCGAGGCACTATTAGGTGGAAAGTGGCCGGGCTGCGGCGAGCGCGTTCGCCCACCGCAGCGAGCAAACCTGCGGTTGCCGCCGTTTGATGGGCGACGACGAGGACGTGGGCTGGCTCGGACACGTAACTCACCTCCAGCGGACGATGTGGCGATAGGCTGCGTTGCGAGTATCCCATCCGCCGTCGGCGCCGACAACCTCAGCTCGAAATGATGACCTCCCAGACGTTCACGCCCGAGCAACTGGCCGACTTGGCCACCCAGCTCGTCCCTGCGCCCAGCCAGAGCAAGGTCTGACCGACAATCAGTGCTCAGTTCGCCGAGCAGCAGCTTCAGACGTCCAGGCGCCCGCTACGCCAGCGGGGTTACTTGACGTGAGCGCGTTCCCTGCCTCGTCCACCGTAACGCACAAGGACACCGACGGGCATGAGATCCCGGACAGGGCATTGGCGCCATCGACATGGGCGACCGTCCACGCGCCGGTCCCGCCGGCTGGGTCAGTCGATGTGACCACGTTTCCCGCCCAGTCTGCCGCGACGCACAAGGACGGTGACGGACACGAGACCCCGGCCAGATGGTTGCTCCCGTCCACGGCGGCACTGGTCCACGCTGAGCGACCGAAAGCCGGATGCCTCGTAGTGACCACCTCGCCAGCGCCGTTCACCGCGACGCACAGCGAGGATGACGGGCACGACACCCCCCAAAGAGCGCCGGCGTCAATCCGGCCGGCCAGCCGCCACGACAGCGCAGCAGAAGCCCGCGTCCCCGCTAAGCCAAGCATGACGCCTGCCACCGCGAGCAACGCGACCAATCGACAGAAACCAAGCCTCAGCGTCCGCGGCATATATCGCTCAAACGGCTCCAGCCAGCAATAGTTGCGCCAAGCCTTGAGCGCGTCCCTGCCCGCCCTTGGCGAGCTCGATCGAATCGCTCGAGAATCTCGCAGCTCGATGTGCGTCCTCGCGTCGCACGACCATGGGGACCACTCTGCCGTTCGCTGCCAAGAGTGCTCAGGTGAGCACGTGCGACACACGACGCGGTCAATCCTGAGTCACAGAGCCGGAAACTGGTAGAATCACCGGCACGCTTGCGCGCGGCAGCTCTTCGTGCTCGTGAGCAACGGTTTCGGTCAGAGGAGCAGAGAGGCGGTTGACTATGGTCACCGCAGCTAAGAAGGTCGACGCTTGCAGTCGACGCGCACGTCGTGCGAGCAGCGTTAGCGAGGATTCACCGACGGAGCTCTGCGTCTGCGCGGGCATCGGTGGCGGCTTTCAATGGCAGATCGTCGATGACAACGGCGAGATCCTCATGAAATCGGGGCGCTTCGCGTCCTACCAGCACGCCGACCTAGCCGCCCGCATCGCGCGCGCCGCCAGAGCGCGGCTGCAACTCCGGCTAGCCGGGGATCTCCCGATCGACTTCGAGCGTCGAGGGCTGGGTCGATGAAAGTGGCGTCTGTAGCGATGATCGCGAATTGGTATGGGATCCCGCCGCGCGAGCGGTGAGAGTTCTCCGACAGGTGCGCTGAGAGCTACTTGAAGTTCCGTTTCGCGTGATGTCGGTGGAGCATTCGCCGGATGGACCGTCGACGCTCGCGAGTTCCTACGGGGCGCTGGCGGACGTTTCAAGGTTCGGCTGATCGAGGCGGTTGATGCAGTGCAGGGGCTGCGCTTCGCGTCCTTGATCGGCAGCGTTCGCGTGGCGCGGGAGGGTGACGATGGAGCGAGCGTGCTGCGTGTTGACGGCTTGCATTCAAGCGCGCGGTTCGCTGGGCCGATGATTGTTGGGTGGTGATCGATGTGTCGGATCATTGGGCGATCCCGGATGACGGTCTGGGCGCGTTGCTCGACGCGGCGGTTGAGGCGTTCGTTATGATGGAGGCCGACGGGCCGATCGTCGGCTGGAATTGCGCGGCTGAGGCGATGTTCGGCTGGTCCCGCGAGGAGGCCGTGGAGCTGATATCGCGGAGCTGCTGCTCCCGAAGGACCTTCGTGCGGGTTACCGCACGACCATCAGCCGTTTTGTGGCCGGCGGGGCTGAGCGGCTGACCGGAGGAGGCCGTATCGAGCTGGCGGCGGTGCATCGCAGCGGCGCCGAGCGCCTCTATGGCTACGGCGCGCAGGAGATGATCGGCGCGTCGGCCGCGCTGCTTGGACCGGACGGCGTTCTCGATGACGCGACCGGCGAGCGGCGGTCCCTGGGGGAGGGGAAGTCGGTGTCGCTGAAGACGCGGGAGCGGCGCCGGGACGGAAGCTTGGTTGAGGTTGCGGTCAGGCGCCGCTCTGTGATGACGGGGCGAGCTGACGGGTGTGGTGTCGGTTGTGCGTGATGTGAGCGAATCCAGGCGGACCGTGGAGCGGCTGGCTGAGGCGGATTCGCGCTTCGCCGACGCGTTTGAGGCGGCGTCGACCGGAATGGCGCTCACAGCCCCCGACGGGCGCTTCCTGGCGGTCAACCCGGCTTTGTGCCGGCTCCTGGCTCGCGACGCTGAGACGCTGTTGGCCAGCTCGTTCCAGGCGGTGACTCATCCCGATGACCTGGCCGAGGACGTCGAGCAAGGACGGCAGGCGCTGGTGGGCGAGATCGACAGCTTCCAGCGATCCAAGCGGTACTTGCTGCCCGACGGCGGGATCGTGTGGGGCCTTCTAACGGTCACGATCGTGCGCGATGCCGCCAGCGAGCCGCAGCATTTTGTCGCGCAGATCCAGGACATCACTGATCGCAAGACCTCCGAGGGCGAGCTGCGGCGCTATGCAGCCCAGTTGCAGGCGCTGTCTGAGCAGGATCCGCTGACCGGATTGCTCAACCGACGTGCGTTCCAGGTTGCGCTGGAAGAAGAGCTTGCAGTGCTCAACGCCGGGGGCAGCATGTGCAGCGTGGTGCTGACTGAAATCGACGGCGACGACGCGGCCATAACCGCCGCGGCGGAATCCCTGTCAGGCGCAAGTCGTGACGCCGACCATGTGGCGTACCTTGGTCACGGCGAGCTAGCCCCATTTTCCGCGTAACGATGCGGTAAGCCGGCGGCTGTCAGCGGCTCGGCTGGGT
>CALAQT010000404.1 GCA_937888775.1 uncultured Actinomycetes bacterium | reverse complement strand
GCTCGCTCCGCTGCCGGCTCCGCTGCCCACTCCGCTGCCGGCGCTGCTGCCGGCGCCATCGCGCGCCGGAGGGTGATCGGGACCGTGGGCGGGCGTCACGGCGGAGCTCAGCGGCCGTCCGGTGGGGCCGGTGGGGGGGGTGGGGCCTGCTCGCAGCGCCGAGCGTCCGGCGGCGGCACCGACCAGGCGGCGCGTGGAACGCGTGCGGCTCTGGCTGAGGGCAACATCGAGGCCGTCGACGAACGCGGCGGCCGTGGCGTAACGCTGTTGCGGCTGCTTGGCCAGCCCGCGCTGGAGCACCGTGTCGACGGCCGGCGGCAGAACCCGGTTTCGCTCACTGGCGGCCGGCGGCGGCTGCTCGATGTGCTGGCGAGCCTGGGCCGTGAAGTGCGTGGCGTTGAATGGCCGCTGGCCCACGAGCAGCTCGTAGGCGGCGACCGCCAGCGCGTAGCGATCGCTGGCCGGGCCGGCGGCGCGACCGAGGGCCTGCTCGGGTGACAGATACGCCGCGGTCCCGAACAGCTCGCCGGCGCTGGTGATCGTGTCCTCGCTGCCCAGGTGAGCGATGCCGAAGTCGGCGACGTGCAGGACGCGGGCCCCGTCGAGCAGAAAGTTGGCGGGCTTGATGTCCCGGTGCACGATCCCGCGCTCGTGGGCGTGATCGAGCGCTGAAGCGGCCTCGTGCAGCCAGCGCAGCGCCTCCTGGAGCCTGACCTCGCCGACCCGCAGCGCGTCCGCCACCGTTCCCCCCGGCAGGTACTCCATCACGATGAAGGTCCTCGGGCTGGGGGACGCGCCGGCGCCGCCATCGGTGCACTCGGCCTCGCCGACGTCATAGATCGTGACCACATGCGGATGGCCGGAGACCCGGGCCGCGGTGCGCGCCTCCCGTTCGAAGCGCGCCACCGCCACGTGATCGCGCGCGAAGCGCTCCGACAGGATCTTGATCGCCACCATGCGGCCGAGCACGAGATCCTCGGCGCGCCACACCGACGCCATACCCCCGGTGGCGATGTGCCGGCCGAGTTGGTAGCGCTCCGGCAGCTTCAGGCCGCGCAGGAGTTCATCCCCAGATCCGCTGCTAGTCCCCATCAGGAGCCTCAGGTACCCGACCTGGATTGTATGTACCCGCGAAGCGGCGTCCGGCGGTTCGCATCACGGACGTTTATACTGACCCTCGTCATGTCAAAGGTTTGTCACGTGTGTTCCAAGGGCCCTGCGTTCGGCAACAATCGCAGCCATTCGATGGTGGCGACGAGGCGCCGATTCGATCCGAACCTGCAGCGCGTCCGCATCGACGACGGCGGTACTCCCCGCCGCGTCTACGTCTGCACGCGCTGCCTGAAGGCCGGCAAGATCACCAAAGCCCGCTAGTGCAGCGTTCCGGAAGGCCTTTGATGGGCTGGCGAGAGACGCCGCCAGAGCGCAAAGGGATTTCGAGAACGGGGCGCTAGGTGGCCGCGACCGAGCGAGCCACCGACGCACAGCCGGCGGCGGACGGGCGCCCGTCGGCGGCTTCGCACCCTGATCCGCCGTCGGTGTCTGACCCGAGCATCGTCCGCGTGCGCGGCGTGGTGGAAGCCGGCCTGGCGGCGCTGGAGGCGCGCCGGGAGGAGGTCAACGACCTCAACGTCTTCCCGGTCGCCGACGGCGACACGGGCGACAACATGGTGCTCACGCTGCGCGCCGTTGTGCAGGAGCTCGACCGTCTGGCCGGCGCCTCCGAGGGCCGCACGATCGACGAGATCGGTCGCGACGAGATCGGTCGCGACGAGATCGTGGCCTCGGTCGCCCGGGCCGCGCTGTTGGGGGCTCGTGGCAACTCCGGGGTGATCCTCTCCCAGCTGATCCGGGGTGCGGCCGAGGAGCTCGCCAGCCGACCCGGCGAGCTGGTCGATCCGGTCCTGATCGGCGCGGCGCTGGCCCGCGCCGCCGATCAGGCCTACGGCTCCGTTCGCGAGCCGGCCGAGGGGACGATCCTGACCGTGGTCCGGGAGATGGCCCATCGCGTGGCCACCGAGCTCGCCCACATGGGCGACGCCCGCCTGGGCGCGGACACCAGTACGGCCGAGCAGGATGCCAGCATCGCGCAGGTGATCGAGAGCGCGCTGGATGCTGGTCAGGAGTCGGTCAAGCGGGGCCCCGATCTGCTCCCGGTGCTGCGCGATGCCGGCGTCGTCGACGCCGGCGGATACGGCCTCACGGTGCTGATGGCGGGGATCGTGGGGGCGCTGCGCGGCAGCGAGCCACCGGCGCTCGACCACCACGAGGCAGCCCGCGTGACCCATCCCCAGCACGCGTCGAGCACCTACCGCTACTGCACCAACTTCGCCGTCACCGGTCGCGGGCTGGAGCAGCGGAGCTTCGTCGGAGCGCTGGAGCGGATCGGGGACTCGGTGCTCGTGGTCGGCGACCAGACGACGCTCAAGGTCCACGTCCACACCGATGACCCTGATGCCGCCACCGCGCTGTTTCACGAGGCGGGCACGGTCTCCCATCTTGACGTTGCCGACATGCCCGCGCAGATCCAGCGCCGTGAAGATCGGCTCTCGGTGCCGGCCGGTCCCGCCGTTTGCGGGGCGCTGGCCGTGGTCAGTGGCGACGGCATGCACGCGCTGTTTGAGAGTCTCGGCGTTCGCGTGCTCGACGGTGGCCCGACGCTGAACCCCTCCACCTACGATCTGCTGGCGGCGATCCATGCGCTTCCGGCCGAGCAGGTGGTGGTGCTGCCCAACAGCGCCAATGTCGTGATGGCCGCCGAGCGGGCGGCGGAGCTGTCAGACAAGACGGTCGCGGTCGTTCCTTCGCGCTCCCAGCAGGCCGGCCTGGCCGCGGCCGTCAGCCTCGATCCTGATCGAGACGCGGCCGCGAACGCGGCCGCGATGCAGCGGACGCTGGAGACCGTGCGCACCGGCGCGGTGGCGCCGGCCGCCCGTGATGACGCCCAGGGCCGTTTCCGGGCGGGCGACGCGATCGGCTTCGTGGAGGAGGTACTGGTCGCGTGGGGGCGCCCGCGGGAGACGCTGCGCGACGTGCTGGAGCAGCTGGCCGAGAACGCCGAGCTGATCACCTGCCTGCGCGGCGCCGAGGCGCCGCTGGACGACGGGACCGTGCATTCGCTGGCCGTCGGCGAGGTCGAGTTCGAGCTGTCCGACGGCGGGCAGCCGAGCTACTGGTGGCTGCTGTCGGCTGAGTAGTTCCGTCGTGAGCCGGCTACCAAGCCGGGGGTGGGCCGGGGCTCGTTTCCTGGCGCCGCCGCGCCCGCCATCATCATCCCGGGGGCATGTCCGTCACCGCTGACGCCTTCGCGACCGCGTTCGCCACCGCCGAGCCGCTTGATCTGGACCAGCTGAGCGGCGCCCCGGTCCGCTATCCGCGCCCGTCGCGGCTGGCTCAGCGATTACGTGTGGAGGGGGCCAAGGCCGAGCACGCCGCCGCCACCCTCGGGCTTGAGACCGTCGGCGATCTGCTGGAGCATCTCCCGCGCGACCGGCGGGAGGCGCGTGCCGTGTCCCAGCTGGTGCCCGGCGAGAGCGCAACGGTGGTCGTGCAGGTGAGGAGCATCGCCTCGCGGTCGGTACGCCGCCGGGGAATGCGACCCCTGGTGGAGGCGACCGTCGCCGACGACACCGGGCCGATGAGGGCTACGTTCTTCAACCAGCCCTGGCTGGTGGCGAGGTACCCGGCCGGCACGCGCTTGGTGCTGCACGGCAAGTACGAGGCCCGCAATCGGTTCAGCGTCCAGGCCCACGCGCGGACCGCCGAGGCGGCCAGCGGCGCCTCGGCGGTTGCGCACTACCCCGCCACCGAAGGCCTGTCCTCGACCCAGATCCTGGCCATGGTGGCCGCTCACGCCGACGCATTCCCCGAGGTGCTGGAGCCGCTGCCGGCTGCCCTGCGGACGCGCGAGCGCCTCCCGGACCGCGCGGCGTCGCTGGTCTGCTCGCACTTCCCGGTTGCCGATAGCGACCAGGCGCTGGGCCGCCGCCGGCTGGCGTTTGAGGAGCTGCTGTTGGTGCAGCTGGCGCTGCTGCGCCGGCGAGCCTTTCGCCGGGCGGAGACCACCGCGCCGGCGCTGGCGCAGGACCGCGAGCTGACCGCGCGATGGCTGTCGCAGATGCTCCCGTTCCCGCTGACCGGCGATCAGCAGCGTGCGCTGGAGGCGATCGACGCCGACATCGCGCAGGGCCGCCCGATGCAGCGGCTGCTGATGGGCGAGGTCGGGTCGGGCAAGACCGTGGTTGCCCTGTACGCGCTGCTGCGCGCGGTGGAGCACGGTTTCCAGGGCGCGTTGATGGCGCCGACCGAGCCGCTCGCCGAGCAGCACTTCGCCACGATCCAGGCGCTGATGCCGGGCGAGATCGTTCGCGCCGGACTGCTGACGGGGTCCACGCCCGGGCGGCGACGCTCCGATCTGCTGGGCAAGTTGGCCAGCGGGGAGCTCTCGTTGGTGGTGGGGACGCACGCGCTGATCGAGGATTCGGTGCGCTTCGCCCGTCTGGGCGTCGTCGTCGTCGACGAGCAGCACCGGTTCGGGGTGGCCCAGCGGGCGGCGCTGGATGCCAAGGGGGTGGGTGGCGATGTCAACGAAAGCCCGCACGTGCTGCACATGACCGCCACGCCGATCCCGCGCACGCTGGCCCTGGCCGGATACGGCGACCTGGACTTCACGCTGCTGCGCGAGCTGCCGCGGGGCCGTCAGCCGATCCAGACGTTCGTCTGCTCCACCGAGCGTGAGCGCGCCCGCGCCTATGACCGCATCCGCGAGGAGCTGCGCGCCGGCCGGCAGGCGTTCGTTGTCTGCCCGCTGGTCGAGGACTCCGAGCTGCTGCAGGCTCGCGCCGCCACCGTCGAGTACGAGCGTTTGCGGGCCGGCGAGCTGCGCGACTTCCGGGTCGTGCTGATGCACGGCCAGCTGCGGCCGGCGGTCAAGCACGAGGTGATGGCCACGTTCGCCTCCGGGGGCGCGGACGTGCTGGTCGCCACTTCGGTGATCGAGGTCGGGATCGACGTGCCCAACGCCACCGTGATGCTGGTCGAGGACGCCGACCGTTACGGCATCTCCCAGCTGCACCAGCTCCGCGGCCGGATCGGACGCGGCGCGCACTCGTCCCTGTGCCTGCTGTTCGGCGCCAAGCAGTCAATCCGATTGCGAGCGCTGGCGAGTGAATCGGACGGTTTCAAGCTTGCCGAGATCGACCTGGACCTGCGCGGCGAGGGCGAGCTGATCGGCACTCGCCAGAGCGGCCTGGCCCAGTTCCGGATCGCCGAACTGCCCCGCGACGCCGAGCTGCTGGAACGAGCGCGGATGCACGCCGAGCAGATCGCCGCCGAGGATCCCGCCCTGTCGCTGCCCGAGCATGCGCTGCTGGCCGAGGCGCTCACGGGCGCCTACGGAGCCGAGGCCCAGGCGCCGATCCGGGCCTGAGTCCCGCCGCCAATAAGGGCTCGCGTCGTGCGCCCTAACCTCCCGCGGGTGAGAGTCGTTGCCGGCCGGCTGGGCGGCCGAACCCTGGTCGCCCCCCGAGGGGACACGACGCGACCGACGTCCGATCGCGTGCGTGAGGCGCTGTTCTCGATTCTGGTCTCGGTGGCGGACGCGCGGGTGCTCGATCTGTTCGCGGGCTCGGGTGCGCTGGCCATCGAGGCCCTGTCGCGCGGGGCCCTCCAAGCCACCCTGGTGGACTCCTCGCCGGCCGCCGTGACGGCGATTCGGCGCAACCTCACAGCACTCCAACTTGAGGCCGAGGTGCGTCGGGAGACCGCCCTGGCTTTCCTCGGGCGCGCACGGGCGGCCGCTCGTCAATACGATCTGGTCTTCCTTGACCCCCCATATCGCCACGTGAGCGCCCTGGAACGGAGTCTCTCAACGGCGCTGGCGCCGGTGCTCGCTCCGGACGCCCGCGTCGTGACCGAGAGCGACCGGAGAAACCCGCTCGAGCTCGATTTGGAGATACTCGACCAGCGCCGCTACGGCGACACCCTGATCCGGATACATGGCCCCAAATAACCGCACCGCAGTCTGCCCCGGCACGTTCGATCCCGTGACCTACGGTCATCTTGACGTGATCGGTCGCGCCTCGGTGATGTACGACTCGGTGATCGTCGGAGTGGTCGATCTCCCGTGGCGCAAGGGCAAGACGCTGTTCACCGCCGAGGAGCGCGTGGCCTTCCTGGAGAAGGCCACCAGCGATTTGCCCAACATCATCATCGAGCCGTTCAGCACGCTGCTGGTGGAGTTTGCGCGGTCGCGTGGGGCGATGGCGATCGTCAAGGGACTGCGGGCGATCTCCGACTTCGAGTACGAGCTGGAGATGAACCAGCTCAACCGTCGCCAGGCCCCTGACATAGAGTCCGTTTACCTGATGGCGTCGCCCAAGTACAGTTTCCTGAGATCGAGCGGGGTCAAGGAGCTCGCCACCTTCGGAGGCGATATTCATGATCTCGTCCCAGATGAGGTGGCCCGGCAGTTGCAGGAACGGCTCGGCCGCTGACGAAACAGAGGTTCGCGATGGACGTCCTGGTACTCATCGACAAGCTGGACGATCTCGTCCACAACGCAAAGCCGGTCCCGCTGACCGACCAGGTCCGCGTGGACAAAGAGGAGATCTACGACATCCTTGACCAGATGCGGGCCACGATCCCTGAGGAGATCAAGCAGGCCCGGTGGATCGTCAAGGAGCGCCAGGAGATGCTGGCCGAGGCCAAGCGTGAGGCCGAGCGGATCGTCAAGGAGGCCCGCGAGCGCCAGGAGCGGCTGGTCTCAGAAGAGGAGATCACCAAGCAGGCCGAGCGCGCCGCCGAGGACATCATCGAGGACGCCCGCGGCCGCGAGCGCGAGATCCGCCTCGGAGCCGAGGACTACGCCGACGAGATCCTCAACACGCTCGAGGTCAACCTGAGCAAGTTCATCGCCGCGGTGCAGCGCGGCCGCGACCGCCTAGCCGGCAAGGACGAGCCGGCCGAAGTCTCCTAGCCTTAGCGGCCGCCGACCGCCTAGCGGACCGCGACGCGCTCTACGAGCGCGGTCAGCATTCCGTCCGACGGGCGCGCGATGCTGAATGGCTCCATGAATGCGCTCTGGCTACTGCTCGGTCTGCTCGTCGGTGCGTCGCTGGTAGCGGCCGTGCTGCTGCCGCGCCTGCGCGCGCTGACCGTCGATGCCGTTCGTGGTGGCGATCTGGAACGCGAGTTGGTCCGCGCCCGAGCGGATCTGGAGCACGAGCGGGCACGGGCGGAAGAGCGCCTGGCCACGGTCAACGACGCCCAGGAGCGGCTGTCGGCCTCGTTCAAGGCGCTCAGCGCGGATGCGCTGCAGTCCTCGATCGCCCAGCTGGCCGAGCTGGCGCGTGCGCAGATGCAGACCGCCCAGACGCAGGCCAAGGGTGAGCTGGACAAGCGCCAGCAGGCCGTCGAGCAGCTTGTGGCGCCACTCAGGGAGCAGCTCGGACGGGTCGACAACCAGCTCACCCGGCTCGATCAGGAGCGGCGTGAGTCCCGCGGCCGGCTCGAGGAGCAGCTCAAGACGCTCACCGAGTCGGGCGATCGCCTGCGCAACGAGACCGGCGCGCTGGTCACCGCGCTGCGCAAGCCCAACGCGCGCGGCCAGTGGGGCCAGATGCAGCTGCGCAACGTCGTCGAGCTGTCGGGGATGGTCAAGCACTGCGACTTCGTCGAGCAGTCATCGGTGGCCGGGGACGACGTGTCGCTTCGCCCCGACCTCGTCGTCCGGCTGCCCGGCGGCAAGCACGTCGTCGTCGACGCCAAGGCCCCGTTGCAGGG
>CALAQT010000403.1 GCA_937888775.1 uncultured Actinomycetes bacterium | reverse complement strand
CACGTCAGGCTCTCGCGACCGCTCGGATTCACCCCCAAATGACGAGGAGTCCCGATTTTTCTCTCTCGCGAGAACTCATAGAGGGTGGCGGCGAATTGGCCGGTGCGACCGCGGGCGCTGCCCTTGGGCTATGCGGCGGTCCCGTGGGCGTGTTCGCAGGCGCAGGCGCTGGTGTCGTCGTTGCCCGCGCCCTCAAACGCGTGGGAGCGGAGCTGCAGGAACGACTACTGGGGCCGCGTCAGAAGGTCCGCGTTGGCGCAGCCTTCGCTTTCGCCGTAGAAGAAATCCGTCGGCGACTCGATGCCGGGGAGCGCCCTGCCCACGCCGTGTGGAACGGATCAAAGCAGCGGGGTGAGCCTGAGGAACTGCTCGAAGGAGTTCTGCTGACTGCAGGAGAATCCTGGGAGGAGCGGAAGGTGCGGCACCTCGGCCTTCTATACGCGTTCCTTATATTCCAGCCATATGACATCGCCCTCGGCCACTACTTAATACAGCTGGCTCGCCGGCTGACCTACCGCCAGTATCAGTGTCTGGCGCTCGTGGGAGACCCACATTTTCAGAAAGCGGGTGGGCTATTGTTCGATTGTTATGACGGGTCAGCCAACACAACTCTGAGTACGATGGTCTCCCGGCTGAGGTAGACGAACTCGCCAATCTTGGATTGATCGGCCACGAGTCATCCGACCGCACCGGCCGAAGACCGGCCGGAGGATCTCTGATGGGGATCGATGTAGCGAAGATGGGAACTACGTCGCTTGGCTGGATGCTGTCTAACGGACTGAAGTTGTCAATTATCCCGGAGCCTGAGCTAGCGGCCATCCGGCGTGTGCTGCGGGGCGAGGATCCCGGGTGATCGTTTCGTCCCCAGCACAGGTGACCGCGAGTCGGGAAGGGCAGACTCTTGCTTCACGTGGCTGACGGTCGTTGCCCATTTCAATAGCCCGGCGCCACGTCGAGGCCCTCCGGCGCCCGCAAGAGACGACTGCCGCTTCGGGACAAGCAGCAGTCCTTCGATGCCGTTCGATACGGATTCGAGGGCATCGAGGCCGACGGCAGCCGATACCCGAGCAAAGGGGCTGCAGCGGCGGCGCGGGCGCTTTAGGCGTAATGCGACCACCCGGCCTGGCACCGGTAGACGGACCGCTTCTGGTGCACGGAAGAACGCTGAGCCCGGACCGATCGCGCGAGCTGGCGCGGTCCCGCCGAACGCTCGGCCACTGTCGCTTTCGGCTGACACGGTCGGCGAGGCTCGCTTGTGAGTTCGCGGCATTCCGATAGCGATGGTCATCGGCGCTGGGTGTCGGTTCTAGTTTGCGTGTGAGCGGAGCCGCGTCGATGCGCTCGCGGTTCAGTGTCCGGATGCTGCAGGGGCCGCCGGGCAGCACAGCGGGCTTCCGCACCGGACGGCACGGTGACGAGGAGCTCGGCGGGTTGAACAACGAAAACGGGGTGCGCGGGCTCTGGACGGTGCAACAATCGAGGTATAGAACTACCCGCTGATACGAGTTCCGAGGCATCGCCCTCTTCGCCTGAGCGCTTCTCCCAAACGTTCCGTGTTGGCGGAATGGCGCTCTTTCATCGCGTGCCCATCAACGGCCTCGGAACGCTGACGGTCTCATCCGACGAGGGGGTTGTCTTTCGGCCGTGGGGCGTTACACGTAAACTGTCCGTGCCTCACCACGTGGTGCACTGCGAGGACAGCATCACGATGGCCAAGGCGGTCATCTGCCCACCATGGATAAGCACGTTCCTCGTCGTGCGCGACCGGGAGACGACGGTGCTGGTCGGTGTGTTGGGGTTCCGTCGCCACAGGTTGCGCCGCGCGTTCGCGCAAGCAGGAATAGCCCTACGGGAACGATGGGCGTGGTCGGTCCCTGTCAGCTCCTTGTACCGCCGCTCCGAACGCCGCCACCTAAGGTGAGTGGCTGTCAGTCGAAGGCGCGGTTGCCGATCAGGTGCTAAGCGCGCGGCAGAACTCCCGCCAGGTCGACGGGAAGCTCTGAGCGCCGGCTTGCGGACAACTCGCGGTCCCCATCGGCCAACTCCACGCACCAGCCGCACGACTGGATCGCATGGAAAGGGGAAGCGAGCAGCTTCGGCGCGACCGGCGTATCTATTGAGATCCACAAGCGTCCTCCTGGTCTGTGCCCGTTGTCGATCCAACGCGTTGCTTCGCTGTGCGCCAACGCGGGCCCGTGGATGGAGACCCGACAGTGGTGTAGGTGCCGTCGTGACTCTCGCGGGCGATCACGAGCCGCCGCTCGCGCGGGATCTGGCCACATCGTTAGCGTCGTAGGCGAGCCTGCCGTTGACCCGGTTTCGTTAGGGTTCGCGTTCGCGTGGACGACACCGAGCAACATCCTGTCCGGTCGACCCACCACCCTTCGGTGAGTTGTGCACCGCCGGAGGCGCGCCCTTCTGACGCCGAGCGCGCCGCTGTCTCGGATGCGTTGCAGGCGCATTGCGCCGATGGCCGCCTGAAGGTCGAGGAGCTGGAAGAACGTCTTGCCGCAGCACTCACGGCTAGCACCGTTGGCGAACTCGAGCGATTGGTGAAGGATCTTCCCGGCGGGCGCCCTGTTCCCGTTCCAGATCCCCGCAACACACCTGGCAAGGTCAAGGCGGGGCCGCCGGGTCTGCGCGGCCTCCGTCAGTGCCACGAGTTGCACACCGACCGCGCGCGGGCCTTCCGCGATGCGGTCCAGGACATACTCCCGGTGATGGTGGCCACCGGTTACGACGTGATTGGCCGCGTTGACAACGAGCTGCTTGTGTTCGAACGCCGAGACGAGCGCGTTGTCGTTGCCTTCAACGAGAGCGGGGATGGTGGAACGCGCCTGGTCGTACACGGCACCGCTCGACGGCCCGTGCGAAAGGCGTTCGCAAACCTCGCGGTCGACTGATCCGCCTCTGGCGGAACTCTGGGCTGCCGCCGCACCCAGCGCGAGCTTTCAGCCGAGCGCCACACTGACCGCGTTCGAGCGACAGCATTTGATGCCGGCCCAATAGGACTGCTGTCTTGGACGAGCTTCGATAGCGCGCGCTCGCCACTCTCGCCGCTGGCCAGTCGGCTCCCGCCGGGCGCTCAGGAATCATGCGCCGTCCCCGTTGTCCATCCGCTCGCGCATCAGGCCGACCAACCGCTCGATGTGCTCGAGGATCTCAGCGTTCGTGTAGAAGGGGCGCGCCCCGTCGTGGCGCTGCTCTCGATAGGCGATCTCTACGGCGCGCAGGAGAAATTCTCCCCCCCCGGAACCTCGCCCGACCGCGCCCAGTTGTCGTTGACGTCGCGGTGAGCGCATTTCAGCGACCACTCGCCCTCTTCGTGCTCCCACCCCGGTGGGGACACACAGCCAGAGCTCATCAGATTCCCATCCCGTCGACTCGGAACAGAGCACGCGCTCTGGCCGGCGTACGTCGTCGGGCGGTGAGATCTCGTTCCTCCTAGCATGTGCTCGCTGGTTACTGACACGAGCATCCAGTAGCGTGCCGTGCGTAGGGCAAGCAGATCAGAGCGAGCCGTCCCCGAGCGAGGAGAAAAGGATGGAATCGATCAGCCTGGAGGATGCCCGCCGCGTGATCGCGGCCGCCGAGGACAAGGCGCACGAGATCGGTCAGCCGATGGACATCGCGGTGGTTGATGACGGCGGCCACCTGAGAGCTCACGTCCGTATGGACGGCGCCCTCATCGCCAGCATCCACATCTCAACCAACAAGGCGTACAGCGCCATCGCGCTCAAGATGGAAACCAAGAACCTCGTTGAGCTCACGCAGCCGGGGCAGCCGCTCTTTGGGCTCAGCGATTCGGCAGGAGGGCGGATCGTTGTGTTTCCAGGCGGCATCCCGCTCACCCGCGGCGGGCAGATCGTCGGAGCGATTGGCGTCAGCAGCGGCACGGTGGAGCAGGATCAGGAGGTCGCGGACGCGGGCGCGGCCGCGTTCTGAGCTTCGCGGCCAAGTCAGGGGCCACGCGGATGCCTGCCAGGAGCGGGACCCAGCAGGCCCGCCTGCCGTCGGTGGCGACTATGGCTTGGGACGACAGGGAGCAGTCTCGAAGACGGCCCCGGACGCTCAGAATCGTGTGCGAAGCAGTCGCCGGCCTGCCCAGCGACCGAGCGCGGGACGCGGGCAAAAGCGATCGCCCGCGCCGACGCCGAACGGGTCGGACACGGACGATCGCTCCGTCGCGTGGCTGTCGGACAAAGAAATGGCCTTGTAGAAAAGCCACAAACGCGCGCCGGCCGTCTCAAGACCGAGGTCGTGTAAGGCTGCCTCGCGGCAATCGACCGCTTTGCTGGACTGATTTGATCCCCGCCAAAATCGAGCTGTTGTCGATTTCGTACAACTTCGCGCCAGCCGCCGGGTTTGCCCGACAGCCTCTCGCCAACGCGATCGCGCGGCGCGAGGCCGCAGGAAGACGAAAGCGATCGTGCCGACCGCGGCAGCCGGACGCTCGAGATTGGGCGAACTCGAAAGCCCGCCACCGCTCACGGGACGCCGGATCGGGACGCTCGGAATGTCGCCGAAGCGCTCGTCCGGAAGAGCCGCACCGATTCGTGAAAGATGGTATGTCCCGGTTGGCGTGTGACCCGGCGGTGAAGGTGGTCGGCACT
>CALAQT010000402.1 GCA_937888775.1 uncultured Actinomycetes bacterium | reverse complement strand
ACCCGAATCCCGCGCCACCACGCGGGATTCAACCTTTCAAATGCGAAAACTTCCGCCTAACCCGTCGCTCAGGATCCGGAGGCTGCTGCCGATCACGCGTCCATGGCCTGACCGGACGGGACTCGCCGACACGGCTGGATCCCGAGCATGAAGCCGCTGCCGACCGGGCGTTGGGCCCGGCGCATGTGCGACTCCAACTCGACCCGCGCGAATATCGCCGACCGTGATCGGGCTAAACGGCGTGTGGCCTGGAGACGTTGGGCTTCGGCTTGCGACACTCGTGACCGTGCTGAGTTCGTTTGCAGACATCCCGGGCGAGGTCGCGCGCCGGGTTCACGGCGGGAGCGCACAGGCTGCTCGCGGCGAGGCGGAGTCATGTCCGTGGCGTTGCGGTTCATGCTCTGTGTGCGATGGCAGGCGCTCACGCTCACGGCGGTCTTCATACCCGACGAGAACGGGTGGACGATGGCGCAGCTCGCGGATTGGCCCGCCGTCGGGAAACCCCTAGCGGCGCGTGATCTGCCGCCAACTCGGCGTACAACCCCCGACGGGTAGCTGAGCGGAACCGCATCTGACAACCGGCGGGTGCTTCGGCGGCGCCGGGCGGGCTACCCGCTCCTGGCTCAGACCGGCGTCGAATTGACCTTGGCGATGCGGCACTCGTCACTCGGGCCTACAAGCTGCTCGATGCAGCCCAGGACCGCTGGCGCACCTTCAACGGCGCCGAGCTCGTCAAAGAGCTACTCGACGGACCCGGCGCTTTTCGTGGCTACTTCTCTCGTGGGGCCGCGATCGCCGCCTGGGCGGCTGCCACGCGGGCGATCGGCAAGCGGAACGGCGAGCAGCTGACGTAGTCGAGGCCCGCGTCGTGGAAGAAGCGGATCGAGTCGGGATCTCCACCATGCTCGCCGCAGATGCCGAGCTCGAGGTCGGGCCGGGCACGGCGGCCGCGCTGCACCGCGATCCGCACTAGCTCGCCGACGCCGTCCTCGTCGATCGTTGTGAATGGCGAGCCGTCGACGATCTTTTCCTCTATGTAGCGAGGGATGATTCCCTTCTCGATGTCATCGCGGGAGAAGCCGATTCCCGCCTGGGTCAGATCGTTCGTGCCGAACGAGAAGAAGTCGGCGTGAGGCGCGATGCGATCGGCGATCAAGCATGCGCGCGGCAGCTCGATCATCGTCCCGACGCCGAAGTCCTCGCCGTATCGCAGGCCCTCCTCCTCGGCAGCTGACAGCACCCGGGCGCGAACTAGCTCGAGCTCGCGCTCGTAGGCGACCAGCGGGATCATGATCTCGAGCCGAGGTGCCCGGCCGCTACGTTCCTGGACGGCGCGTGCGGCACGCGCGATCGCGCGCACCTGCATCTCGTAGATCTCCGGGTGCATCACGCCCAGCCGCACGCCGCGCGTTCCCAGCATCGGGTTGGTCTCTTCGAGCGATCGGACGCGCTCGAACTGACCCTCCAGTGCACCAAGCTGACCGCTGCGGTCGATACGCGCTCGCACGATCTCCTCGTGCAGCTCGAAGCGGTCTGGCAGGAACTCGTGCAGCGGCGGATCGAGCAGCCGGATCGTCACCGGCCATCCCTTCATCGCCTCGAACAAGCCCTCGAAGTCGCTCTGCTGGAGTGGGAGCAGGTCGTCCAGCGCGGCCCGACGGCCAGCCTCGTCTCCTGCCATGATCATTGCCCTCATCTTGGGCTGGCGGTCTGCCGCCATGAACATGTGCTCGGTGCGGCACAGGCCGATCCCTTCGGCACCGAAACGGTGAGCTCGCGTGGCGTCCTCGGGCGTGTCGGCGTTGGCGCGCACGCCGATGTCGCGCAGCTCGTCGCACCATCGCAGGATGGTTTCGAATCGGGCATCGACGCGGGCCTCGACGAGCGGGACGTCGTCTGTCGTGACCGCACCGGTCGTGCCATCGATCGCGATGAAGTCCCCTCTGCGCAGCAGCCGGTCGCCAACGCGCAGCTCGCCGGCATGCAGATCGATTTCCAGATCGGCCGCACCCGTGACCGCGGGACGACCCATCCCGCGGGCGACGAGCGCCGCGTGAGAGGCCTTGCCCCCCTCCGAGGTGAGGATCCCCACGGCGGCGTGGAACCCCGCGACGTCGTCGGCCTCGGTGAACGGCCGCACGAGGATCACCGCGGCTCCGTCCGACGCTTGCTCGATGGCGTCCGTGGCGGTGAAGACGATTGTGCCCTTTGCGGCGCCTGGCGAGGCGGCAATGCCGCGTGCGATCACCGTGTAGCGCGCCGCCGTGTCGAAGGAGGGATGCAGAAGGGCATCGAGCGAGCCCGCGTCGATCGTCGCAATCGCCTCAGCTTTCGTCAACATGCGTTCCTCGAAGGCATCCACCGCAAAGCGCACTGCCGCCTGCGCGGGGCGCTTCGCCCCGCGAGTCTGCAGCATGAACAGCCGCCCCTCCTCGACCGTGAACTCCGTGTCCTGCATGTCCTTGTAATGGGCCTCGAGCTTGCGAAGGATCTCCGTCAGCTGGTCGGCGACCGGCGACATCCATTCGCGCAGCTGAGACAGGTCACGCGGCGTACGCACACCGGAGACGACGTCCTCGCCCTGGGCGGCCGGCAGGAAGTCGCCCGACGGCTTGGACCCACCCGTCACCTCGTCGCGGCTAAAGGCCACCCCGGAGCAAGAGGATTCACCCATGTTGCCGTACACCATCTGCTGCACGTTGACGGCGGTTCCCCAGTCGTCGGGAAGCCGGTTGATCCGCCGATACTGCACAGCCCGCTCTCCCATCCACGAGTCGAAGACGGCGCGGATCGCCTGCGTCAACTGCTCGCGTGGCTCGGTCGGAAAGTCGAAGAACGACTTGAAGCGCTCAGTCAACTCGCGTAGCGACGCGGCGTCGAGCTCGGTGTCGAGTGTCACGCCATGCTCGTGCTTGACGCGCGCGATCTCGTCCTCGAAGCGCTCACCCGGGATGCCCCGCACGACATTGCCGAACATCTGCACCAAACGCCGGTAGCAATCCCACGCGAAGCGCTCATCGCCGGTGCGCGCGGCCAAGCCGGCGGCCGACTCGTCATTCAGCCCAAGGTTTAGCACGCTGTCCATCATCCCCGGCATCGACTTGCGTGCGCCGGAGCGCACCGACACGAGCAGTGGATCCTCGGCGTCGCCAAGCCGCTTACCGGCCTGCTCCTCCAGCCGCGCGAGCGCCGCGCCGACCTGGTCCTCCAACCCCGCCGGCAGCGTCTCGCCTGCGCGCATGTACGCCACGCACGCCTCCGTGGTGATCGTGAAGCCGCCGGGCACCAACTCAGCGCCGAGGATTCGGGTCATCTCGGCGATCCCCGCGCCCTTGCCGCCTAGCAGCTCGCGCATATCACGCGAGCCCTCAGAGAAACCGTATACCCACTTGGTCGTGGTAGGGATGAACCCCTCCGTGTCGTTGCTTGCTACTTGCGTCGTCATCTCATATTCTCCCGAATCGCTGAACAGCTCGCATACGTCGATCTGTCAGCACCGCTGACGTAGCAATAGCGTTGCCGCCACGGCCACAGCGCACATCCGTGCGACCCGCCCGACCCGCCGCGTAGTTCGCCCCAGTCGCGAGCTGGGCCGGCGCACAAGTTCTGCCGCGCTGAGTGCGTCTGGGAGAGTCGCTTCTACCGCCATCACGTTGACGTCCTGACGGCTCTCCCTGCGCGACGCGCGATCGTCTGGCTCGCCCTCGATCGCGCAGTCGCTCGTTATCGGCCAGCGCAGGCGGCGACGCTCGATCACCGCTCCACGAGCGCAGTCTAGATCCGCCCCGGCTTCCAGTACGCGATTGCGCTGTTTCTGCATGGCCCCCGGGAACCCCTATATACGTTGCATTGCCGCGTCCCAAGGTTGCGTAGGATTCGCACGACGCGCATCGCTCTGCTCACAGGCGGCGGCGATTGCTTCGGGGCCCGCAGCGAGCGTGACACGGGACCAGGAAGCCGCCAGGCGAAGATCTGCAGTACGCGGGGTGGCGAATCTCCAGGAGATGCCGCCAGACCGACTCAGCTCTCGACCATCAGGAAACGCGATCCCCAGGCCCCGAGAGCCACGTCCAAGCCCTCGCCGGCCAGTTCGTCGCCGGAGCGCTCGAAGCAGTGCCCGCTCAGCCTGTCGGCCAGGCTCCAGGTTCGTCCGGCCAGGTTGCGCCACGGCACGCGCACGCGGCCGTTGGCTCGGGCAGGCGAGAGGTTGACCACCACCAGATGGCGCGCGTCCGAGCTCGACCAGCACCAAGCAACGAGCTGGTCGTGAGAGTTGTCGTCGTCGGACCAGCGCTCGCATTCGCACACGCGCCAGTCGCCGCTTCGCAACTGCGCGTCTGCGACAGCGCGCAACAGCCGCCCGTAAAAGGCGCGTAGATCGCTGTCCAGCGGCTCGTCGGTCCCGCGCCCAAGCTGTACCGGGAGGCGTGTCCGAAGTCCTTCCAGCTGGCCATCGTGGTAAAGCCGCGCACCTTGCAGCGTGGACATCACGACCGCGGCGGCGCGGGCTTGCGCAGCCCCGAAGGTGGCCGCCGCCCGCGGCTCGTCGTGGTTCTCGATGAACCGGATCAGGTGCTCCTGATAGAAAGCGTCAGCCTGCAGGTGGCCGCGCAGCGACTTGGGCGTGTCGTGTACGAGCCGGTCGTAGAGCCGCTTGTCGTAGCACAGGTCAAAGCCTTGCTGTTCCAGCGTTGACTCCATGTCCCAATAACCCTCGGCGATGAACAGGAGATCCGGATGGGCCTGCTTGCAGCGGCCGATCAGGATCGGCCAGTAGTCAGCGTCGGGCTCGGGCCCGGCCCGGTCGCTCCACGTGCGCGCGAAGACCTCGTTGGTCATCAGCATCGCCATGTCGCAGCGAAGCCCGTCGCATTGATCTCCGATCGCGATCACCGTTTCGGCGGCAGTATCCCGCAGCGCAGGCGAGTACGCGTTCAGCTGCAGCACGTCCTGCCAAGGCTCGAAGTATGGGTCGCGCCCCTTCGCGAACACGCTGCCGGCGATCCGAATGAACGCCTCCGGGTGCAGCATGAGCTCCTCCTCGCTGCCTCTCAGAAAGCACCAGGGCCGATCCGTCACCCACGGATGGTCGGGCGCGACGTGGTTTGGCACGTAGTCGAGGATCAGCGCCAGGCCCCGATCCGCGAGCTGCTCGCGCGCCAGCGCCAGCCCGCCCGGCCCGCCGAAGCGCTCGTCCACGACGTAGTCGCGCACGCAGTACGGCGAACCGATCACATCGTCGTCGCACAGGTCGGGCAGCGCAGCGCGGTAGCCGGCAAGCAGCGAGGGCTCGGCTAGCCCCATTTTCCGCACTACGAGAGGGTTAGTGCTCCCGGCTTTTGTTCGGG
>CALAQT010000401.1 GCA_937888775.1 uncultured Actinomycetes bacterium | reverse complement strand
ATCCTTGGCGCGGAGCAGGTGGCGGTCAGTCGGCACGAAGGCCATCGCCGTTCAGCATTACGCTTACCCACGCGTCCGCGGACCAGGGGTTGCGCGTTACCGAGTACCAGACAGGAGAGCCATCATGGAGTCAGGTCTTCCCACCACTACTCGAGCCGTCGCCTATCTCGAGAGCCTTCCGATCGAGGATCCGCGGAGCCTGATCGACGTCGACCTGCCGATGCGCCCACCGGGCGACCACGACCTCCTGGTGCGCGTCGAGGCGGTGTCGGTCAACCCGGTTGACGTCAAAGTGCGCGTCAACCAGGATCCGGGCGGCGACGCCAAGGTACTCGGCTATGACGCAGCCGGGGTGGTCGAGGCGGTCGGCGATCAGGTGAGCCTGTTCGGGCCCGGCGATCAGGTCTTCTACGCGGGCTCGATCGCCAGGCCGGGAACCAACATGAATCATCATCTGGTCGACGAGCGAATCGTGGGCCCCAAGCCGGTCAGCCTGACCTTTGCCGCCGCGGCCGCGCTGCCGCTGACGTCGATCACCGCCTGGGAGACGCTGTTTCGTCGCTTCGCCATCACACCTGAGACCACCGCCACGATCCTCGTGATGGCGGCGGGCGGCGGCGTGGGGTCGATGCTGGTGCAGCTCGCCCGCACCATTCCTGGACTGACCGTGATCGCGACGGCGTCGCGACCCGAGTCGCAGCAGTGGGCCCGGGACCTCGGGGCTCATCACATCGTCGATCACCACGCCCAGCTCGCCGAACAGGTGCACCAGGTGGCGCCTGCGGGCGTCGAGTACATCTTCTCCCCGTATTCTCGCGGCAACCTCGAGGCCTTCGCGGAGGTGCTGAAGCCTCGGGGGCAGATCACCGCGATCGACGATCCCGGCCCGCTGGACCTCAAGCCGCTGAAGCCCAAGAGCATTAGCTGGCACTGGGAGTACATGTTCACCTCTCCCTTGTTCGACGCCGGCGACTCCAGTCAGCACGAGCTGCTCAAACGGGTCGCCGCCATGGTCGACGACGGCACGCTGCGGACGACACTGACCGAACAGCTGGGGCCGATAAGCGCTCAGACCCTGCGCGAGGCCCACGCGCGGGTCGAGTCGAGATCGATGATCGGGAAGATCGTGGTGGCGGGCTTTTAGAGACTCGTGGGCATTAAGCTCCGGCGATGAGATTCGGGGCTGCGCCGACGCCGGGACTGCCGCGGGAGGCGGGCACGTTCCTCGCCTGCCTTCAGACGGTGCTGGAGCTCGAGCCCGAACGCCTGCCCGAGCTGTCGGCCGACGAGGATCCGGCCTCGGGCTGGACGATCTCGCGCTGGCTCGGCGGACTGGGGCTGGGCATCGCCAGGATCGCCGACCCGGCAACGTTCTCCTGGGCCGGGCCGTGGATCGCGCGGGTCCGTCCGCCCGGTAGCGACCAGAGCCGGTTCGTGGTCATGTATGGCGTGCCATCCGGGGTTGTCTGGGATCCGGCCGGCGAGAACGAGGTCGAGATCGACGGAGCGTCGCTGCAGGAGGGCTATTTGATCGCGGCCTCGGACATCGCCCTCGCCCTCCCTCCCCGCCCTTCTGTGCCAACCCGGGCCGGCGCCGTGGAGGCGATCTGGGTCTCACCCGGCGCCGGCGAGCCGGCGCGCGCGCTGCAGAGCGTGAACGCGCTCGGCGGACGCGGATTGGAGGGCGACCGACACGTGACCGGGACCGGCACGTTTCCCTCCGGACTGCCCGGGAGCGCGCTGACCCTGGTCGAGGCTGAGGTCTGCGAATCGTTTGATCCTCCGCTGGGACCCGACGAGCATCGCCGCAACGTGCTCACGCGTGGCGTAGAGCTCAACCGGCTGGTCGGACACGAGTTCACCGTGGGCGAGGTTCGTTGCCGCGGGATGCGGCTGTGCGAACCGTGCACGGTGGTCCAGCGCTACGCCGGGCGTCCCGTACTTCGTGAGCTCGTTCACCGCGGCGGGCTGCGCGCCGACATCCTGCAGGACGGGGTGTTCAGCATCGGCGACGCGGTGCGAGCGATCCACAAGTCATGAGCGCCGGCTGCTGATTTCGGTCCTGACCCAGCTCGGCAGCTTGCCGGCGCGGCGGTTGCTGCCCTTCCCGGCGTCGGCTTCCCCGGCTAGACGGTCGGCGCACCATATCGGCGCCGGGCGGGGGCGGTCCTGCTAGAACGGGTGGATAGTGTGAGGATCGTGCGCTCCTTTGCCTGCGGCCACTGCGGCGGCCTGGTCTTCTTCGAGAACAGCCTGTGCTTGAACTGTTCGACGCCGCTGGGCTTCGATCCCCAGCGGATGGAGCTCGTGGCGCTGGAGGGCGAGCGCGCCGCTGAGCTGTTTGACTGCGCCAACAAGAAGCTGGCCGGCTGCAACTGGATGACCTCCCGACCCGGTGATCTGTGCCGCTCCTGCCGCCTGACCCGCACGCGGCCCAACGATGGCGACGCCGCGGGACTGGCCGCCTTCGCGACCGCCGAGGGCGCCAAGCGCCGCGCGATCGCGCAACTGCTCGATCTGGAGCTGCCCAGGGTGGAGCCTGGATCACTGGCCTTCGACCTGCTATCCAGCGAGCACGAGCGGGTGGCCACCGGTCATGCCGACGGCGTGATCACGATCGATCTGGCCGAGTCCGACGACGCGCGCCGTGAGGCGCGCCGCGCCGAGCTGGGCGAGCCCTATCGCACGATGCTCGGCCACTTCCGTCACGAGCTCGGGCACTACTTCCAACCGCTGCTGGTGACCGGCGACGAGGCCTGGGACGCCTGCCGCGCTCTGTTCGGCGACGAGCGCGAGGACTATGAGACCGCGCTCGAGCGCCATTACGAGCAGGGGCCGCCGGACAATTGGCCACAGCGCCACGTGAGCGCCTACGCGACCATGCACCCGTGGGAGGACTGGGCTGAGACCTTCGCCCACTACCTGCACATCCGGGACACGCTTCAGACCGCGGCCGAATTCGGACTCCAGGTCAACGGCCCGCTCGCGACCAACTTCGACCGGACGCTCAATGCGACCCCCCGGCCTGAGTCCGGCAGGCGGGCGTTCGACGAGGTACTGGAGAACTGGCTGCCGCTCACCTACGCGCTCAACGCCGTCAACCGCAGCATGGGCCGCGGCGACCTGTATCCGTTCACGCTGGCCGCGCCGGTGATCGACAAGCTCGCCTTCATACACGAGCGGATGCAGATGCCGGCCCCGGCGCCAGCCTGAGCTGCTTGCTTACGTCCCGGTAGAAGACCGTCAAGCTGACGGACGGGATGCCCAGCACGACGTGCCGCCCCGCTACCCGGCGTCGTACCTGGCGGCCTCCTGGCGGGCTTCGATCGCTGCCCGGCGCGCCCGCTCGGCCTCACGCTCGGCGAGATCGGCATCGTCGCTGGCGCCCTGAGCCTGCTGCTTGGCGTTCTCGTGCTGGGCGATCTTATCCTCGGCTTCGCGGGCCAACTCGTCGGCCCGCTGCCGGGCGGCTTGCGCCTCGGCCCGTCGCTGTTGCAGGTCAGTGCCGCTGCGAAGCTCCCGGTAGCCCGAGAGGTCGACGCCGTAGGTCGCGGCCAGCCGTCGCACATCCTCATCGCCAACCGACGCGTCGCCGGAGTTCTCCTCGGCCTGATCGATCAGCTCCTTCTTGTAGGCAACGCGGAAGTGGTCGCGGCCGACGGTCGCCCCGCCGACAGGAACCAACTGCGAGTGGCGACCCAGCAGTCCGCTCTTGACCGCCACGAACACCGGATCGCCGCTATCAAGGTCGTAGTAGACCTCGTCGAGCCTGCCGAGCTTCTCTCCGTCGACGTCGAGCACCTGCTGGCCCAGCCAATCCTCGATCTGCTCCACGTTCGCCATGAACTGAATCTACCCGCGTGCCGCGTTCCTAAGCGGCCGTGATCACCGTCGGCGGGCCCAGCGCCCAAATCCACGCCATGATTCGATGATGCCAGACGCGTCAATCACCGAGCGGCGAATCGGGTTCGTGGGACTCGGCCGGATGGGGATGGCCATGTGCGCGCGGCTGTCCGAATCGGGCCGGCCGATCACGGCTACCGATGCGCGAGAGGAGTTGGCCGGTCAAGTGATCGCGGCCGGCGCCCGCTGGGCTCCGAGCGTCCGAGCGGCAGCCGACGGCGCCGACGTGATGATCACCATGCTGCCTGGACCGCAGGAGGTCGCCTCGGTGATCGGCGAGGTCTGCGGGGGCCTGGCGGCAGGCGCGACCTGGATCGACATGAGCACGGCGTCGCCTGGCGTGGCGCGGTCGGTCGCCGCGACGGCCGGCCCCCGCGGGGTGCGAGTGCTCGATGCCCCGGTCGGCGGCGGGCCCGACGCAGCCCGCCGCGGCGGCCTGCTCACCTTCGTGGGGGCCGACGCCGCCGATCTGCAGGCTCAGCGCGACCTCCTGGCCGCAATGGCCGACCGGATCGTCCACGTCGGGCCGCCCGGCAGCGGCTACACGGTCAAGCTGCTCGTGAATCTGCTCTGGTTTGGCCAGGCCGTGGCCATGGCTGAGGCGCTGACCCTCGCCCGGCGGACCGGCCTCGATCTGGAGACGCTGCTCGCCGCCGTTGGCGAGAGCGCCGCCGCGAGTCGCTTCGTGACCGAGGGTGCGCAAGCGCTGCTGGACGGCGATGATCTGACCTCGTTCTCGCTGGCGAGGTGCTGTGAGGAGCTCTCGTCCGTGCTCAGTCTGGGCGACGAGCTGGAGGTTCCGCTCGAGCTGGCCGGACTGGTGAGCGACCTGCATCGCCGGGCGCTCGCCCACTACGGCGACGTGGATGGAGAGCTGCTCGGCGCGCGCCTGATCGCCGAACGCGCCGGAGTCAGGCTTGGCCGGGGCCCGGCCTCCTAGCTGACTCCGACCCTGGACTCCGCGCCAGCGCGCCATCGACCTGGACCTCAGGCTGGGAACTGCGCCTTCCGCGCGTTCGGGCTGCCGTGGCCGGCGACGCTTGAGATCTTTGCCGGTGTGCTGGAGATCGCCGGCGGCGTGCTCCTGGCGCTAAGGCTGCTCGTGGCTCCGGTGGCGGCGCTCCTCGCCGTCACGATGGCCGTTGCGATCGGCGCCTCGGGCATCGGTCACGGCGACGTGATCCCGAGCCTGACGCTCGCCCCCATGCTGCTCGTGGCCTTGATCTTCCTGCTCGTCCGAGCGCTAAGCGCCTAGTGAGTCCCGCGCGACGCGAACTCTCTTGAACCTAACCCGCACCTCGACCCGTGCCGGTCGGGTCGGCACCGCCAGGGACAGGAAATCGCGCACCGGACCTCGGTTTGAGCAGAACGGGCACGTAAGCGCGTCGGTCAGTGACAGTGAGCCGGCGCCCAGCGCAACGGGGGCGTCACAACGAGCGCACGCCAGCGTCCCGCTCGCCAGCCGTCCAGCGTGGGCGAGGCGTCGCTCCTCCTCGACGCGCGTGATCGGATCCGGACGTCCCGGCTGGGAGTCGTCCACGCCGCGCAGGAAACTCATGACAGATCAGTTTAGGCGGGTCGTACGTGGGGACGAGGTCCACCGGCACCGGCCAAGCTCTCTAGGCGCGCGTCTTGCCCTCGCGGAGCATCTCGAGCGCCTGGGCGACCCGCCGCGTGCGGGTCTCCTCGCGCCTGGCCTCGTCGACCCAGCGCGCGTACTCCTTGCGGTGGGCGTATGCCAGCGCCTCAAACGCTGCTCGGGCCTGCGGATCGCCCTCCAGCGCGGCGGTCAGGGCTGCGTGAACCTCGACCTCGCGGGGCGCTTCGTCAAGGGCCAGTTGCACCTTCACCGTGTCGCCGGCCTCGACGCCGGCCTCTTGGCGAACGGCGCGGCTGAGCCCGAGCAGGAATTCGCCCCCCATCCGGGTGATGCTGGTGCGCCAGGTGTGACCGTTGACGGTGGCGACCACGGGAACCGCTTGGCCCCCTCCCCCACCTTCTCGACGGTCGCTTCGTCGAGGACCACGGCGGCCGCCGGGCCACGCGTCACGAGGGTGGCGGTCATCCGGATCGAGCCCATCCGCGCATCCTTGCACAGGTGCGGCGGGCACCTCCCGCAGCGCGGAGGCCACCCCGCCGTCGGGAGTCCAAACCGGGGCTTGGGCCGGCCGCAGATCGGCTAATCGCAAAGCCCCGACAGGAGAGAGTCCGATGGCCCATGAGACGAACGCTCCTGCGACAGGCTGAGAAGCCCGGATCCTCGCCCGCTCCGGGACTCCGTACCGGGTCAGGCGCGCGGGCGCGAGGAGCCGTACACCAGGCTCCGAGGCAGCGGAAGCGGAGACAGCTTGTTCGCGGCCTCGCCGGCGAGCAGGCGTGGCTCCAGCTTGGCGATCAATGCCGTCAGTTCCTGGCGCTCGGGCTGTGAGAGTTTGCTCGGGCGTCCGCGACCGATCCGCA
This sequence comes from uncultured Actinomycetes bacterium, assembly GCA_937888775.1. The sequence goes on along the minus strand of CALAQT010000401.1, from coordinate 8,177 downwards.
CGAGCTCGATCAGCCGGCTGCGCTCACTCGGCGTCAGCCCTTTGACGTGCTCACGAGCGAGCAGCAGCACCTCGCCGGCGGCGAGCAGCTTGAACACCGGGACCCGCCGCAACCCGGGAACGCGATCGGCGGCCGCGCCAATCGAGCGCGTGAGGAACCCTGTGGGCATGATCTCAGTGTAGGCAGGCGGCCGCCCGACCCACTCAGGTGGTGTGCGCGTTGGCCTTGGCCCAGGCCTGAATCGCCGCCGTGCCGGTGACCACCGAGCGATCGTCGGTGATCAGCACGGGAACGTCCTCCTGGCCGGTGAGCTCCAGGATCTCCTGCCGCTTGCCGCGGCGGCTGAAGGGGACCTTCTTGAACCCTCCGACGACCTTGACCTCGTAGCGATAGCCGGCCTCATCGAGCGCTTGGGCGGCGACACCGCAGGGGTGCTTGACGATCGGCGCGTTGGCGCCGTGCGTCCTGGCCGGGCACGTATAGAGCACCATCACGCCAATCCTATGTCAGCCGTCCCCTGTGGCGTCAGATCGCCATCACCGTTGGCTCGCCCGGTGTCGAGATCGGTCTCGGCTCCGGTCTGCCGGAAGAACTCGGCATCGATCGGCTCCAGCGGCGTGTTGCCGGCGATCAGGTCAGCCGACTTCTCGGCCAGCATCATTACGGGCGCGTATATGTTGCCATTGGTCACATAGGGCATCGCCGAGGCATCGACGACCCGGAGTCCATCGAGGCCGTGGACCCTCATCGTGGCGGGATCGACCACCGAGTCCGCACCCATCCCCATCCGGCATGTGCAGGAGGGGTGCAGCGCGGTCTCCGCGTCGCGGGCCACCCAGTCCAGGATCTGCTCGTCGGTGCTGACCTCCGTACCCGGCGACAGCTCGCCCGCGTTGAACCGATCGAACGCCGGCTGGCCGAGGATGTTCCGCGCGCAGCGGACGGCCTCCAGCCACTCGCGACGGTCCTGCGCGGTGGAGAGATAGTTGAAGCGAAGCGCTGGGTGCCGGTGCGGGTCCCTTGAGATGATCTTCACCGAGCCGCGGGCGTCGGAGTACATCGGGCCGACGTGGACCTGGTATCCGTGGCCCTGGGGGGCCGACCCGTCATAGCGGATCGCGACCGGAAGGAAATGGAACATGAGGTTGGGGTAGGCGACGTCCGAGTTGCTGCGGACGAAGCCGCCGGCCTCGAAATGGTTGGTGGCGCCAGGGCCGCTGCGGGCCAACAGCCAGCGCAGCCCGACCAGAGGCCGGTTGCGCCATTTGAGCGCGGGGGCCACCGACACGGGCAGCTTGCTGGCGTACTGGACGTAGACCTCCAGGTGGTCCTGCAGGTTTTCGCCGACGGCCGGCAGGTCGTGCACGACCTCCACCCCCAGCGTGCGCAGCTCATCCGCGTTGCCGACGCCGGACAGCTGCAGCAACTGGGGCGAGTTGATCGCGCCGCCACAGAGGATCACCTCACCGGCGTCGATCCGCCGCACATTCCCCCGTTCGGCGAGCTCAACCCCGACCGCGCGCGTGCCGTCAAACATCACGCGTGTCACCAACGCCCGGCAGTCGACCTTCAGATTGGGACGGTCCGCCACCGGGTGCAGATAGGCGCGCGCGGCGCTCCACCGTCGCCCATTGCGGATCGTGCGGTCAAATGCCGCAAATCCCTCCTGGCGATAACCATTGACATCGTCGGTGAGCTGGTATCCAGCCTGCTTGACCGCGTCGAAGAATGCCCCGAACAGCGGGCTGGTCGCCGGCCCGCGCTCCAGCACGAGCGGGCCGGCGCCGCCGCGCCAGGTGTCTGCTCCCGCCATGCAGTTCTCCATCCGCTTGAAGTACGGCAGGCAGTGGGCGTAATCCCATGCTTCCATACCCGGGTCTGATGCCCAGCGCTCGTAATCGAGCGGGTTGCCGCGCTGGAAGATCATCCCGTTGATCGAGCTAGAGCCCCCCAGCACCTTGCCCCGAGCGTGATAGATGCGCCGGCCGTTCATGTGCGGTTCGGGTTCTGACTCATACCGCCAGTCGTAGAACCGGTTGCCGATCGGGAACGAGAGCGCCGCGGGCATGTGGATATAGACGTCCCAGGAGTAGTCCGGGCGGCCCGCCTCAAGCACCAGCACGCGGGTCGACCCGTCCGCGCTCAGGCGGTTGGCCAGCGCACATCCGGCCGAGCCTCCGCCGACTATCACGATGTCGTACCTCACCTTGCCGCCTCCTCTAGCCATATGCGTCGCTTGGTCTCGTATTCAGCGGGCAGCGCCCCTTCGAGCGCCTCGGCCGCCGCCAAGGCGGTGAGGGCCGAGCGGTAGTCACCCCAGCGGGCGTCACCTTCGGCGAGCAGCAGCGCCAGCTCCAGCGCATCGTGGTGCTCGGCGTCGGCCAGCGCCGGCCCCGGTATCGCCACTCGGTCGGCCAGCAGCCCGGCTTGCAGCGGGGCCGGGCGCGCCGTGGACAGATACGGCGCCAGGTAACGGCCCGCGATCTTGGCCGGCGGCCACCACAGCGGTTGGTCCGATGCCGACGGCGCCGCCGGACCGCTGTGCGAAGGTGACGGCACGTCGATCGCCACCGACGCCCGTCGGGAGAGGCGATGCGGCTCGCAGCGCAGGTACAGCGGCGCTCCGGAGGTCATCAGCAGCCCGCGGAGCACGGGGCGAAACGAGATCGGCTCGATCGGCGCGCCGGCGCGCTGCGCGATCGCCTCCGCGGCCGCGTCGGCCTGCTGGGCCGCCAGGCCGCCCTGCTTGTACGGAAACGTGGTCACGTCGCCGGCGGCGTAGACGTCGGGCGCTCCCGTGACGCGCCCGTGGGTGTCGACGGGGATGAAACCCCGGTCGTCGGCCGGCAGCCCGGCCAACAGCGGGCCCTCCAGCGCTGGGAGCGTGACGACTCGGTCGGCGGCCACGTTGCCGCCGCCGGCCAGCACAAGCTGCCGATGCGCAATCGTGGCCGGCAGCGCGGAGCAGCGCAGCCTGATTCCGACCGCCGAGAGCATCTGACGCAGGGCCGCCTCCGCCGGCGGTCCGAACAGCCCCAGGGGCTCCTCCTCGGGGGTGACGATCGTCACGCGTGCGCCGCTGCCCTGATCGCGAAGGTGCGCCGCCGTCATCAAGGCCAGCTCGTACAGCGGCAGTGCCCATGTCTGCTCACGGGCCAGCGCGAACGCCACTGAGGTGGCCGTCCCGTCGACCAGCTCGTCGAGCAGCGTCCGCAGCCGCGGCACCTCGGCTCGGCCGGCGAACATCAGCGCTCCGGGGAGCGGGTTGGTGGTCCTGGCGCCGGTGGCGATCAACAATGCGTCGTAGGGGATAGTCGCGTTCGACGCCGTCATGACTGCGTGGCCCGTGGGATCGACCCGTACCAACGAGTCGACGATCTGGGCCACGTGCTGGTCAGCGAGGATCTCGGCAAGCTGATAGGTCCGCGCCTCGGCGCGCCCGAATGCCTCAGCGACCGTGACCGGGCGGTAGACCAGCTCGGGGTCGGGCGCTATCAGCGAGATCGTCACCCGATCGCCGGCCAGCGCGCGCAGAGCGAGCAGACCTTCCAGCGCGGCAACGCCGCCGCCGGCGATCAGCACTCGCAGGGGGGTATCGCCGCTAGGCGTCATTCGCCGTCCCGCACGGTGATCCCGGCAGCTGCTGGCAAGGCTCCCTCCCACGCTGGCTGATTTGCCGCAGACGCTACCCGCTCCCGGCGCGGCGATCATCCGAGCGGGGCACGCGAACGGATTCAGTAGATCTCCGCGCCCGGAGATGTCCAGGATCAACGTCCCGAGTCAAGAACCGGTAGTTACAGCGGAGCGGCGCTGTGGCATCGTTGCGACGCGGGGCGCTGCCGCTTCCGCTAGAAACCACGATGCGATGTCTACGGCGCGCTCCGAGCCCATGACCGCGCAACTGGCACACTCGGTGCAGGCGCTGGTCAAGCGGTACGACAGTTCGGCCTTTGAGCCGCAAGACGGTCGCGCGCGGGTGCGCCTGGAGCTGCCCGGTGCCGATGCTTGGGATGTCGTACTAGAGCGCGGCACGGCACGGACCGAGCCTGCGAACGGCCCCGCGGACGCGCTCCTGAGCGCCGACGCACGAACATGGGCGGCAATCGTCGCTGACCCTCTGGGTGGCATGCGCGCGTATGAGTCCGGGCGCCTGTCTGTGCGCCACAACCTGCACGTCGGGGTCGGGTTCCTGGCCTCGACCAGCGGGATCAGCAGCCCAGGACGTCTGCGGTTTGCCACCGTCGTCACCCGGCGCCTGCACCTCTCGACGGTGGAGGCGGGCACCGGGACACCGGTCCTGGCGATTCACGGACTTGGCGCCACCAAGGGATCGTTCCTGCCCACCGTCGTTGCGCTCGCTGATCGCTTCCGCGTGATCGCCGCCGACCTCCCGGGATTCGGCGACTCCGACAAGCCGATCGGAGTGCGCTACGACCCCGGCTACTTCGCCGACACGATCATCGACCTGCTCGACGCGCTCGGGTTAGACCGCGTGCACCTGATCGGCAACAGCCTCGGTGGGCGGATCGCCCTGGAGATCGGGCTGCGCACACCTCAGCGCGTCGGTCGAGTAGCTCTGCTGGCGCCATCGCTGGCCTGGCGGCGACCGCGTCGGTGGGCGCCAGCGCTCCGGCTCGTTCGACCAGAGTTGGGTCTGATCCAGCTTGCCCCACGCCCCGTCGTCCAGGCGCTCGTCCAGCGCCTCATCCCCGGAGCCGACAGTGGCTGGACTGCAGCGGGGGTAGACGAGTTCCTGCGCGCCTATCTCACGCCCGCTGGACGCGCCGCCTTCTACGCCGCTGCACGCCATATCTACCTTGAGGCGCCGTACGGCAAGGACGGCTTCTGGCCCCGGTTGGGCGAGCTTACGCCCGACGCACTGTTCGTCTGGGGCCGCCGCGACACGCTCGTGCCGATCGCCTTCGCCCGCCACGTCGCCGAGGCGCTCCCGCAGGCGAGTCAACTGGAGCTTGACTGCGGGCACGTGCCCCAGATCGAGCGCCCCGCGCAGACGAACAAGGCGATCGCGGAGTTCTTCTCAGGCTTCGCGCTGAGCCCCGCGTTGCTTAGAGCCCCAGCGCCGCCGCCAGCGCGGTCCACTCGCGTCGCGGGATCCCGCTGACGCCGACCGGCTGCAGGCAGACGTGGTCGGCGCCCGCGTCAAGGTGCGCACGCGCGACCGCGGCGATCTGATCAGCACTGCCGTGCGGGATGATCGCGTCGATCAGCCGGTCAGAACCGCCGCCGGCGATGTCGGCGTCGCTGAAGCGGAACTTCAGCAGGTTGGTGGTGTAGTTGCGAAGTCCGAGATAAAGCGCGGCATACTCGCGCGCCCTGGACCGGGCGCGATCGTCGTCGACCTCCAGCACGCAGGCCAGCTCCGGCGCGATCAGCACACCCTCACCCAGGCGCTGGCGGGCAAAGCGCGTGTGCTCCACCGGCACGAAGTACGTGTGCGCGCCGCGTGATCGCTGCGCGCTCAGATCGAGCATCTTCGGTCCCAGCGCGGCCGCGCAGCGCTGGTCGAGGGGGACCGGCGTCGGCGCGGCGTCGAGTCCGTCAAAGAAGCTGCGCATCGTCCTCAACGGCCGCGAGTAGTCGCTGGTCGCCTCCGGATGCCCTGCCCCGATCCCCAGCAGCAGCCGGTCGGGGAACGACCCGATGAGCTGAGCGTGCTCGGCGGCCACGGTCGCGGGTTCGTTCTGCCACACGTTGACGATTCCGGTGGCCACGATCAGGCTGTCGGTCGCCTCCAGCAGCGGCGCCACCGTGGGCAGCTTCGGTGAACCGCCCAGCCAGAACGCGCCAAACCCAAGCTCCTGCGCCAGCTTGGCCGCCTCGCCCGCGTTCTGCTCGCCGATCGCTCGGTGGGAGGTCCAGACTCCGAACTTGCTTAGGTGCATTGCGGCAGCTTTGCAGATTCCAGCGCGCCGCTCAGGGATTGGTGATGGCAATCGCGCACCATTGCACCTCACGTCCAAGCACGGCCTCGATCCACACCGCAGCCAGATACGCGTAGGGCGAGTTGGTGTCAAACCAGAAGACGGGACGCACCGCCACGAGTATGGCTGCCGCGCCCAGCGCCCGGCGGCGCGCTATTCGGTCTGTCGCGCCAGCAGCGCCAGGAAGCGCGCGATCCGGCCGCGCTCTTCATCGGGCAACGAGTCGCCGGCCTGCACCAGCAGCGTCATCGGCAGGCGCTCACGCGCCCAGGTGCGGACCGCGTCGCTGAAATCCGTGCCCACCCATACGAGCGGAAGGGATCCGGCAAACGAGATCACCGTCTCGGCTTGGGCGGCCGCCGTCTCCTCACTGCGCACGATCGAGACGGTGACGAGGTCAAGCGCGTACGCAGCGGCGTTGATCGCCTCCAGCCCGCCCCCGTCGACAAGCAGAGCGACCTCGCCGTCGCGCAGGTTCTCGGCGGCCCAACCCTTCGGCGCACCGGCCAGCGCCGAGGGAGTGCACACCATGCGGAAGATCGCGGCCACAGCCGACAAGCTAGTGCATAGTTGCAGAACGGGTTCGACGCCCTGGCGGGTGGCGCCGCGCAAGCTGATCGCCGGCCACAAGCGTTGTGGTCATCGCCGATCCCGTGCTGGGCGGTCACGATCGATCAGCGCGGACTTCAAAGCCCGTCACGGTGAGTGGCCCAAACGAGGTGATCAGCGCTACGTCGACGGCGTCCCGCGGCTATGCGGCGGCCTGGGCTACGTACTCGACCAGGCCGGCCTTCGCCTGTCGCTGGACCTTGCTGTGGAGGATCGGCGTCCACCCCAGCACCAGACCTGCCGGACCCAGCGCCTGGCGCGCCCACGCATAGAACGAGAACGAGTCACGGTGCTCGGAGATCAACCCGTCCTGACAGCGAAACTCGGCGCGGACATCGTTGTGCACCCGGCGGCCGGTGGAGAAAGTGTAGTCCGCGAGCCAGTGCGCGCTGCCGCCCACATCGTCGGCCTGATGCTCGGCGAGTCGTACCACGAGGTCCTGGGCGCGACCGGTGAGCATCCGCCACATCGCCCCCGGCTCGTCGCCGCCCAGCTCAGCGAACACGGGGTCAGAAAAGCGCGCGCCCGGTGCATAGCAGGCGGCCATGCTGTCCCCGTCGCGGCGCGCGAACGCCGCGTAGAAACGCTCGATCAGCTCCATGTTGGGATGGCCCACGCGCGCACGCTACCAGTCACCGACTGCCCGCAGCAGCAGTCCCTCCGCCGGCCGCAGCGACTCGACTCACCGGCGTCAGGGCAGCTGGGGCGATCATTGGCGATCACCTGCGATCCTGAGTTCTCCCGGCATGAGCCCGATTTCCGAGATACGGTGTGCCCTGACCTCAGAGCAGGAGGCCCTGAGCGATCTGCACCGTCGCTCGTCCTACGTGTGGGAGGAAGATCGCATCCAGCTCCAGGCCCATCCCGATGCGTTGGGTGTCGCCTGGAAGGCGATCGTCGACGGACGGGTGCGCGTCGCCGCCGGTGCCGACGGCCGTCTGCTGGGCTTCTCGGTCTGGGCGCAGGCCACCGATGGAGTGTGCGAGCTTGACGATCTGTTCGTCGAACCCGAGCTGATGCGCCAGGGCATCGGGCGCGCACTGGTGCAGGACGTCGCTCAGCGGGCGCTACTGGCCGGCTACCGGCATCTGACCGTGGTCGCCCACCCGCGCAACTTCGCCTTCTATGAGAGCGTCGGGTTCGTCACCGGCGAGCCGGTCAGCACTCGCTTCGGGCCCGCAACCCGGTTGCGACGAGCGCTCGGTTAGCAGCCGTCACCGCCGCAGGCCTCGCCGTCACCGCCGACGATCGCCGGCTGGGGTGCACGGGCCGCCCAGCCCTGGCGCAACAGCTCCAGCAGCGCATCGGGTGGATGAGCGCCCGACGCGCCGAGCGCACGGTCGATCACGAAGGTCGGCACGGCGGTTATGCCGAGCTCGCCGGCGGTGTGCTCCTCGTCGCGGACCTCGGCGGCGCAGCGGTCGCCGGCCAGCAGCTCACGAGCATCGTCCTCAGGGAGTCCCACCTCGACAGCCAGGCGGACGAGCGTCTCGTGATCGCCGATCAACGCGCCCTCGGTGAAGTAGGCATGTAGCAGACGCTCCTTCATCGCGTCCTGGAGCCCCTGCTCTGCGGCCAGATGCACGATCCGGTGAGCGTCGAAGGTCACGCCGCTGCGCGCGATGT
>CALAQT010000400.1 GCA_937888775.1 uncultured Actinomycetes bacterium | reverse complement strand
GGAACGCGCGAGGCGCCGCCGGCGAGCGCCAGCCAGAGGGTCGCCGCGAGGACCGTCGCCGCCGCCGCCGCGAGCGTCGCAGCCCGGATCGGGACGAGGGTACGCGTCAGTGCGGCCATCCGCTGGGTCATCGCATCTCCTCGCCATTCATGGCAGCTCCATCCGCCGTGCTCACGTGGGCAACCCTCCGTAGTGCGTCTGTCTCAAATGCGCCTGTCGAGCGGGCACCCGACGCTCCGTGTACAGCCATCTCCGGGACGAAGGCTACCGAGGACCCGTCCAAAGTCAAGACTCTAGGAGGAACCTTGTCCATCTGTCCCACACGAACCTCGCCACGTTGGGGCAAACGTACGTAAAGGCACGCAATCCGCGGGCGTCCTGCAGGCAGGGCGTTGGATGCGTCCAGGGGTCCGGCGGCCGGGAGATGGCTCCAGCCGCCTACGTCCGCGGCCGCCTTGTCCCGTGAGGCGACCATGCCGGCGCGGAGCCAACTGTCTCACGGCTCTAGCTACCGAGCAGACCCGGGACGTCGTGGATGATCTGGCGCGGTTCGAAGTTGGCGGCGTAGATCGTGGTCAGCTTCCCGCTCGCGCTCACGCCGTAGATGAGCGCCGAGTGGTTGACGAGGCCGGGGTTGGAGGCGTCTGCCTGGGAGCCGACCTTCCACGCTTCCCAGACGGGTCCCAGCTGGTTGGCGGAGCCGATCAGGTAGCGGGCCTCGCCGGTCAGCTCGTGCTGGCGCACGAACGCCCCCACGGTGCCCGCGGTGTCGCCATGCGGATCCACCGAGACGGCGACTATGCGAACGCGGCCGCGCATCGCCGGCGTCATCTTCGCGTAGGCGTTGTGCAGGTTCGATGCGATCAGCGGGCAGACGTCGGGGCAGTGGGCGTAGAGGAACGTCACGAACACGGCCTTGCCACGTTCCGCGGCGAGGTTGAAGGACGAGCCGTCATAGTTGCGCAGCGTGTCGAGCGCAGGGGCGGGCAGGCGCGGGTTCAGGGCGAGGCCTTCGTAGGTCACGACCTTGGCGGCGCTGGCCTTGCCGGGGAGGGTCGGCTTGCTGGAGCCGCCGACCAGGAGCGCCGTTGCGCCGCCGAGGATCGCGAGGATCACTGCGATCGGGAGGAGCAGGCGCAGGCCCGGCGTGCGAGCCGGGGGCGGCGCGTCGGAGGGGGATCGGCTCGCGCTCATCGGCTCGGATGAGTATCGCATCGGCGCTGCACGGGGCACGCTGCCGGGCTCGCGCCCGGGGGTATCGTCTCGGCCACCGATGAACCGGTCCGCCGCCATCGTTCTCCGCCGACTGGCGCTGATTGGAGCAGCGTTCGCGCTGCTCTGCCTCGTCGTCTCGGGCGCGCTGCCGGGCCTCCCCGACGCGGCGGCCTACCTGCTCCCGCCAGCGCTGCTCCTGCTCGCGCCGGCGGAGCTCGGCTACGTGGAGCTCGAGGACCCCGACGGCACTCTCGCGCGGCGCGCCTGGCTGACGGCGGAGGGCTGCGACCTCGTCAACCTCACCGAAGACGCGCTGCTCGCGGCCGTGCCCGACGAGTCGGCGCCCGGAACACCGGGCCGCCCCGAGCGGCGGCGGGGCGCTCTTTAGATGTGGTACATGCTCACACGGGCCGCTGGTTTGGCTTTCCTATGCCGATTTGATCGACCTCGCGCCAGTATTCGCGCCAGTTTCGGCGAGCTGCGCCAGCCTCGCGCTCGTGTCCGCACGTTCGAGATAGGCGTCCAGCAGGCCCGCCGCCTCGCCCTCGTTGCCGGGCATCAGGTGGCCGTAGCGGTCGTATGTGATGCTGATGTTCGCGTGGCCCATGTAGGTCGAGAGCGCCTTCGCGTTCACCCCCGCCGCGATCATCAGCGACGCGAACGTGTGCCGACACTCGTGCAGCGTGATCGGCGTGAGCAGCTCCGCCTGCTCGGGGTCCTCCGCCTCCTTCATTCGCCGATCGTTCGCGGCCTTCCACGCCCGCTTGGCGCGGTCCGTCGTGGGGGTGCCGGTGAACGGCGTTCTCGCTGCGGCTCCGAACACGAGCCCGTCCGGCCGATCACGCCAGGCGAGCTGTAGCAGGTGCTCATCGAGATAGTCCCGAAGCGCCACGGCGATCGGCACGCGGCGGTCCTTACCGGACTTCGTGGCGATCTCGCCCACCACGTAATCCCACCCGCGGCGAACATGGATCAGGCCGCCGGCGAGGTCCACGTCCTCGACCCTCAGCGCGGCCAGCTCGCCCCGTCTAAGCCCTGCGTACATGGCGGTCGCCCAAAGGGGCCGGTCCGCTCCCGCGAGGGCCGCCAGCAGCCCGGCGCACTCCTCCGGCGCCGCGATCCGATCCCGTCCCCCGCGTACCGCTGGCATTTTCAGCCCCGTGGTCGGGTTGATCGCCACGTCGCCGACCTCCATCGCCTGCTTGTAGATCGCTCTGAGCGGCAGCAGGGTCACGACGATGGTGGAGGGGTTCAGCCCATCCGCCAACAGCCCGTTCACGAACACCTGCAGGTCTACCCGCGTGAGATCCGACAGGCGCTCGCTGCCGAGCTGGGGGGACACGCGCAGCCGCAAGCCGGCCTCGTATGCGCGGACCGCCGCGGGCTTGTAGGGATCCCCCGAACGGGTGAGGATGAGCCCCTTGGGTGCTCCCTCCAACCATGCCTTGCCGGCCTGCTCGATCGTGGTGGGCTTCGGCGCCCGTAAGAGCTTCTTACGCACGGCAGAGCTGGAGTCGCTGCGCCACGCCTTCGCTGCCGCCTGGGTCGGGAACGTCCGGCGCAGCTTCTTCTCGTCCTGCTTGGAGTAGACGGCGGCCTCCCACGGGCACTTGCACCCGCTCGCCGGGCGTTTGCAGCCGTTGCCGTGGCGTTGACGTATGCCGGCCATCATGCACCGCCTTTCAGCGCCTGGGCGAGCCTTACGAGCGCCGCCCTCAACGGGGTCGGAATCGGGAGCCCGCGAGCCTCGTGTACGTCCTGGGAGAGTTCGCCCGCGTCGAGTAGTGCGCGAGCCTCGGGGTCGGTCAGTGTGATCTGCATCGGTTCCCCCTTCTGTTGGAGGCTCCGGGAGAGGCTTTCAGCGAGGGAGCCGACGCTGGTAGCGTGGCCGACGCGCCGGGAGCTATCACTCCGGGTGCCACGGGGCCGGGCGTTGGTAGCGTCGCGGCCCCACTTGTTGTGTGCGTCCATCATACGCCCCGCCGCGGCCCCTGGTCGGTCACGCCGTGAGCGCCTGCCGTGCGCGGTGCGCTGCCTGCTTGCACTGGCCGCCGATGCAGTAGTGGGCGTCCGCTCGCAGGGTCGATGGCAACGGTGGCGAGCACCATTCGCACGTCTGAGAATCAGGCGATCTAAGCGCCTCGGCTGGCGGGGACGTAGTGCAGGTTGGATTCCCGACTTCGTTACGGATAATCCCTTGTGTAGCGGGCTCCAAATCGGCCGATCCGTGAGGGTCTGACCCCCGATCGGCCCGGATCGCTCTGACCATCGACCGCGGCGCCCCGGTGTAGCGGCACACGTCCACTTCGCCGGCCCTTCCGGCGACGGCGCCCAGCTCATCCGCCGTCGTCTCCCAGCAGTCGCGCAGGCCGCCATACGCCTCGGCGAGCGTCTGCGCCGTGGGAGCCCTCATCGCCCCTCGCCTCCGTAGGTTGGCTTTGCGACTCCTGCGGAGCTGCGCTTGGCGACCATAGGGCCGCCATTACCCCGATCGCCACAAACGCCATCGTCTCGTACCCGGCGATGATGTGCCGAGGGAAGTAGGTATCAACCTGATAGATCAGGTGGGGCAGGAGATACGCGGCTGGGAGCGCTGTCGCAAGCACCTGACCGCGCGCAAAGCGACGACGAGCTCGAATCGCGAACACGACAGCAGCGAGCCAGCAGAGCAGGAGGGCGTGCATGAAGAGCGAGAGCGCAAACGACCAAGACCCTGGCGGCCCAGTGAGGTCGAGGATCTCCTCGGCGTGCACTCGAAGCTCGTTCCGCACGCTGGCATCCGAGAAGAAGTGGATCAGGCGGGAGGGAGGGATGTTCAGCGTCTGCGAGGTGGTTCCGCTCGTGATCGCAAGGTGAAACCGATTGCCGTAGATGGCATCGTGAAGCGACGGCAACAACGCCACGACGACGAACAACCCAAGCCCGATCGCCAGCGACCGTCGACGGCCCGCCGGGGCCGCCAGGATGAACACCACGAGGAAAACGAGCCCAGCCAGCGCCTGATTGGGGCGCGTAATGATCGTCAGCGCCGCCGCCGCGGGGCCGAGGACCCACGGCCATCTGCTCCGCGGACGTACGAACGGAATCGCGATCAGCAGCGGGATCAGCGCCCAGGTCGGAGACTCACTCGCGCTCGCTTCCAAGAACGTCCGCACGGCTCCAGAATTGAGGACCTCAAGCACGAGCCCGATCACCACGACCATCGCCAGGCGCTTCGATACGGCGCTCACGTTACGGCCGATCCAGAGCGCCGCCGCAATCGCGGCGATGTTGACGCTCACAAAGCTGAAAATGGTCCGGAGGACGTCGCCGTCGCCGAAAAGGGCCCGCTCGAGGAACAGGATGTACCGCCAAGCAGGCTGGTAATAGAAGACGTTCTCCCCACCTTGCAGGGAGCCTGTGAGCAACGAACGAGCCTGGCTCTCGTAGGTGAGCCAGTCGTTGCCGGCGGTGCGGTAGTCCACGTATCCGATGCTCGGAGCAGAGTGGACAAGATGCACCCCGCACAGATAAACCACCGCAAACCATGCGATCAGCCAGGCATGTCGCGGACGAGCAAGCACGAGGACGACCCCAGCCAGCACGACCGCGGCGGCGCCTCGTTGCAGGAAAGCAGCCTGCGCCACGATGATGAGCGTTCCGACGCCGGCGAGCCCGAACAAGAAAAGGCATCCCGGTCCCCCGAGCTCGGCCACGCACACAACCGCCAGCGCTAGGAGGAGTAGTGCAAGCCCAGCGTCGTCCAAGTCCGCTAAGGCGTGCCAGCCAGTCCCGGGTGCGGTCGCGCTGAGTAGACGATCCCCGGATGTGCCCGTGCCGACTCGAAGGGAGGCGTATGGGCCAGCGGTCGACGGCGGGTGGTAGAGGAAGCTCAGCGCAAACGCATGACGCCCACCCAAGACTCTGAGCGTGATCGCGGCCAGCCGACCGTATGAGGGCGGCAGCTGAGTCGTAGCGCCGTCGATCCGGAGCGCCCCCTGCCCCACGTAGCTGACCTCGATCACAGCACCAGGACGCGTTTGGATCTGGCCGACCCAGCGCGCTCCAAGCGGAAGCCGGTCACGAGGAAGCGGTCCGGTCGACCCCGGCGCAGGAGGGAGGTTGAATCGAATGTCGTTGAAGAACGACAGGTTCCAGCGCGAGTCGCTGAGCGCGGATGCTGGATTCCCGGTCCGCGGCCCGAAAGCGATCGACTCGTCGATCCTTGTTGCCCCCCCGTAACGGTCAAACAGATTTCCGTAGGACCGCTCGCACGGCGCGTGGATCGGCGGCGCAACCGGCGAGTAGTAGCAAGCGCGGAAGCCTTCGTACCCGCCTCCGATCAGCAGTGCGATCCGGATCACGATCAGGCCGACCGCCAGCCCGATTGCGACCGTCGGGCCTCTGTGGTGCAGCCGAGACAGAAGGCGATCGACAGCCGATCGCAGCGCGGAGCTCAACAGAAACGGGGCGAGTACGACGGCGGCTAGTGCCCGTGGCACGCTGTCGAGTGGAAGGCCGTCCCAGATTTGATAGTTGACACCCGGGATCGCCAGCGCCACCACGAGCAGCACCACAAGTACCCCCGCCGGGCGACCACGGACATCGCGCACCATAGCGCGGTGTGATAGCAGTTACCGTTTCAAGCGGTCGCAGGCCGAACGTCGGGGCGCGTTTCGGCGCCGGCTCGCCTGTCGAGCCTTGGTCGAAGCCGGCGCCAGTTACGGGCGCTGCGGGCTCGGCCGGCGCTGCTGCTTGACCGCCGCGGGCCGACGCACCGCGGATGGGCGTCACGCCGGCGAGCAGGCCGAGCTTGCCCTCCCAGTGCAAGGTCCGGCCACCATCAACGCCGACATGACGGGTCCAGGACCCGTCGAAGCACTCGCGCATTGCCGCGAGCACGGGCGCGCGCTTGTCGTTGTGCTGGTTGAGCACGCTCCCGAAGTCCTTCATCATCAGCACCCCGAACGACCCGATCTCGTTCAGGAGCCCACCCTGCGCATCGGAGGCCCGGTCGCGTGCGGCGGTGCCCGACAGCAAAGCACCCTCGGTCAAGGTCGCCGCCTTGTGGACGCCGGGGATCTCGGCGGTCGACTGCACGATCTCGGACTTGCCACCCGACGGTGGCCCGACGATCAGCAGCCAAACGGGGTCGCCGTCCAGCATGTTCGCGGCGACCGCGCCGACCGCTGCGAGCACCGCCCCCTCGTCGGGGAGGTACATCCACTTATGGAACGCCGCGAGCACCTCGGCGAGGGTGCGCGGCTCAGCCGGCTCGCGGGCAGGGGCGCCCGTCCGTCTCTGCGATGGCAGCGGGCGCCATTCGCGCACCACGAGCCCCAGCAGATCCTCCTTGCTCGCGCCTGCGGCGAGATAGTCATCCACGCCGACCTTCGACCCGTCCTCGGCCGCCGGCAGGTAGACGAACGCGACCTCGGCGCCGCGGTGCTCGAGCATTCGGCCGAGCCGCTCGGTCGCCGCGTGAACGCCGGGGTTCTCGAAGGCGTCGCTGTCGAAGCAGATCACCACCTTGCGCTTATCGTTCAGCGCGATCGCCTCCCAGTCCGCCAGCGCGGCGCTGCCTCCGTCGTCGCCGCGTCCGCGCCAGTTCCACACGCCGAGCAGGGCAACCGAGCGCAGGCCGACGCTGGCGAGCGCATCGGCCTTACGGATGCCCTCGGTGACCCACAGCGTCACCTTCGGGTTGCGTAGGTGCGGCCTGGTGGACGGCGGCACGTCGATCACCATCGGTGCGCGGGCCGGCGTCTCGTACTTCAAGCGGCGCCCGTCCTTCACGCGCGGCTCGTCGGGGCGTAGCTGGAAGTACACCGTCTCCCCGTACACGTTGAACACGGGGATCACGAGGCCGGGCGCGAGACGCTGCGACGGCCCGAACATGCCGACCAGATCCTTCGGCTCGCTCACGCTGAAGTAGCCGCGCGCGACCGCGACATCCTCGCTGATCCCGGAGTCCTCGATCAGCTGCCGGTGCTGCGGCAGGAGCTCCCGTGGTGCGGCGGTGCTATCGGACACAGCGGACCTCCGGTCTCGTTCTCGGAGGCTGTGCGCGCTGGCGCGCTGTGCCGTGATCTACATGCTGACGATCCCCGGCGCGAGCACCGGGTGGTTCTTCTGATTTCTCACTGTCGGGTGGTCCATGAGACGACCGCGGCGTCCGGCGCCGACGGCCGCGAGGACGATCCCGACACTGACGCCTGTGGTCGGATTCAGGGCGTCGGGGACGCCTCAAGCTCAGCAAGCGTCGATGTGCGAAGCCGGCCATTCCGTACGAGTCGACGCGCACATCGGGGCCGCCGGACTCCGCGAGCGCGTCGGCGAGCGCGGGTAACTCGCGCGCTAGAGCGTACATGCGCGACAGGAGCTCGGTGGTGTCGGGCGTCAGCTCAGGCGAGGGGGCCGGGTGGTCCGGTTCGGTCATTGGGTCTTCCTGGATTTCATCGTCTTGCCGGCCGTACTGCTTGATCGAAGTTTTGCAGGAGGCCGTGGTCGGAACTTCTCGCACAACGACCGGAGCCCGCCCCAATGAAACCGGGACGGGCTCCTAAAGACGATTCGGGAAGACGAACCGAGATCCACTCTAGAGAGCGACGCGGATGCCCTCGGCCAGGCCGCCAGCTCGCGCCAGCTCGCGCCAGTCACCGTGCGATTAGGGGCGATTCGGGGCGATTCGGGGCGAGTGTGTTTGGCTTGCTAGAGCCGAATATGGCTCTGTAGAGCCCCCTCCCCTAAATGTGGTACATGCTGGCGCCGGCCTCACGCGTCTCGCGCTCGATCACATCGGCGATCGTGGTCTCCGCCAGGACCCTGCGGGCCGCCTCGGCGGCGTCCGCGAAGACGCCCTGCGAGTCGCGACCGAGGGGGCCGTCGAGCAGCTCGACGATCTCGAGCACCGTCACCGACGCGGGCTCGCGTGCGAAGCGGTATCCGCCCTTCACGCCGCGCTGAGAGCTCACGATCCCGGCGCGCCTGAGCACGGCGAAGAGCTGCTCGAGGAACTGCACGGGCACCTCGCGCCGGCGCGCGAGCTCCCCGATCGGCACGGGCTCCGGGCCGGCGCTGCGGCCGAGCTCGGCGAGCGCGAGCACGGCGTAGGGTGACTTGCTGGTGATCGAGATCATCTTGCGCGGCGCATCGCCGCGCAAGATAGCGGCGACTGCTGCGAGCGATCGTAACCCCCCGCGAGGGCCGCCGCGCGCCGGGCCGCGGGCGCCCGGCTTGCAGGCGGGACGCGACGGGCCGCCGGGGTGGACGCGGCCGGGCCCCCTACAGCCAGCCGCGCTCGGTGGCGATCAGGACCGCCTGGGCGCGGTCGACGGCGCCGAGCTTGCCGTAGATGTTGTGCAGGTGCGTGCGCACCGTGCTCGTGGAGAGCGTGAGCTCGTGCGCGATCTGCTTGTAGACCTTGCCTTCGGCCAGGCGCTGGAGCACACCGAGCTCGCGGGCCGAGAGCGGGCACGGATCGACGTGGCGCTGGCGCTGTCCGGAGGGGCTCGGCAGTTCGTACATCACCCTGCGCAGCTCCTCGGGCCCGAGGCCAACGGCACGCGCGCTGTGGAGCATCTCGCTCGGCGAGACGCGGGCGCCCTGCTCGTAGTGGGCGAGCATGTCCGCGAGACGGATGAAGGCCGCCTCGCCGTCCGCGTCGGGGCTGTGGTGGCGCTCGATCGGGCCGGCGAGGGAAGCGGGCAGGCCCCAGCGCCGGATGAGCACCCCGCCGACGAGCGCGTGGTCGACGCCGAGCTCGCGGCGCTCCTGGTGGATGCGCTCCTCGGGTGTGCGCGCGCCGCGGTGCACCTGCGCGGGGTAGCCGGGGTAGGCGTGGATGAGCACGAGCTTGCCCACATCGTGGAGCAGGCTCGTCACGGTCAGGCGGTCGCGGTTCTCATAGCCCACCTCCGTGGCGACGCGGTCGGCGGCGTGCTGGGTGGCGAAGGCGTGCAGGCGGAAGCGCTCGGGCGCCGCGTCCCACACGCTCGCGCGCTCGAAGAAGTCGAAGGTGCGCACGCGGTTGGCGAGCGCCTGCACGGTCTGGGGCCGCAGCATCTCGACCGCGCCGACCGCCGTGTCGGTGCGCCCGCGCCCGTCCTGGGCGCTGTTGGCGAGGCGCAGCACGGCGATGATGAGGGCCACGTCGGACTCGACGGCCGAGACGATGTCGGCGGTGGCGACGTGATCCTTGGAGACGACCGCCAGCAGGCGGTTGCGGGACTCGGCGAGGGCGGGAAAGGCCTCGAGAGCTTCGAAGGCCATCGTCAGGCGCCTGCCATGGCCCTCGTTCTGATGGCGCTCAGCCGCTGCAGGCGGGGCGCCGTTGGCGCGCGCCTGGGCCTCTGCTGGCCGGCGCGTCTTCCCATCCTTCAGCTTGTTGGCCGCAACAGTTGCCTGCATTCGTGATCAGACCCCTTCCTTGGGTGCACCGGCCATCCAAGCCGGAGATTCCGTGTTCCGGGACCTATCGGCATATCGCGGGCCGCGGTTGAGCGCAATCGCTGCAGGCATGTCCGGAGGTTCCTTCCACTGGTTCGCCGGCCGTCGCGGCCAGAAGCCGTGTCAGGGGTTCATCGACATGCTGCGGGCCGCCGCGCGAGGGGGAAACGCCTGACGCTCGGGGGTAGAACGCCGCGCTCAGGCGCGGGACAGCGCGCTGTCGATCCGCCGCAGCGTCTCCTCGCGCCCGAGCAGCGCGACGCTCTCGAAGATGCCCGGCGAGACCGTGCCCCCCGACAGCGCCACGCGCAGCGGCTGGTAGACCTCGCGCGGCTTGACCGCGCGGCGCTCGACGACCGCCGCCAGGGCCTCCCCCACCGCCGCCTCGTCGAAGTCGCCGGCCTGCTCGAGCGCCGAGCGCGCGTCGGCGAGCGCCTGAAGGCCCTCAGGCCCGAGCCAGCGCTCGCGCGCCTTGGGGTCGTCGCCGGGCCCGTCGCGCAGCGCGCCCGCAAGCGGCCAGAAGTCCGCGAGCGTGTGGATCTTCTCCTGGCTGATGCGCGCGAGCTCCCCGAGATCCTCGCGGCCCGTGAACGCTTCCACGCGTCTCGTCAGCTCGCCCACGGGCAGCGCCCGGATGTAGACCCCGTTGAGCCACTTGAGCTTGACCTCGTCGAAGCGCGCGGGGTTGCGGCTGACGCGGTCCAGCGTGAAGCGCTCGATCAGCTCCTCGGTGGAGAGGACCGTCGCGTCGTCCCCCGCCCCCCAGCCGAGCAGCGCGAGGTAGTTGCGCACGGCCTCGGGCAGATAGCCCGCCTCGCGCAGCTCCTGCACGGAGGCGGCGCCGTGGCGCTTGGAGAGCTTCTTGCCGTCGGGCCCGTGCAGCAGGGGCAGGTGCGCGTAGCGCGGCAGCGGCGCGCTCGTCAGGCCTGCAGCCGCCGCTGCTTCCATCACGAGTTGCTGCTTGGGGGTATTGGACACGTGGTCCTCGCCGCGCACCACGATCGTGATGCCCGCGTCGAGGTCGTCGATCGCGACCGCGAAGTTGTAGAGCACCGAGCCGTCCGCCCGGGCGATCACGGGGTCGTCCATGTGCACGTGCTCGAAGCTCGTGGGGCCGCGGATCACGTCGTCGACGACCGTGGCTCCCTCGGCCGGCACGCGCAGGCGCACCGCGCCCTCGGCCTCGGGCTCGCCGCGGAAGCCCTGCTCGGCGCCATGGGCGAGCTTGTAGGCCTTGACGTCCTCCGCGGTCGCACCGGAGCGATAGGCGTGGCCGCCCTCCAGCAGGCCCGCGAGCACCTCGCGGTGGCGCTCGGAGTGATCGGTCTGCAGGAGCGGCCCCTCGTCCCAGTCGAGCTCGAGCCAGCGCAGCGCATCGAGGATCTGCTCGACGTTCTCCGGCGTGGAGCGCTCGCGGTCGGTGTCCTCGATGCGCAGCACCAGCGCACCGCCGGAGTGGCGCGCGAGCAGCCAGTTGAACAGGGCGGTGCGCGCCCCACCGATGTGGAGCGCGCCGGTTGGCGATGGCGCGAAGCGAAGCCTCATAATCCGCTCGCATGCTAATCGGAGCGCACGTCTCGCCCGCGGGCGGCCTGCCCAAGGCCATCGAGCGGGGCCTGGAGCGCGGCTGCACGGCGATCCAGATCTTCAACCAGTCCCCGCGCATGTGGCGTCCGAGCGCCTATCGCGACGAGGACGTCGCAGCCTTCCGCGAGGCGATGGCCGCAAGCCCGATCGGCGCGGTCCTGATCCATGCCGTGTACCTCCTCAACTGCGCCAGCGACGACCCCGACATCCGCGTGAAGACGCTCGCCTCGCTGACGCACTCGCTGCGCGTGGGGCACGCGATCGGCGCAACGGGGGTCGTGCTGCACCCCGGCTCCGCCAAGACAGGCCACGTCGGCGCCGCGATCGCCCGCGCGGGCGCGACGATCGGCGAGGCCCTGCGCGAGAGCGAGGGGTGCGAGCTGCACCTCGAGAACACCGCTGGGGCCGGTGGCACGCTCGGCCGCTCCCTCGAGGAGCTCGCGCTCCTGCAGGAGGCCGCCGGCGGCGAGGAGCGCATCGGCGTGTGCCTGGACTCCTGCCACCTGCTCGCCTCCGGATACGACATCCGCACGGCGCGCGGCATGGACGGCGTCCTGCGCGAGGCGCGCAGACGGCTCGGGCCCGGGCGCGTGCGCTCGCTGCACCTCAACGACTCCCAGACGCCGCTCGGCTCCAACCGCGACCGCCACGCCAACCTCGGCGACGGCGAGCTCGGCGAGGAGGGCTGCGCAGCGTTCCTCTCAGCGCCCGGCATCCAGCGTCTGCCGTGCGTGCTGGAGACCCCCGGCGAGAACCGCCAGGGAGCCAACGCGGAGGAAGTCGCGCGGGCGCGGGAGCTGCGCGAGCGGGGCCTGGCCGCGCGGCGGGGCCCCGCGGGCGGGCGGGGTGCGAGGAGCGGGAGGAGCTAGCCAGTCGCCGCGGAGGCGAGGGGCGCGAGCGCGTGCTCGAGCTCCGCGCGCAGCGAGGGGGTGTGCTGGACGCGGAACTCCTTGCCCAGGCGCAGCCTGCGCAGCCCGGCGCTCGTCTCCATCTCGATCCATACCTCGGCGGGGCCGGGGAAGTCCTCGATCGCCTGCCTGAGCTCCTCGATGACGCCACGCGTGAGGTCGCCCGCGGAGACACGCAGGCGCAGGGGCCGGGCGAGCGCCTTGGCTGTCTGCTCGGCAGAGCGCGCCTGGGTCCTGGCCCGCTCGATCTCCTCCGCTGACGGCGAGAAGCCTTCGACGCTCTGCACGACCAGGCAGGTCTTGCCGGCTTCCTTGTGGTCGATGCGGCCCTTGACGATGACGACCTGGTCGACGGCCAGGGCGGCCTCGTGCTCGGTGAGCGCCTTGCCGAAGACGAGCATCTCCACCGCGCCTCCGAGGTCGTCGAGCGTCGCGAACATCATGTGGTCGCCGTTGCGCGTGCGGATGCGCTTGGCCTCCGTGATGATCCCGCCGACGGTCACCCAGTCCTTGTCGCGCCGGTCCGCGAGCGCGGAGACCGGGCAGTCGATGCGGGCGCGCAGAGCCTCGCGCAGCGGCTTCAGCGGATGCGCCGAGACGAACAGCCCGATCGCTTCCTTCTCCGCCGCCAGCAGCTCCGCCTGCTCGAACTCCTCGGCCGGGATCGGCGGGTGGATGGGGCGCGCGAGACCCGCGCCGGGCGCCGCGCCGGCGGCAGCCGCGGAGGCCTGCGCGCCGGGAGCGTCATCCTGGAGGTCGAAGATCGACCCCTGCCCGATGAGCGCGTCCTGCTGGATCTTCTGGCCCGCCCCCTGGGCCTGCTCGAGCACCGTGAGCATGCCCCTGCGGCTGGCGCCCGTGGAGCCCAGCGCGCCACACTTGATCAGCGCCTCGATCGCCTTCTTGTTGACCGTGCGGTTGTCCACGCGCTCGCAGAAGTCCCACAGCGAGGTGAACGGGCCGCCCTCCTCGCGGGCGCGTTTGATCGCCTCCACGGCCTGGTAGCCGACGCCCTTGACCGCGTCGAGGCCGAAGCGGATGTTGCCGATCAGGCCCTCCGCCTCGCCCCGCGCACCCGCGGCCCCGGGGACGCCGACCGTGAACTCGTGGTCTGAGAGGTTCACGTCGGGCGGGAGGATCTCGATCCCCATCTCCTCGCAGCGCGCCACGAAGAAGGGCACCTTGTCCTTCGTGGACATCACCGAGGAGATCAGCGCCGCCATGTACTCCGCGGGGTGGTTCGCCTTCAGCCACGCCGTGCGATAGCTGATCAGGGCGTAGCAGGCGGCGTGGGACTTGTTGAAGGAGTAGTCCGCGGACTTCTCGTTCGTCTGCCACAGGAACTCGATCACCTCGGGGCGCGTGCCCGAGGCCCGGCAGCCCTCGACGAACTCGGGCTTCAGCGCGGCCATCGCCACGCGGTTCTTCTTGCCGATCGCCTTGCGCAGGTCGTCAGCCTTGGCCCCGGAGAAGCCCGCGAGCTCCTTGGAGATCTGCATCGCCTGCTCCTGGTAGAGGATCACGCCCTTGGAGGACTCCAGGATGCCGCGCAGGCGCTCGTCGGTATAGGAGATCGCCTCCGGGCTGCGCTTGCCCTTGGCGTAGACGGGGATCTGGTCCATGGCGCCCGGCCGGTAGAGCGCGACGAGCGCGACGAGGTCGTTGAACTCGTCCGGGCGCACCTTCTTGAGCGCCTCGCGCATGCCCTCGGACTCGAACTGGAAGACGCCCGTGGAGTCGCCGCGCGCGAGCATCTCGTAGGTGAGAGGATCGTCGAGCGGGAGCGTCGTCATGTCCGGGCGCGCGCCGCTGGAGCGCTCGATGATGTCCAGCGCGTCCTCGATCACGTCGAGGTTGCGCAGCCCGAGGAAGTCCATCTTCAGGATGCCTATTTCCTCAATCGGCTTCATCGAGAACTGCGTGACCATGCGGAAGGCGCGCGCGCCGTTCTCGTCGGTGCCCGCGTCGGCCAGCTGCAGCGGCACGATGTCCGTCAGCGGGCGGTCGGCGATGACGACCGCGGCGGCGTGGATAGAGGAGTTGCGCACGATCCCCTCCAGGCCCTGGGCGACGTCGATGATCTGGCGCGCCGCGGGCTCCTCGTCGCAGGCCTTGCGCAGCGGCTGGCCGCTCTTCAGACAATCCTCGAACGACGGCGAGCGGCCCATGATCGGGTCGGGGATCAGCTTCGCCAGGCGATCCCCCATGGCGTAGTCGAAGCCGAGCACGCGGGCCGCATCGCGCGTGGCCGCGCGCGGGAACATCTTGCCGAAGGTCACGATCTGGGCGACCGACTCGCGGCCGTACTTCTCGGTCACATAGCGCATCACGCGCTCGCGGCCGCGCACCGAGAAGTCGATGTCGATGTCGGGCATCGACACGCGCTCGGGGTTCAGGAAGCGCT
>CALAQT010000399.1 GCA_937888775.1 uncultured Actinomycetes bacterium | reverse complement strand
CGGCGACCGGACCCCCGATCCCGAGGCGAAAGAACGGCAGCATCTTGGCCAGCGCGCCGCCGCTGGGCGAGACCACCACACCGGTCCGTGTCAGCGCGACGCGCATCAGCGGCTTCGCCCGCAACGCCTCCCGCTCCCACGCGACCACCACCTCAGCCAGGAAGTCGCTCCCGGGAGAGGCGTGCTCGTCCACGGTCTCATCGCCGCGCGGGCCGTAGTAGCCCGTCGCCGACTGCGAGACCAGCACCCGGGGGCGGTCGGCCTGGGCCAGCGAGCTGAGACCGGCGACCAGAGACCGCGTGGCGTTCACGCGTGACTCCCTGATCCGGCGCTTTGACTCGTCGGTCCAGCGCTGGGCGACGGGCTCGCCGAGCAGGTGGACGACGGCGTCGGCGCCGCGCAGGGCGGCCTCCGGGGGCGGCTGGTCATTCGGGTGCGGCCAAGCGTGCACCTCCACCGCGTCTCCCAGCACCCGCTGACCGCGCTGCTGGTCGCGTGACAGCGCGACGACATCGTCGCCCCGGCCGCGCAGCGCGTCGGTGAGCGCCAGCCCGATCGTCCCGGTGGCACCCGTGACTACAACGCGCATCAGCGCCCTCGCCCCGTGTCGGTTGGCTTATGTGGTGACATCGGACAAAACGTAACGTATTGTTGAATCAGACGCAACACGTTGTTTGTATTCCCGGTGAACGACTCCTCAAACCCAGATCTGAGCACCACGCAGCTGTCTGACCGGACCGGGTTGCCGGCGGGTACCCTGAGGATGTGGGAGAGCCGACACGGGTTCCCCACCCCGGTCAAGCTTCCCGGCCGCCATCACCGCTTCAGCGAGCACGATGTCGATTCAGTCCGCGAGGTTCTTCGCTTGCGCGAGCAGGGACTGTCGCTGACGGCCGCGATCGCTCGCGTCCGCGAGGCCGATCGCCGTCAGCCGGCATCGATCTTCGCCGGCCTGCGCCGCCGGCGGCCTGAAGTGGCACCGGTGTCGGTGACCAAGCGGGTGCTGCTTGATCTGACCCACGCGATCGAGGACGAGTACTGCGCTCGGGCCGCGTCCGGCCTGCTGATCGCCAGCTTCCAGCGCGTGCACTTCTATCGCCAGGCCCGGCGACGCTGGCGCGAGCTCGCCCGCACCGCCGAGCTCGCGGTCGTGATGGCGGATTTCACGTCGCTGCGCCAGCCCGATCGTGCCCCGGCCGAAGTGCCGATCGGACGCGAGCATCCGCTCGCGCGGGAATGGACGCTGGTGATCAACGCCCCGGGCGCGCAGGCCTGCCTGGCCGCCTGGGAGCAGCCCAGCTCCACCAGCCGCCCGGACCCGTTGCGCAGCTTTGAGCTGCTGTGGTCATTCGAGCCTCAAGTGGTCCACGCGGCGACGCTGGTGGCGATCGAGTTGATCGGCACGTTCGCGCCCACGGTGGCGCGGCGCTTCCCCTCCGAGCCGGCCGCTCCGACGCTCAGCCAGGCGGACCTGAGCTTCGCCTCTGGTTTGACCCATCGCGTCGTGGCGTACCTCAGCGCGCGGCTCGACGAACGCGGCGCGCCGCCCCCAAGCTCGGCGCCGGCCGGCGATTAGGGCTCGCCTCGGGCGCTGAGGATCGGGCGTGCGGCAGACTCACGCTGCAACGTTTCGTTGGCACCGCGCCTGGCTCCGGACTCGACATGAGCGAACTGGCTACCGTGAAGCCCGGATCGCCTGCTAGCTCCCGGGGTCCGCAGCGGCACGGTCAGCTGGCGGCGTGCCGGGGCGAGGTTCGCTTGGCGGTTTCGGGCGGTTAGGAGGTACGACCGCACGCTGGGTTGCCAGTCGCAGGTCACGCGGCCTGAGTCCTTCCGCGAGCAGGGCTGGCAATCCGAGGGCGATGGCTGTTGTCACTTCGAGTAGTTGCAGCGCAATCCCGTAGGCGAGTGCGCGGCCAGCACCGACGCCGTATGCGACGAGGACGGCGACGCAGGCGGCCTGGAAGACACCGACGTTTCCTGGTGTGACAGGGACAACGGCGGCGACGTTGGTCGCAACCAGCACGGCCGCCGCCGTGCCCAGGCGTGAGGGCGTCGCGATCCCGAATGCGCTGAGCAGCGCGTCGCAAGCCAACAGCTGCAGCGACCACGCGGCAAGCTGAGCGGCGGTTGCGTGGAAGGCGTCACGCGGTCGGCGAAACACGCGTAAGCCTCCTCGTATTCGCTTGGTCTCGGTACGCACGAAGGCGGCCGCGCGACCTAGCGCCGTCGGCTTGCGCGCGGCTCGGTCAAGCAGCCTCGGTCCGGTGAGTATCACCCCGACGACTACGATCGGAACGGCCGTGGCGAGCCCGATTGCCCACGCCACGTCGCCGGACAGCGTGAAGCTGGCGACCAGCACGGAGGCGAGTGCGACGAGGGCGGCCATGTTTAACAGCGTTTGGGCGAGGACCGTGCCGGCGACGAGCGCGATGCGGTTGCGCGGGTCACCGGCGCGTTGCGCGACCACGAACACGCGCGCGGGTTCACCGAGCCGTCCGGGCAGGGTCGCCGAAACCATCACCCCGATCATCGTCGCGCGCGCCGAGACGAGGCGACTGATCCGCGTGCTGACCCGTGCGCCGCGGAGGATCACATACCAGCATTCGGCCCGCGCCATCAATGACGCGGACAACAGCGCAAAGGTAAGGGCGACGAACCCTGGCCGGACGTTCGTAAGCGCGTGCAGACTGCGCGAGAGGTCCAAGCGCGTGAGGGCCAGCGCCGCAAGCCCGACACCGCCGGCGACGATCAGCGACACGACGACCGTTCTCACGCGCGGAGCCACGCGCCGCCGCTTGGCGGAGGCAGGCTGCGTGTTCACGCTGGATCCTGGCTTGCGCCGCCGCTAGAGCGGTTGGCGGCTGAGACGGTGGCGTCGGCTGGCGTCGGCTGCGCGTTCGCGGGACTGGGCGTTTCGTGGCCCGGTCGCGAGTGGGAAGCGGACCGGCCAGCGCCGTGGCGGCGGATCTTTGCGGTCCGCCGACCCCTCCTTGCCCGGGGCGGCGCGGGCATCAACCCGGCGCCAACGATCACGAAGCAGAACGCCAGCAAACGTTCAACGATCTGCGTTGGCCCGCTCCCGATCGGGTCGTGGAAGACCAGGATTCCGCCGCTGATCGCGACCACGTTGGCGGCCACCGAGGTGAGCGCGATTACCTCGAGCCCCGGGCCGAGCTGGAGGCTGCGGGCCGAAGCGTAGAACGCGACGACCATCGCGACAAGCGCCGCCAGCAGCCAGGGGCTCACGAGCGCCAGCACACCCCCATGCGCCGCGCGCGTCAGGTACTTGATCGCGACATCGGAGACGCCGAACAACGCGCCCGCGCCGACCGCGAGCATCATGCCCTCGTTGCGGTGCGTGTTGTCGAACTTGACCGAGGCGAGCACGAGCAGGGAGCCGCCCACCAAGACCCCACACTCGACGCCGATCAGGGCCGCCAAAGCCGATCCGCCGCCCGGATGCTTGCCGCTAGTGAGTCCGACCACCACCAGCCCGGCTGCGGTGATAACCAGACCAATCCATTGCCGGCGGCCGAGGTCAAAGCCAAAGAAGCGCTCGGCGAGGACCGCCAGGAACACGAGTCCCCCGGAGAGGACCGCCTGCACGATCGACAGCGGCGCGAGCGAGAGCGCACCGACATGCAACAACCAGGCGCCCAAAGCGACAAGCCAGCCGATAGTCCACCATCTCGAGCCGAACAGGCCGGCCGCGCTGCGCAGCGGGTGGCGGCCATCCACGGCGGGAGCCGCCACCGCCCCGCGCTGCTTGAACAAGAAGGCAGCGCTGGTCGCAAACGCAGAGGCCACAGCTAGAACGAGTCCCACGAGCACGATGCAGACCTAACGAGCCATCTCAAACGGGGTTGAGTCGGGTGCGGCGAATCCTACGTGAGGCGACATACCCGGACTCGGGGGTGGCGGTGGCTGGATTGATCTGATCAGTGCGAGGAGCTGTGGAGATCATTGCAGCATGCTCCCTCGACAGTGGCTCAGGCGCGGTTCGCGCGTCCTGTCACGAGCTCGGCGGCCTGCGCGGCGGCGTGGCCGTCCGTACTCCCGTTGCCATGTCCAAGGCCGGCGGCCACCCGCGCTCCGAGCTGTGGGTCGACGTTGATCCAATAGGCGATCACGCGTAGCTGGGTTTGTTTGCTGACCTCGTCGCTCGCGTGACCGACGATGTTCGTCACGATGTGCTCGCGATCGGTGTCGTTCATGACTTCGCGGTACAGCGTGCCGGGCTGAACGAAATCGTCGTCTTCGGCGTGCTTCTCATACGCGTAGCGTCCGAGCTCGCCGGCGTCTACCGACCAACCGAGATCGGCGCCGCGCTGCGGGTCAGCCTCGGGACCGCCGTAGCTGTTGGGGGCATAGACGGGCTGAGCCCCGGCGTGGTGATAGGTCATCGCCGCATCCTTGTTGTAGGAGTGCACCGCCACCTTGGGGGCGTTGATCGGGAGCTGCTCGTAGTTCGGGCCGATCCGGTGCAGATGGGTGTCGTGGTAGGAAAAGATCCTTCCCATCAACATCTTGTCCGGGCTCAGACCGATGCCGGGCACGAGGTTGGCCGGGGAGAAGCTCGACTGCTCGACCTCCGCGAAGAAGTTGGCGGGGTTACGGTCGAGGACCAGGCGCCCGACCTGGATCGGCGGGTAGTCGGCGTGCGGCCAGATCTTGGTCAGATCGAACGGATTGAAGCGGTAGTCGGCCGCGTCGGCGAGCGGCATGATCTGCATCTCGAGGCGCCACTCCGGAAAGTCTCCGTGATCGATCGCGGCGCGGAGGTCGCGACGATGGAAGTCCGGGTCCTCGGCCGTCATCGCTTTGGCCTCAGCGTCGGTGAAGTTCTCGGCGCCCAGGACGGTCTTGAAGTGGTATTTGACCCAGAACCGCTCGCCGGCCTGATTGACCCATGAGTAGGTGTGGCTGCTGTAGCCGTTCATGTTGCGCCAGCTGCGAGGCGTTCCGCGGTCAGACATCAGAATCGCGACCTGATGCGCGCTCTCGGGCGAGAGCGTCCAGAAGTCCCACTGCATGTCGTTGGAGCGCATACCCGTATCGGGCAGTCGCTTCTGGGAATGGATGAAGTCCTGAAACTTGGTCGGGTCACGGACGAAGAACACCGGCGTGTTGTTGCCGACCAGGTCGTAGTTGCCCTCCCCGGTATAGAACTTCAGCGCGAACCCGCGCGGATCACGGACGGTGTCAGGAAAGCCCTGCTCGCCCGCGACCGTCGAGAACCGCGCGAACACAGGCGTGCGCCTGCCGACCCCCCCGAGAAAGCTGGCCTTCGTGAACTGCGTGAGGTCCTCGGTGACCTCGAAGAAGCCGTGCGCGCCGCTTCCTTTGGCATGCACGACGCGCTCGGGGACGCGCTCGCGGTTGAAGTGCTGCATCTTCTGCACGACATAGTGGTCGTGCAACGCGATCGGGCCGGTAGGGCCGACCGTCAACGAATACTCGTCGCTGGGCGCCGGGATCCCGGAGTCGGTGGTAGTCGCCGGAGGCTTGCTGTCGCTGTCGCGAGCAGGTGGATTGACATCGCTCATGACTTGATTCCTCTTTCCTCGAGGGTGAAATCTGGCGCTCTGGGATTCCGGCGACTACACGCCGCGGCGGCCACGACGGCGGTAGCCGAATCCGCCGCCGGTCAGCAGCAGGACTACGACGATGATGAGCAGAATCGTGATGATGGTCACCTCCCGAGTCTCATTTGGGTTGGCTCGGGCGCAAGTGCGTCTACTTCTCGGTTCTTGTTGCGGCCGGTGAGGGTGTCGGCGACCTTGTCCACGGCGTAGCGCTCGAGTGGGTGCTAGCGGTGGGCGCGGCCGAGTAGTCGCGCGATCAGTTCGCCCACAAGCAGGTAGACAGCCGCGGCGATGCCCCAGTTCACAGCGATCGCGACTCGCGCGTTGTGCAAGCTGAAGATGCCGTCAAACGGACCGGCGAGCGAGCGCGCCCAGCCGTGGACCGTCGAGACGATGCTGTTGGTCAGATTGGCCTTGAGCAATACGAGCAGAATCCCGGCGACAATGATCAGCACGATGACGCTGACCACCAGGCGCACAGCGCGGGCGAGCAGACCCAAGCCCATCGCGAACCCGCGGGCGCCGGTGCCGTTACGCCTACGCTGCCGACGCGAGACCCTGGCCGGCCGGCCATCTTGATCGACCGCGGAAGCAGGTCCTGCAACCCTGGCTTTAAACATCAGAGGAACCTCCTATTGGTCATTCATCCCGACCGGGCAAAGTCCGGCTGGGCCGTGAACCCCGGAGGAATCCACGCGGGCGGGGGTCAATCACATCGGCTAGTCGCAGCGACGGCAAAAGCCCCAGCTGCAGCGACGGCTGGTCGGCTTGGTCGCGACCGTCCGGGAAATAACTTTACTCGCTTGTGCGGATCATTGCAATTAAGACGATCCGGAATCAGCCGTCGACTGGCGGGCATCACGTCAACCATGCGCTTCACCGGACGATCGAGAACGCCCTGAAAGCAGCCGTTCACGATCTCGCGAAGCCACGCCAGCAGCAGCACCAACACTGTCCGACGTCTGGCGTCGCGGGCGGTGTGGTAGCCGCCGGCCTGTCTCGCTCCAAAGGCAATCTCGGCTTCGCACGAGTCTGATCGGCGCCCTCCCGTGCGGCGCCTCGGGGTCGTATCGTCTGGGCGTGATGCCGGTGAGTGTTCTTCGAATCGCGGATCGTGTTGCGGGGACCGCGATCGAGCGTTTGACGAGCGCTCACCATGCTCGCAGGCTGGGCAAGCTTGGGCGTTCTGCGCAGCGCACGCCGCCGGAGGACGGGCGCTTGTGGGCCGCCGGGGATCCGCCGCCGCGTGCGGGCAACGCGCTTGACGTGCTGATCGACGGCGCGGCCTACTTCCCGGTGCTGGAGCGGGCGATCCGGTGCGCGCGGCGCAGCGTGCTGATCGCGGGTGGTGCATCACGCCGGGGTTCGCGCTCGTCCGCGACGAGCCGCCGGTGCTTTTGCGCGAGTTGCTGGGCGAGGCGGCCGAGTCGGTTGACGTTCGCGGTGCTGTTGTGGGCGGGGGCTCCGGTGCCTGTGTTCGCGCCGCGCCGGGCTTCGGTGCGCGCGGGGCGCGATCAGCTCGTGCGCGGGACGCGGATCAAGGCCGCGC
>CALAQT010000398.1 GCA_937888775.1 uncultured Actinomycetes bacterium | reverse complement strand
ACCGAGGATGCCCCGCTAGACGATCATCCGCAAGACAGTCGAACGCGACCAACTAGGCGCCGGCGCCGCACCTGCTTCGTCGCCCGAGCAGCACTCTCGGCAGGGCTGCCGCTCTCCGCACGATCCAGCAGCGACAACCGGTCAAGGATGCGCGTACCGTTTGGAAAGGAGGGCTGAGGCACCAGAGCCGCGATCGACCTGCTCGTCGCCATAAGCGCGCATCGGGTGCTTGCAGCCTCCGAGCAAGCGCGCCGATCGAAGCAGTCGTCCACGCGAGGCGTCGATGCTGGTCCCACTGTGCCGATGAACGGCACCGACCGCCGAATCGCGCGCTGCTCTTATCGCCCAGCAGGAGGAGCCAGGCACGCCGTCGGCGGACGATCGCTCCGTGACGAACGCGATCACCGCGCCGCGGATCGCGGGGTGATCGCTATCGACGGCGAGCACTCGTGCGCGGTCGCCGGACGGGGTGATTCCTTTGCCACGAACGCGATCGCCAGGACAGCGCTGTTGCGGACGATGCCTATGGCGACAAAGCGCTCGTCCCAGCGCCCCGAGCTCGTGGCCGCTGCTTGCACGCGAGAGCGGAAGGGAGCCGGGCGCTCTGATCCCGGCAAAAGCAGAAGCCGCCGCCAGACCCCAGATCCGCGCCAAGCAGGGCCCGTGGAGTCGCCGACGAGATGCCCGTACGACAACGAAGGCAGGTCTGTGTCGGCCGTCGCGAGCCGGCCCGAGCGTGGCTCCTCCACGCCTATTGGAGCAGCGCAACGTCGCCGCCCAGCGTGGCCGCTTCAGCGGCAAAGGAGAAGTCCGAAGCGGGCCGGCGGCGGAGCTGATGAGACGGTCGAGATGCACCAGGAGCGGCAGTCTGGTCGACGGAGCTGACACTGCCGCTCTTCTGCTTGCAGCCAGCGTGAACCTGGCTAACAGCGGAGCTGACCTGCCCGGTCGACGGCGCCAGAGTGCTCGCCGGCGCGGAAGGGCAACCGTTGCCGGGTCGGTCGGCGTGACTCCTGGTGTTCCAGAGCGAGGCACAGTGGCAAACCACGGCGCAGCCTTCCGCAATCTCGGGCTGGTGCTCGCTGGGCCGGCAGAGTTGCAAGCGCTGGAGTGCTTACCGCGCGGCGCGGTCCTGCAAATCACGACACCGAGTTCGTCCTCGGTTTCGTGAGCGGCCGGCGCGCCGGCGAGACCTCGGTTCGCGCAAGCCTCCTATGTCAAGCAGATGGTCGTGGGAACGCGCTCGGGGTTGCGGAGTAGGTGGTAGACGCCTCGGACGAGGTGGCGTTTGAGGCTGCGGATCGCTTCTCTGTTGGTCTTGCCGTTCTTGCGTTGTTTGGCGATGTAGACCGCGGTCCGGGGGTCGTGGATGATTTTGGTGAGGGCGAGCATGTGGAAGGCGTGGTTGAGTTGGCGGTTGCCGCCCGGGATCGAGGCGGTGGCGGTCGGTGCGTCCGGATGAGACGGGGATCGGGGCGCATCCGGAGATGCGCGCGAGTTGCGCGTCGCTGGTGAAGCGGTCGATCCCGGCGATCTCGCCGATCAGCTTGGCGGCGATCAGCACGCCCAGGCCTCGTTCTGCCAGCAGCTGCGGCGCGGCCTGCTTCACGAGGCCGGTGAGCTGCTCGTAGAGCTGGGTGATCGTGCGGGTCAGCTCCCGGATCCGGCCGATCATGTCGCGCGCGATCTGCACCCGGACATCGGTCTCGGTTCGCCGCAGACGTTGGGTGACCTTGGTCTGCCAAGCCGGGTGGATCAGCACGCGCTTGGGGATCTCCCAGTCGGGCCAGAGGTCTGGTGCGCGTAGTCCTCGCCGCGCATGAGCATGCACCACCCTGGACAGCACCGTGTTCATCGCCGAGGCGCTCCCGCCGCTGCCAGACGACGAGCTGCTCGACGACTTCGACGAGGACGAGCTGCTCTTCGATGAGCTGGAGTGAGCGCTGCTGGTGGTGGAGGATTTCGCGGCCTTCAGCGCAGCGGTCGCGGCCTTCAGCTGGGCCGCCTCGGCCTTCAACAGCGCGGTCAGCCCCTCAAGCGTTTGCGAGCTGCTGGAGCTGGTTGGCTTGCGCACCGACGTCGGCTTGGACGTCTTGGTCTTCCTCAGGTTCGTCGTCGTCGTTGGAGTAGTGGTTGAGGTGGTGGTCGGAGACGCGGATGTTGAGGTCGCGGTCGTTGAGTCGCGTGGTGCGGCGGTGCTCGTCAGACCCACGAACTCGGGGCTGGCCGCGGCCGCGGGTGTGCTGGCGTTGGCCGAGGAGGATTGGCTGCCGGCGCTGCCGCTGGTCGAGCCGACCGTCGCGTCGACAGTCGAGATCAGCTGATCGCCGGGCAGGAACACGATCTGCCCGAGCGCCAGGGTGCCCGTCTCGGTCTCGACCAGCGACGCCTGCAGCGAATCGACCCCGGCGGTGGTCGCCGCCTGCCATTCGTCGTCGACCACGATCCCAGCTGGATCGAAGCCGAGATCGACGAGGTTGCGGTTGAGCTGCAGGATGTCCTGACCGGCGGTGTCAGAGGCGCTCAGGTCGCGGTACGCGGGCCGTGTCCCGTTCATCAGGATCACCGGCTCGCTGTCCACCTCGAACAACGTTTGCCAGAACTCGATCACCTGCCCGACGCTTGGCAGCCAGGTGATCGTCCCGCTCAGCCGGTCATACACCGTCTGCGGGTTCGCGTAGCCGAGCGTGCCCGACTCGGTGTCGGTCTCGACCAGATCCCGCCGCTCGACGGTTGTCGCGCCCGAGGTGCTGCGCGCGCTGCTCGCCGGCTTCGGCGCGCCCGAGCCGGCGCTCAACACGACGCCGACCACCACCGCCACGACGAGGACCAGCGCGAGCCCGGCGGCGAGGCGACGCCGGCGCCGAGAGCTGAAAGCCGATCTCATCACGAGCCCAGCCAAGCGCGCGCGAGTCGCGCTTGAAGACGGGGTGGGATGCCCGGCATGTCAGCCGACCCCCGCCCCTGGGATCGCCGTGCCGACGCTGGCGCACGCCTTCGCGGCCTGCACGACGGCGGGTGCTTGGGGGTTGTACCCGGCCGGGCGCTTGAACCCGATCCCGCCGCCACCGCCGAAGAACGGGTCGGGGAAGTTCGGGACGCCGTGCGTCCGGATGCAGTGCGCCTTGGCGATCATCCCCTGCTGTTCGGCCTCAGACACCGGTTGGCCGCCGGCAGCACCCGACAGGTGACAGGTTTTCGCCGCGGCCGTGTAGGCGGGCCCGCCAACGCTGACCCCGTTGATCATGACCGAGGAGCTGCCGGCGGGGGTCTGAATCGAGAATCCTCCTGCGCCCTGCCCTGCTACGGCCGCACTAGGATCGGGGAAGTTTGAGACGCCGTGTGAGCGCATGCACTGGGCGACCTTGAGGTCGGCGTTGTACGCGGAGCTGCCGGTGCTGTGCGGCTTGCTCGAGGATCCGCACGCGGCGATCGTGATCGCGCAGGCCAACACGGCGAGCCCGACGGAGAGCGCCCGGCCGGCGGGGTGATCGTTGGGCGTCCGCTCGGTCGGCGCTCGCGAGCCATGGGGGGAATGGACGCGGGTGATGGGTTTGGGTGTCATTGGCTATTCCTCTCTGGGCTGGCTGCTGCTGTCGCGGCCGTGGGGGTCCGCAATCTGCGTGGCGGGTTGGGTTCTGCCTTGCGCCGAGAGGGTTGTACGACGCGCCGTGTTACACGGCGTGAACGCTGTTAACTCGCTGTTATGTGCCAACGGTCATCGTGGCCGCCAGACGCCGGTGCGGAACGCAGATCCCGCAGCCGCGCTCCGACGAAACGAGCTTTGTGCGCGAGAGAAGCGAGATGAGAGTGCTGGTGGCAGAAGATCATTCGCCGCTGACCGCCAGCGGGGCGAGCATGCGCTGCGAGAGGATGGCCGACCTCGCACTCGACGGGCTTCGCGGCCGGGCCAATACATCGCGCGCCAGCTCGGGCGTGGTCGTCCTGGAATCGGACGCCCCGATCGTCCACGGTGATGAGGTCTGCCGGCAGCTGGCCGCCCCCGGCTATCGAAGCTTTGTGCTGATGCTTAGGGCGGCGCGCGCCGTCGTTGATTGCCGGGAAGCTGCGAGGTGCGCTTGGCTGGTCGGTGATCGTCCGCGGATCGCGGCGGCTGCGGCGAGAACTCGGGGCCTCTGTGGAGCCGGCGAGCGATGATGAGCGTGATGCGAAAACTCGCTCGCTTGCTGTTTCGGCTCGGTCACCCGCAGACAACTGTCCGCTGGCGGTTGACGCTGCTCTACGGCGGGCTGTTCTTAGCCTGCGGCGCGGGGCTGTTGGCGATCACCTACGCGCTCGTCGCGCACGCCAGCATCAGGCCCCCTACCCTGACACTCCGCGCTCGGCTGTCGCCGCAGGTCCAAGGCGTGCTGCAGTCACGCATCGGCCCCGGTGCGGAGCTGGTCATTCGTCACGACCAGCGGATTGCTGACCTGCACCAGCTGGTGACCGAGTCAGGGATCGCCTTAGGGGTCATGGCGCTCGCCTCGATGCTGCTTGGCTGGGTGGTCGCCGGACGGGTGCTCAGGCCGCTGCGCACGATCACCGCTGCGGCTCAGCAGATCTCGGACAGCAATCTCCATGAACGGCTGGCGATGCGGGGACCGCGGGATGAGCTGAGAGGGCTCGCGGACACGATCGACGGGCTGTTGGCGCGGCTGGAGGCGGCGTTTGACGCTCAACGGCGGTTCGTCGCCAACGCTTCGCACGAGTTGCGCACGCCGCTTACGACGATGCGCGCCACGCTCGACGTCGCGATCGCCAAACCCCGGGTGCCGCCGCAGCTACAGGCGCTCGATGCGAACTTGCGTGAGGACCTCGACCAGGCCGACCGGCTGCTGGAGAGCTTCCTCGTGCTCGCGCGCGCGCAGCACGGCGAACTCGGCGAGCGGGCACCCGTGTCGCTGGCGCAACTCGCCAGCGACGCGCTCGCGGCCCGCGGCGAGGCGATCGCGGCCAAGCAGATTGAGCTGCACACATCCCTGGCTCCGGTTCGGGTGATGGGCAGCGAGACGCTGCTGGCAAGGATGGTCGACAACGTGATCGAGAACGCGGTGCGCCATAACCAGCCGCACGGCCTCATCAATGTTGCATGCGAGGCCGACAGGCAGATTGCGCGGCTGGTCGTCGAGAGCGGCGGCCCGGCCCTGGACCAAGGCGCGGTCGCGCAGCTCATCCAGCCGTTCCGGCGCTTGGGCACCGAGCGCACCGGCTCACAGAACGGGTACGGGCTCGGGCTCTCAATCGTCGCCGCAGTCGCCGCCGCGCACGGCGGCGGGCTCGAGTTGCACGCCCGCCCCAACGGCGGGCTCCGGGTTCAGATCACGCTCCCAGGCGCGACCGTCGCGCAAACCGCGACCTCATTCGTATGAGGGTCCTGGTCGTCGAGGACGCGCCCAGGTTGGCGAACACGATCGCCGAAGGGCTGCGCGACCAGGGGATCGCCGTCGACGTCGCCTACGACGGGCACGAAGCCGCCGCCAAGCTCAACCTCAACCCCTACGACGTCGTCGTGCTGGACCGCGACCTCCCCGGAATCCACGGCGACATCCTCTGCCAAATGATCACCGGCACAGAAGACCCGGCGATGATCCTGATGCTCACCGCCGCCGGCACCCCCAACGACCGGGTCACGGGACTCGCGCTCGGCGCAGATGACTACCTGCCCAAACCCTTCCACTTCCCCGAGCTCGTCCTCCGAGTCCGCGCTCTCGCTCGACGCAAGCCCACCGCGCACAGCCGAACCTTGCGCGGGGCCGGAGTCGAGCTCGACCTGCTCACAGGAGCCGTCACCCGCGGCGGACGCGCGATCGACCTCTCGGCCAAGGAACGCGCCGTACTCGAGGCCCTGCTCAGAGCCAGTCCCGGCGGCCTGAGCCCAGAGCGACTCCTCGAGCAAGCCTGGGATGAGAACACCGACCCCTTCACCAACACGGTGAGGGTCACGATCGCCCGGCTCAGACGCAAACTCGGAGACCCCCAAGTCATCCAAACCACCCCCGGCGTTGGATACCGGATCGCGACCGCAGAGAGCGACACTCGCACGAACAGCCAACGCTGAGCACACGCGGCCGGCGCCAGCCAGCAGACCTGAGAACCCATCGCGCCTCCTTTCCGAGCCGAGCATCAGTATTTGACCCCGCCGGCCGTCGCATGTCGCCCCGACGCTCCCGCATTGGCCGGCGAACGAGCGACCGGCGCCCTCGCCGGACCGCGTCGGAACGGTCGCACTCGTGTCGCAACGCTCCGAGCTGAGTAGCGCGACCACCTCACCGCGGGTATCTCAGCCCAAGAGTCGAGCGCCCTGCTTGTCGCCACCAGCAGGTTTCTCGCCGGCGCCGCCGACGGCCCTGCGTTGCAACGGAAGCAGGGAAGCGGTCGGGCTCGCTCAGAGCACTGAGATTCTCGAGTC
>CALAQT010000397.1 GCA_937888775.1 uncultured Actinomycetes bacterium | reverse complement strand
GTCTTCAGGAACGCGTTCCAGGCCTGCGGGGAGAGCATGTGCGCCTCGTCGAGGATGTAGACCTTGTGGCGGCCGGAGACGGGCGCGTAGGCGACCTTCTCCCGCAAGTCGCGGATGTCGTCGACGGAGTTGTTGGAGGCGGCGTCCATCTCGAAGACGTCCAGCGAAGTGGCATTGGCGATCGACACGCAGGAATCGCACCGGCCGCACGGCTCCACCGTCGGCCCTTGCTCGCAGTTAAGGCACGCGGCCAGGATCTTGGCCATGCTCGTCTTGCCCGTCCCGCGTGAGCCGACGAACAAGTAGGCGTGGTGCACCTTTCCGCGGCTCACGGCATTGCTGAGCGTGCGCACCACCTGCTCCTGGCCGACGACGTCGGCGAACGTGCGAGGACGGTGGCGGCGGTAGAGCGAGGGGCCGGTTGACACGGGCTTTCGAGTCTAGTGACGAAGGGTGCGGCTCTCGACGGCGGGTCCGGCTCCTCGCCTGCGCCGATGGGCGCAGGGGCTCAAGAAAAGCGGACCGTGCACCCTCCGTCGAAGCCGGGATCCGAGGCGCTGCCACCTTTCTGACTCCGGTTCGGCACTCCCGTAACGCCTGGAGGTGACCGCTTAAGGCTGCTTCCTTCCGGACCTGACCTGGTTCACGGGCCTACATCGTTACGGGACCGAACCATCACCGCCACAAACGAGGCGCTGACCTCGGGCCTCTAGCCCCTTGGGAGGGGATTCAGCCCCGCTAGAGCGGATTACGGGTACAGGGCACCGCTAGCACCCCGCCTAGCACGGTCCGTCGTTGATCCTAGTGGTTCCTGCGCGGCGGCGCTGCCTAGTGCTGGGGCGCCGGGGGCCTCGTGCGCGCGAGGGCGTCGCGCGCTAGCGCTGGGGGCTACCCCCCGGTCGGGGCCCAAGGGGGAAGACCCCGACCGGGCGAACTCGCGGCGCCGGTCACGCGAAAGCGAGCTCGCGGCGCGCAGCCAGCTGATCGCCGACGTCGGCGTGGTCTAGTAGCATTTCGCTTCCCCCGTGCACGAGTGAGCGATCGGCCGCTTCGACCATACGCACGACACTGCGCGCCAGGGCAGTGTGAAATTCCATCCGATCGTCCTCGCGGATGGCTCTGACGAAATCTGATAGTTCGAGCCCCAGTGGTTCGTGCGACTCGATCTTCGGCGACAGGATGTCACCGCTCCGATACGAGAGGTGGTACTCGCCGAAGGTTTCCGGATCCTGATACACGACGCCGCGGTCGAACAGGCGGACCGGCTCACTGGCCCCGTCGTCGTAGATCACCATCCGCTCGCTACCAACGAGCACCGTACGGCGGAGCTTGCTGGGAGCCAGCCAGCTGAGCTCGACGTTGGCGACGATCCCGGAAGCGAAGGTCATCGAGATGAACGCCACATCGGCGATCCCCTTGACGATCGAGTCACGGCCGATCGCACGCACGCTGACCGGTAGCTCACTCAGCCAGTACAGGAGGATCGAGAAGTCGTGCGGCCCGAGGTCCCAGATCACGCTCACGTCCCGCTGATGGAGGCCCAGGTTGACGCGGCTCGAAGAGATGAAGTAGATGTCCCCCAGGGTCCCGTCCTGGACCATGCGCTTCACGGCCCGGACCGGCGGGCTGTAGATGAAAGTGTGGCCGCACATGAGGATCCGGTCGTTGTCCTTGGCCAGCCCGGCCAGATCGTCGGCCATGGCGCTCGAAGGCGCCAGCGGCTTCTCGACGAACGCGTGCTTGCCCGCCTGGAGCGCCTGGAGCGCCAGGTCGTAGTGCGTGTGAACGGGCGTGGCCACGATCACCGCGTCGACCTCGGGGTCGGCCAGCACCCGGTCGTAGTTCGTTGTTACCCGCGCGCTCGGGTAACGCCGGCGGTAGCGCTGTAGGCGCTCGCGGTCCAGGTCACAGATCCAGCGGACCTCGACATCGGGGTTCTCTGACAGGACCCGGAGCAGGTTCGGCCCCCAGTAGCCCAGCCCCACGACTGCGACGCCGACGGGCTGAGTCGGCAGAGACTGATCGTTGTTTATTGACGTGATCGGCAGCAGCATTGCGGCGCCTCCTCAAGCGATCGCGGCGGAGACGACCGAGTGCACAGCCGATGCCACACGCTCGATCTCCTCGGGTTGCAGGTCAGGGTGCATCGGGAGCGAGAGCTCTTCCGCAGCCCATGCCTCTGCCTGTGGCAGCTCCCCATGGCGAATGCTTCTCCCAGTCCACATCGGATGTCCGTGCACGGCAGGCGCGTAGTGGACGCCGGTTTCGATCGCCTGCCGGCCCAGCCTCGCCGCTACCGCGTCACGATCGTGGACCCGGACCGGATAGAGGTGGAAGATGCACGGGCTCTCCGGTCGCTCCTCGAGCGTCCGAAGCTCAGCGGGCAGCAGCTCGCCGTAACACTCGGCGTGCTTGCGCCGCGACTCGTTCCAGCCGTCGAGGTACGGAAGCTTGACCCGCAGCAGCGCCGCCTGAAGCGCGTCCAGGCGCTCGTTGTAGCCGAGCTCGACGTGTTCGCCCTTAGCCCGTTGACCGAGATGGCGCAGCCGGCGCAGCCGTGCCGCGAGCACATCGTCATCCGTGCAAACGGCGCCCCCATCCCCGAGTGCGCCCAGGTTCTTGCTTGGGTAGAACGAGAACGCGGCCGCCGCCCCGAGCGAACCCGCGCGGCGTCCCCGGTAGAGGGCGCCGTGCGCCTGTGCCGCGTCCTCCAGAACGAGCAAGCCATGCGGCTTGGCGAATCGGTGGATCGCGTCCATGTCGCACGTCTGCCCGTACAGGTGAACCGCCAGGATCGCGGCCGTACGGGGCCCCACACAGGCTCGCGCAGCATCCGGGTCGATAAGGCCGGTGCCCTCCTCGACATCGCACAGGACGGGCGTGGCGCCGACGTGGGCGACGGCCAGCGCCGATGCGATGAACGTGTGCGCCGGCACGATCACCTCGTGTCCGGGCCCGATCCCGTATGCCTGAAGCGTCAGCGCCAGCGCTGCTGTGCCCGACCCCACGCCGATGCAGTGATCAACGCCGCAGTACTCGGCGAAGTCCGACTCGAAGCGCTCCAGCTCCACTCCGAGCGTGAACGCGCTCGAGCACATCAGTCTCGTAAACGCCCCATGCAATTCACCTTCGATTCGTGCGTGCTGACGCTCCAGCGCCACAAAGCGCACCCTGCGCTGACGCGGCTGCGCAAGTAGTCGTGCTTCCACGATTCGCCCCTTGGTTGTCCTTGCCAAGGGAACTTATGCCAGTCACGGGGCGTCCTAGGAATAGGGCGCGCCGCCCATGCGCCGTTCAACGTCATGAACGGCCCGCAGAGCTGGTGTGCCGGAATTCACTTTTCGCGGCTTCCGTGCTGATCTACACTCTGAGAACCGACTGGAGCTTGGGAACGCCTTCGGTGGTGGCCAAGACCACGCGGTTTGAAGAACGGACAGGATGCCTTATGTGTCGTAGGGCCAATGACGGGGGGCAGTATTGATGAACGCTCAACCTGAGCACGTGGGGATTATCCGGGTGCTTGTGGTCGACGACCATGACCTGTTTCGGACGGGGCTCGCGTCGCTGCTGGGCTCGCACATGGACATCGAGGTCGTTGCCCAGGCATCCGGTGGCAGGATGGGAGTTCGTCTGGCGCAGGAGCTCTCGCCCGACGTCGTCCTGATGGACCTTCGGATGCCGGATCTGGAGGGCGCCGAGGCGACCCGCGCGATCATGGCCAGCCATCCCTCCACGCGAGTCGTCGCCTTGACGGTCGCCTCCGAGGATGGCGACGTGGCAGACGCGGTGCGTGCGGGCGCGTGTGGGTTCCTGGTCAAGGATGCTCCTGTGGACGACATCGTGGTGGCGGTCCGGGCCGCCGCCCAGGGCGCCGCATGGCTCTCTCCCCGAGCCGCCGACGCCGTGCTGGGTGCGGTTCGCCAGGCGGAGACCGAGACTGTGTCGGAGCTCGGACCGATCGACGATCTCTCGCCGAGGGAGCTCGACGTGCTGCGGCTGATTGCGCGCGGAATGGAGAACGCGGAGATCGCCGAGGCGCTGAACATAAGCCCCCGGACGGCCAAGAATCACGTCTCCAACATCCTCGCGAAGCTCGGCCTGCCGAACCGGATTCAGGCTGCGATTTTCGCGGTCCGCCGCCACCTGGAATAGCCGGGGCCGCGCCCTACCGCCCATCCTCCGGCGCGATTACAAAACCGAGCGCGAGCGTCGGGGCCCCGGCCCCGGCCCCGGCCGCGCGCAGCTGTTCGATCACGCGCTGCAGCGACTCGATCGCGCGACTGATGTCCTCCTCGGCCTCCTTGAGATCGACGTCAGCGTTCGAGAGATTGATGCGAGCAACCTGGAGCGTCATGAGTCCGCCGCAGCATGCTTCCAGCGCGGCCTCTAACTCTAAGTGATTGGGAATCGGTGGGGAATCGAGTGCGTGGGTCATTGGGAGGACCCGAAGCCACCATCGTCGCTGCGCGGCGAAACGGAGGCAATGAGCCGCATGGCCCGGTGAGCCGTTCAGGACCCGCGCGTTGGGTGCACGGGTAAGCCGGGACGCTCAGTTACCGTTGCCGGAGACGGCCGTCAACGGGCGCGAATCCGGGGCGATCAAGCCGGAGCGGTCGTCAACACCCAGCTTGCGCACGAGCTCGGAGACGTGCCGGCGGACCGTGACCGGCGCGATCTGCAGGCGCTCCGCGATCGACGTGGTCGAATGGCCACGTCGCAACATGCCGAGAACCTGAGACTCGCGGCTGGTCAGGCCGCCGTTAACACCGCCACCGCTCCGGAGCTCCATCAGCAGATCGAGCACCATCGAGCGCGAAACCGCCGCTTCGTTGGCAGCCACCGCACTGATGACCCTGCGCAGCGGGTCGGCACGGAGAGCCCCGGGGATGTATCCGATCGCCCCCGCGCGCACGCTCTCCAGTAGGTCATCAGGATCAGAGACGGCTGCGAGCATCACCACGGCGGAGGCGGGAGCGGCGCGGCAGATGCCCCGTACCGCGGCGAGCCCTCCGCCCGGAATCTCGCGCCCCACCAGGCTCACATCGGGTTGCTCGCGCATCGCCGCCCGGATCGCCTGCTCGGCGTCGCCGGCCTCCGCGCAGACCTCCACTTCGCCTTCGAGCGCCATCCGGATCCCTACGCGCGTAGGGGCGTGATTGGCGATCAGCAACCGCGGGCGCCTCACGGCATCACCACCTCGAGCTCCGTACCTCCACGAGTCCGTTCGCGGACCGTCAGGTAGCCGCCGAGCGCCGAGGCGCGCTCCCGCATGC
Organism: uncultured Actinomycetes bacterium; assembly: GCA_937888775.1. Next base: position 6,656 of record CALAQT010000397.1, on the reverse strand, counting down.
TGCGCAGGCCAAAGCCTTCCCGGTAAGCGCCCGGAGTCGCCTGCGCGATTCCGCGGCCGTCGTCGCGAATCCGCACCACGACGCCCTCCGGGGAACGCCGCAGCGCCACGCTGATGCTCCGAGCGCCGCCATGGCGGACCGCGTTGGCAATGGCTTCCCGCACGATCCTCAGGACATCGTCCCGTTGATGAGGGGCGAGCTCTGCCTCGCCCGGGGAGTCGATGCCGATCACAATCCCGAACCGGTTGCCGAGTTCGAACGCGAGCGCCTCCAGGGCATCGTGCGAGCTCGTGTTCTCACAGTCCGACAACTCGCTGATCATCCCGCGTGAGATCGCGAGTGCCCGCCGTGCCGCGATCGCCACCGGATGCTCCTCGCCAGAGGGTCCGGAGATCTGGGCACCGTGTGCGGCGATGAACGCCAGGTCCTGGGCGAGGCCGTCGTGGAGGTCCCGGGCGAGCCGACGCCGCTCCGTCAGCGCGGCCGCCCTGGCCAGGTCGCCGCGGACCTTCAGCTCCTGTTGCACCGCGGCGGCCATCACCAGCACGAGGCCCAGCAGTCGCAGGGCCTCACGCGTGTCGATCCAGCCTGGTGCATGGACGGGCATCGCGAGGTAGTACAAGCGCGCGACGGCCAGCAGGATGAGGGCACCGGCCAGCAGGATGTTCACGCCGGTCCGCTCGATCCGCTCGCGCCGGGCGAACACCAGCATGGCGTAGAGGAACAGGCCTGACGCGATCAGCACGCCGATCACGGCAAGAGGCTTCCCCGTCGCTACCGCGGTGCCAACAAGTGGATGATTCCTCGCGACCGCCAGCTGGGTTTGCATCAGGAGGCCACCGAGCTGTGCCAGCGCAATGGCGCCGACGCTAAGGGCGACGACGGTCGCCTCGGGACGCCCCTGGCTACGTAGCTGGCTCTCGGGCGGAGTGCGGGCAGCCGCGACGAACATCCCCGCCACGAACAGGCTGCCGAAGATGACCGCCGCGGCGAAGTTCCGGCCGGCGTGGAGCCCCAGGCTGGCTGGCAGGGCATACGAGGAGAGGTCGAGCAGCGCCAAGCTCAGGAAAGTGCCCATCAGGATCAGATCGCGGAGCTTGCGCGTGCGCCGGAACTGTGCGTGCAACAGCCAGCCGCCGGTGAGGGCGCACAGCGTGATCACGGTCTCCACCGTCGCTCGGAGCGTCGGCGCCGCATGGGCAACCGGATGGAGGAATTCGACCGCGAGGATCGAACCAGATCCCGCAGCCACCGCGATCAACCACAGCAGCTGGCGATGGGCCGCCGCTGAGGCCTCGCTCCTATCGATTTTTCTGCCCCGTGTCCGGCGCCGCCCCAGTGCGTCACCGGTCAACCCCAGCGCGCCTGCCGCGCTACGTACAGCATCCATATTGTTGTCGCCCCCCGGGCTGTGCGAATTCTTTCGCAATCGGCACGATACTCGATCAACGGCCGCGGATGCAAAGATTTTTGATCGAAAGTTGTGCAATTGAGATCAGCTGACGCCCTGACCGCTGTCCAATCCCTCTGCATGCTGATTAATACCTCCGCGACGGCCATCGGAGCGTGATTAATGCAACGGCCGGCCAAATAGCGTTCAGACCCGCGCGCCAGAAGCGTTCAGAGCGTTGAACGCGGCAATGGGCCGCCCCGGTCATTGACCGTCCGCGCGACCGGATCAATACTCGCTGCCATCAGGAAAACGCGGGGGCCTAGCCGTCTCCGCGGGGGCGAGTGGAAACGGCGATGGCGCCCGCGTTCGGGGGAACGCACGCGGACATCTGCTTTGCGTCGTCTGTCGCCCCCTGAACGGCATTCAAAATGGGGGTTCGGACGTGATCAGCGAAGATTGGGCCGCCGCTCCGGCGACCATCGGCTTCCGCAGCAAAGCGACGCTCGACGAGACGCCAGAGACCTTGAGGCGAGTCAGGCTTGCAGTGGCCCGCGCCAAGGAGGGCGACCAGGACGCGTTGCGATTCCTGTACATCAGCTACTCGCACAACATCTACGGCTACGTCCGGTCGATCGTTCTCAGCGATCACGACGCCGAGGACGTGACCCAGCACGTATTCGCGAAGCTGATGACGACGATCGTCCGCTATGACGATCGCGGCGTGCCGTTCTTCGCGTGGCTGCTCCGGCTCGCGCGCAATGTGGCGATCGATCACCTGCGTGCGAACCGCGCCACGCCGACCGAGGAAGTGCTCGACCCCGATGCCAGCTCCGGCGTGGACCTGGATGCGGCCGAGACGGTTCGCGCAGCACTTGCCACGCTTCCGGACGAGCAGCGCGAGGTCGTGCTGCTGCGCCACGTCGTCGGACTTACGCCGGGCGAGATCGCCGACCACATGGGTCGGACGGAGGGCTCGATCCACGGGCTGCACCACCGTGGCCGCCGAGCCCTACAACGCGAGCTGACGCGACTCGAGTCGACTCCGTCTACCCGGGGAGCATCGCGCCAGCTCGTAGCTGCGTAACGAGCGGCCGCCGCAGCAGCTGCGGGATGCAGCTGTATAAGTCGGTGGCCGCCCGGCAGCTCACCCGGCCTAATTAATCGGCAGCCGGCAGATAAGCAGACGGCCGGCTGATCCGTTGTGTACGCGTGGACACCGACAGGCCAGCGATCGCGGTACGAGGCCTCGTCCGCCGGTTCGGCTCGCGGACGGCGCTCGCGGGGGTCGACCTGACCGTCCGGGCGGGCGAGCTGCATGCGCTGCTCGGGCCCAACGGTGCCGGCAAGACAACGCTCGCGAGGATCCTTTGCGGACTCGCTGACCCGACTGCGGGCACAGTCGCGACAACCGGAGCGGTGGCGCTCGTGCCTTCCGGCGATCGAACCTTCTACCTGCGCATCAGCGCGCTCGAGAATCTCGTCTTCTTCGCTCGCCTGCACGGCATGCGCCTCCGTTCCGCACACGCGCGCGCGCGTGACGTGCTGGAGGATGTCGGCCTCGCCCATGCGGCGAAGTTGGCGGTCGGGCGGTACTCGCACGGGATGCAGAAGCGGCTGGCGGTGGCCCGCGCACTGCTCGTCGATCCGTCGGTGCTGCTGGTCGACGAGGCAACGCACGACCTCGACCCCGAGGGCGCGCAGCAGATCCGCCGGCTGATCCAGGCACTCGCGCAGCGCGGCACGGCGGTCCTGTGGACCACGCAGCGGGTGGAGGAGATCCGCGACTTCGCGGACACGGTGACGTTCCTGCATCGCGGCGAGGTCCGCTTCGCGGGCTCCGTCAGCGAGCTGATCTCCTTTGCGCCGGATCAGCGTTACGTCGTCACGGTCCGCAACGGCAACCCCGAGCGGCCACCCGACGCGTTCAAGCTGCAAAGCGCGCTCGGCGCCGCAGCGCAGATCTCGGCCGGCCCCGGCGGGCCCGATCATTTCCTGCTCTCCCCCGGACCCGGCCGCGCACTCGGCTCGGCGATTGCCGGGCTCGCCGAGGCGGGATTCGAGGTAACCGCGTGTCGCCAGGAGCGGGCGGAGATCGAGGAGGCGTTCCTCGCACTGGTCGCGGAGAGCGGTTCATGAACGCGGCCGTCGCCGAGCTCGCGAAGCTGCCCGCGTTCGTGCGCCGCGATCTGCGGATCATGCTCAGCTACCGGATGGCGGCGTTCACCGGGCTGGTGGGAATCGCGGCACAGGCGATCGCGTTCTCGTTCATCGGCAAGCTGATCAATCCCGCGCAGCTGCCGTCGTTCGGCAGCACGCACGCGACCTACATGCAGTTCGTGACGATCGGGATCGCGCTCAACATGATCGTCGCGCTGATGCTGCACCAGCTGGCGATGGCGATCCGAACCGAGCAGCTGATGGGCACGCTCGAGTCGCTGCTGCTGACGCCGACGAAGATCACCACCATCCAGGCGGGCTCGGCCGCATTCGAGCTCCTCTATGTGCCGCTGCGGATGGGCGTGTTCGTGACCGTGATCGGTTTCGCCTTCGGCCTTCACTTCCACGCGGGCGGGATTCTGGCCGCGCTCGTGATCCTGGTCGGCTTCCTTCCCTTCCTCTGGGGCCTCGGTCTGCTCAGTGCCGGCGCGATCCTGACCTTCCGGCGCGGGGCCGGCGCGGTCGCCGCGGGCGGCACCGCGCTCGGCTTGGCGTCGGGCGCGTTCTTCCCGCTGTCGGTCCTTCCCCCGTGGCTTCACACGATCGCCAACGCCAACCCGCTCGCGATCGCGATTCATGCGCTGCGCGAAGCGTTGATCGGCGGGACCGGCTTGGCATCGGTCGGCTCGGATCTGCTCGAGCTGGCGCCGCTGTCGATCCTCGCGCTGGGCGCCGGGATCCTCGCGTTCCGCCTGGCCCTCGCGCGGGAGCGCCGCAACGGGACGTTAGGGCTGTATTGACATGGTGAGCGCTCCGCGGGACGAGATCTGGCAACAAGTCGACCAGCTGGTGCAGCGCGCGCCGTCGCTGCGGGCGCTGCGCGCGCACGGCATGCACCTGATCGCAGCGCGCGCCTGGCGAGCCGCGGGACGGCCGGTCCCGGATGAGCTGCACGAGGACGAGCTCGACTGCGCGATGCTGGCGATGGCGGCGCCGCTGCTGCTGGACCGCGCGCGGAGCGCATACGACGGCCGGCTGGTGCTGATGAAGGGGCCCGAAGCAGCCGCGCGGTATCCCGATCCGTCGGTTCGCCGTTTCCGCGATCTGGACTTGCTGGTCGACCGGCCGCAGGATGCCCAGCGGGCGCTCGTCGCAGCAGGCTTCGTCGAGCTCGGCGACAGCGCCGACTACGAGGGGCGCCAGCATCTGTGTCCGCTGGCCTGGCCGGGCTTGCCGCTGCTGGTCGAACTGCACCGGGAGCCGAACCGCCCGCCGTGGCTCGCCGCCCGGTCCGTCGAAGAGCTGATGGCCTTGACCGCTCCGAGCGCCGCCGGCGTCGACGGGGTGCTGGCCCCGGTTCCGGAAGCGCACGCGCTGCTGCTCTCCGGCCACGCTTGGGCGCACCATCCGTTGGGGCGGCTGATCGATCTGATCGATGTTGCGGCGGTGCTCTCGGAAGGCGACCGCGAAGCGGCCGGCGAACTGGCACGGGCGTGGGGCTGGGAGGGCATGTGGCGCGTGACGCTCGGCGTGATCGACGGGCTGCTGGCCGACGAGCGCAGGCCGCTGTCGCTGGCCACGTGGGCCCGCCATCTCGCGCCGATCCGGGACCGTTCCGTGCTCGAGAACCACCTCTCGCGGGTCGCCGCCCCAGCGTGCGCGCTGCCGCTGCGAGACGTGCCGCAAGCGATCGGGGCGAGCTTCCTGAGGACCGCCAGGCGCCGCGGCAACGAGCGCTGGATCGACAAGCTGCACCGCTCGCGGCTCGCCGTCGCGCATGCGTTCATGGACACGTCCAAGCACGAGCAGACCCTGACCACCGAGACAAGGAGGACCTGATGTCACTTCGCCTGCGCACCGATGATCTCGACTGGAAGCAGGTCGACGACGAGATCGTCGCGCTCGACGCCCGCCAGGCGAGGTACCTGGCCGTCAACGGCACCGGTGTGCTGCTGTGGCAGGCGCTGGACGCGGGCGCCACCCGCGAGGAGCTGGTGGCCGCGCTCGTGGAGCGCTACAGGATCGACGCCGACCGCGCCGGGAGCGACACGGACCGGTTCCTCGCCGAGCTGACCGAGCAGGAACTGCTGGTGCGGTGAAACGCCCGCCGAACATCGCCGAGCTCCGCGCAGCGTGGTGGGCAAACGGCGCGCTGCGTCAGGCGCGCAGGCAGCTGACCGGCCGGCCGCTGCCCGCGGTGGCGCTATCTCCACCTGACCGGCTGCCGCAATCGGCACGCCGGGGTGTCGACGTCGTGTTGCGCCTGCGCCGTCCCTCCTGCCTGGAGAGCGCGCTCGTCCGGCAGAGCTGGCTCGCCGCCCACGGGGTGCGGCGCGACGTGGTGATCGGGGTCGTCTCCCCAGCCGAGGATTTCGCCGCACACGCCTGGGTCGACGGTGACGGGGATCCTCAGGCAAGCCGCTTCAGCGAGCTGACCCGCGTCGTGGCTCGGTGACCGCGCCGCCGCCCTTATCGACGCTCGAGCTGGCGACCGGCATGGTGCTCGGCGTGCGGGACGGCGACCCGCTGCCCGCGCCTGAGGGGTTCACAGCAGCGCAGGCGCTCGAGCGCGCGATGCTGCCGGCGTTGCGCAGGGCGCCATGCCTGGTCAGCTTCTCCGGCGGTCGCGACTCCGCTGCCGTCCTCGCCACCGCGACCGCGGTTGCCCGCCGCGAAGGTCTGGTGGACCCAATTCCAGCAACCAACGTGTTTCCGCACGCTCCCGGCGCCGACGAAACCGATTGGCAGGAGCGCGTGGTGCGTCATCTCGGACTGCGCGAGTGGCTGCGAATCGAGCACGGCGACGAGCTCGACCTGATCGGCCCCTACGCACAGCGGGTGCTGCGCCGTCACGGCGTGCTGTGGCCGTTCAACCTCCACTTCCACCTGCCGCTCCTCGATGCTGCGGCCGGAGGGTCGTTACTGACGGGCGTCGGCGGCGACGAGCTGTTCGGTGCCGCGACGCGGGACCGAGTCGCGGCGCTTCTGCGAGGACACGAGCGCCCGCGCCCGCGCGATCTGCTGGGCGTCGGGTTGGCCCTCGCGCCGCGCCCGATCAGGCGCTGCGTGATCGCTCGGCGCCGGCGCCTCACGCTGCCCTGGCTGC
>CALAQT010000396.1 GCA_937888775.1 uncultured Actinomycetes bacterium | reverse complement strand
TGGCGATGGAGCGGATGCAGAAGGAGGCCGATGAGCTGCAGTCCGGGGGGATCGTCGGCGCGCGGATCGTCGAGCGCAGCCATGGCTGGGGCTCGCACGTGATCGAGTTCTTTGCGATCGGCACCGCTGTGGTCCCGACCAGCGCCGAGCACGAGATCGAGAAGCCCGCGTTCGTTCTACCGCTGACCGGTTGAGCGAGCGGGTGCCTATCCTGGGGTGCAGCCTGAGATGAGCCAGACAGACGACGTCGAGCTGCGCTCGAAGCGTTATAAGGACGCGCGGCCGCCGGAATGTTTTGCGCCGTTCCATGAGCGCGTGCGCACGCAGGAGCCTGAGGCGAAGGTCTACGAGGCGGTGCGCATCGTCACGGCGTTGCACGCGCTGATCACCTTCCGGGCGCGCTACATCGACAGACAGAATGTGCCCAACGGCCCGTTGATCCTGGCGCCGAACCATGCCTCGTTCATGGATCACTTCTTCGTCGCCGCTTTCATCCGGCGACGGGTCCAGTTCATGGCCAAGTCGCAGCTGTTCGGGCCGGCGGTGAGTACGTACATCTTCAGCCACGGCGGCGTGTTCCCGGTGCGTCGCGGCCACGCCGACGAGGAGGCGTTCATCACCGCGTTCCGGATCCTGAAGCGCGGCGGCGCGGTGGGTATGTACTGCGAGGGCACGAGGTCCCGCAACGGCAGGATCGGGGAGGCGGCGCGGCCCGGAATCGGCAGGCTGGCGCTGGAGTCCGGCGCGTCGGTGGTCCCGGTGGCGATCCTCGGCTCCCACCAGGTCAGCAACTGGAAGCGGCTGCGCTTCCCTCGCATCACCGTCCGCTACGGCGAGCCGATGAGGTTCCCGGTCACGTCCGAACCAACTCGCGAACAGCAGCAGCAGGTGGCCGATCTGATCCTGGAGGCGATCCGGGAGATGCACGAGGAGATGGAACGCCTGGGTCACCGGGGGTCCGTGCGAGCCGCGGCCGCCCGACGCGAGCGCGCCCGGCCGGCGAAGGCCCCGACTTAGGGTTTGCGATGGCATCTGTGCCGGACAAGCTGCCACTAATGTCGTCTTGGGCCCTTCGCCCTCAGATCAGGCGGTGGCGCTCGCTGCCGTGTCGGCGAGCCCAGCTCTTGAACGGCCACCTGGCGCATCCGTTACTTCTGCACCTTGCCGGTGGCCGTCGACCGCCGTGACCCTGCTACGCGACGATCTCCTCAGCGGGCGGGCGATCGTGCTGGCCGGTGGCGGCCGCGACCGGCCCACAGCCGGTGGCGGGCGCGAACGGGCCGCACCTGCCGGGTTGGGCGAGCGGATGTCCGGACTCGGAGCGCGGGTGGAGTACATGCCTCCGGATTCGAGCACCGAGGAGGACAGCGCCGAGGCGTGGGCTCGCGCGCGGGCGCCGCTGCATGCGATCGTCTACGACGCGAGCGCCAGCTTTGGGGCGGGCGGGCAGGACGCACTGCAATCGACCGTGGCGCAGGCCTGGCTGGCGACCCGAGCGATCGCCAACGGCGCGCTGATACCCGGCGAGGAAGGCGGCAAGGTCCTGCTGGTGGCTCCAGCACCGGACGCCGGCGCCTACGCCCGGGCCGCACGGGCCGCGCTGGAGAATCTAACGAGGACCCTCTCGATCGAGTGGGCTCGCCACGGGATCACCGCGGTGACGATCGCGCCGGGAAGCGATACGACCGCTGAGCACTTGACGACGCTGGCCTGCTTCCTGGTCTCGCCGGCCGGCGACTACTTCAGCGGGACCCGGTTCGATCTGGGTGCGGCCGACAGAGCCGGTCTCATACGCGCTTCTTAGCGGTCTTTCACCTCGTTGATACGGGCGGGGTTGATCCTGATCCCATCGCCGTTCATCGCACTGAAACCGAGGAGCCGACATGACCCCGATAATCGCCGACAGCCTCCGGGCCCGCGGCGCAGAGCTCCGCCAGGCACGAGCCGCCCGGACGCGGACGATCCGTCGCCGCGTAGCCGCGGGCGCCGTCTCGCTGTTCATGGCCACCTGGCTGCTGATCGCCGTGGTGCTGGTCTCTGGGCACGATCCCGCGCTCGCCGCCCGCAAGGTCGCCAGCACATCGACCGCGGCCGGCACGACCACCACCTCCAGTGGATCCACCGACACCACTGGCACCACCGGCTCAGGTACCACGAGCTCAGGTACCACCAGTTCAGGCACCAGCGGCTCGGGCACCAGTAGCTCAGGTACGACCTCCAGCGGAAGCAGCGGGCTGACCACCCGGCAGTCATGACCGCCTCCGCCCGCCCCGAGGCTCAGCCCACCGCCCACTTCACCGCCCACCCCGAGGCCCGGCCCACCGCTCCGGCGAGCGAGCATCGCAAGACGTTTGACTGCTTCGGTTCGCAGTGCACGGTGATCGCCGCCGACGCCGCCCGTCCCGCCGACGCGGCGGCGGCGGTGGCGATCGCCAAGCGGGCGCTGCTGGGGTGGCACCGTCGGTTCTCCCGGTTCGATCCGGCCAGCGAGCTCACGCAGATCAATCGCGATCCGAGCCCGGTTGTCCAAGTCACGCCGCTCATGCGCCGGGTGATCGAGGCCGCGCTGGACGGCGCACGGGACACCGACGGCCTGGTGGATCCCGCGCTGGGCGTGGCGATCGAGCGAGCCGGCTATGACTCCCATATGGAGGGTGACGGAATCCCCCTGTCGCTGGCCCTGTCGCTGGCGCCGCAGCGGCGGCCGGCGACGGGGGACCCGGCGGCGCGCTGGCGTCAGATCAGGATGGACCCCAGTACCGGGACGGTCACGCGCCCGCCCGGGCTGGCACTCGATCCCGGGGGTATCGCCAAGGGCGTGTTCGCCGACGAACTCGCCTCGATGCTGTCAGGCTTTGATGCGTTCGCGCTGGACTGCTGCGGCGACATACGACTGGGCGGAACCTCACAAGTCCCCCGCGAGGTCAGTGTCAAGAGCCCATTTGACAACGCCGCGCTAACCATCCTGTCCGTGGCCGAGGGCGGTGTGGCCACCAGCGGGATCGGCCGGCGCAGCTGGTTGATGAACGACGGCCGCCCGGCCCATCATCTACTCGATCCCGGCACCGGCCGGCCGGCGTTCACCGGCGTAGTGCAGGCGACGGCGCTGGCCCCCACGGCGACCGAGGCGGAGATCCTCGCCAAGGCCGCGCTGCTGAGCGGGCCCGAGCGCGCCACGAAATGGTTACGCCACGGTGGCGTGCTCGTGTTCGAAGGCGGCGGCCACCGGGTGATCTAGCCCGCCGAGGCGCGGGCCCCACAGCTGCTAGCCCGCCGGAGGCGCCACCGCGGCCGGCACGAGGCGCGCCGAGAGCCAGCCACACAGCCGGTCGATCACCTGTTCGTGCTCGGGCTCGTTGAGGATCTCGTGATACAGCCCCGGATACGCTAGGACCGTTTTGTCGACGGCGCCGAGCCGCTCGCCGAGCATCACGCTGCCCGCCGGGGGACACAGGGCGTCATCGGTGCCGTAGGCGATCAGCGTCGGCAGCGTGATCGCCTGCACGGCGTCAGGGAACAACTCGATCGCTTCCGCGATCTCGGCTACGGTGCGCGCCGGGAGCTTTCCGTGATGCACGAGCGGATCTGACCGGTAGGCCTCAACCACCTCGGGATCGCGGCTGATCAGCGCCGGGTCGATGTCGATCAGCGGTATCCGGGGCGCCAGCGCCGAAAGCAACCGGCTGGCGATCCGCAGCGGAGCCGGCGTCGCGGGCAGCGCCGCCAATGGTCCCGACAGGATCATCCCCGCGAGGCGCTTCTGGTGGCGCAGCGCGTAGCTGAGCGCGATCGTGGCTCCCATACTGTGGCCGAGTAGGAAGATCTGGGCGCCGGGATGCTGGGCGGCGGCGAGCACGACGAGCGCGTCGAGGTCCGTGACCGTGTTGGCAAGCCGGTCGATCAGCGCGCGTGAGCCGTCCGAGCGGCCGTGACCACGATGGTCGATCGCGTAGACGGCGTAGCCTTCCGCCACCAGCTTGGCGGCGACGTTCAGGTAGCGGTTGCTGTGCTCGCCGGCGCCGTGGGCGATCACCACCGCCGCGCGCGGATCAGCCTCGGGCAGCCACCCCTGCCAGTAGATCCGCAAGCCGCCGACTCCGGTCAGACGGCCCTCCCGGTGCGTCAAGGAGAGCCGTCCTCTGCCCAGGGCACGGTAACGGCGTCCTCATGAGGCGAATTGCGGGCGACCACATATTCGGCGACTTGACTTTCGGACACGTTCTCCAGCACGTGCGTCTCCCGCGGGGGGACGTAGACGAGGTCGCCCGGCTCAAGCGTCAGCTGATTCTCGAGCCGGTCGCCCCATCTGACGCGCAGATTGCCCGACAGCATGAGCACGGCGCTCTCGCAGACCTCGTGATAGTGGGGGCGCGATCTGGCGCCGCACGGGACGCGGAACACACCCATGTAGATGTCCTGCGCCCCCGCGGTGGCCTGTGAGATCTCGGCCCCGCCGACCACGCCGCGCGGTACGTCGCGGTCGGGGCCGGGCTTGACGACCTTCATCCGCCGAGTGTACGTCCTGGGCCCTTACTCACGGGCCTGACCTCGATCTGCAGGGGCGGCTGCGGCGCCGCCTCGTGATCGACCTGGAGCGTGGTATGGCGCACTCCGAAGCGTTCCTGCACGAGTTCCTGCAGCGTGCGGCGCAGCTGGTGGCAGTCATCGCCGGCGCGCGCGACGACATGGGCCGACAGAGCCGGGAAGCCCGAGGTGACCTCCCAGACGTGGAGATCGTGAACCTCCACAACCCCGGGTTGGCCCGCCAGCGCGCACCCGATCTGCTCCGGGTCCAGTCCCGCGGGTGCCGCTTCCATGAAGATCCGACCGGACTCCTTCAGCAGGCCGTAGGCGGCGTGCAGCATCAGCGCCGCGATGATCAGCGACGCCAGCGGATCGGCGCGTGAGAATCCGGCGACGATGATCACGATCGCCGCCACGGCGGTGGCAATGAAGCCGTACAGATCGGTCAGGATGTGGCGGTAGGAACCCTCGATGTTGAGGCTGCGCTGCTCACCTGAGCCGCGTGCGAGCACGCCGGCGGCCACGAGGTTGACGACGATGCCGGCCAGCGCCACCACCAGCACGGCTGGGCCGTGGACGTGAGGCGGTGAGGCCAGGCGCGAAATGGCGTCGCCGAGGATCAGCACGGCCAGGATCACCAGCGTCACGCCGTTGGCCTGGGCGCTGAGGATCTCGGCCCGGCCCATGCCGTAGGTCATCGCGCCGCGGGCGGGTCGGGCCGCCAGTCGGGCCGCGGTCAGCGACATCCCCAGCGCGAATGCGTCGGTCAGCATGTGAGCGGCGTCGGACAGCAGCGCCAGCGAGGACGCCAGCACGCCCACCACGACCTCCACGATCATGAAGGCCAGGATCAGGGTCAGCGCGGTGAGCAGCGCGCCCCGCTCGGCGTCGCCGCCGTGAGCATGGCTGTCCCCGTGCCCGCGGCTGTGGCTTTGGCCCTGCTCGGGACTGTGGCCGGGCTCGTGTTCGTGCGCCATTGCCGGATCGTAGGACCCGCGGCACACGTCGGTGGCCGAGCCCTAATTCACCGACGGATCGGCCGGCATCCGCGCGATCAGCGCGTAACTGCCGCCCTTGCGCGTGAGCACGGTCGGCCAGAGATCCATCGGGCTTTCGGCGAAGGCGTCCGCACGGCTGGCGGACTCCAGGATCCAGTCCCCGCGCTCGATCTCCGAATCCAGCTGACCCGGCCCCCAACCGGAGTGACCAACGAACGCCCGGCCGCGCCGGACCCCGGCCGACAGGTCCTCCGCGGACGCTTCGCTGGCCAGCACGCCGACGTCGTCGAACGCGATCAGCGCGGCATCGGTCGGATCCTCGAACTGCGCCAGGATGATCACCGCCGATGGTTGGACCGGCCCGCCGATGAACAGCCGCTCATCGAGATCCACGAGCTCACCCAGTTCGGGCACAGCCTCGCCTACGCTCGTCTCCGACGGCCGGTTGAGCACCAGCCCGAGCGCGCCTTCGTCGTTGTGCTCGACCAGCAGCACGACGGTCCGCCAGAAGTTCGGGTCCAGTAGCCCGGGCCCGGCGATCAATAGCTGTCCGCGGAACGACTTCATCAGTCGAGCTCTCGCTGCGCTCGGTCGGCGAGGGCGACAGCCTCGGCGGACTGCGAGGCGTCCTCCAGGTCAAGGCCGGCGAGTTCGGCGATTACCTCGAACAGGTCAACCGCCAGACAGATCTGAGGTTCGTTCACGGCGTCCGGTTGTCGAGCGTAGAACATCCCGTCGTTTCTCCACACGACGACCGGCACCTCGGTGGTTGGAGTGAGAGTTATGTTCATCTTGCCGCCTCCGTGCCGCCTTACTAAGTAAGCCCAGCGAATTGTGCCGACGGCCTGGACCGGTGCGATGCCGCGCATGTCACATACGCCTACCAAAAGCTAACAAAAACGTATTCGGTTGCCTGACCGGCGGTGATGCGATCTCACAGACCCAGCGAGCGACCCAGGATCTCCTTCATGATCTCGTCGGTCCCGCCACCGATCGGTCCCAGCCGGGCGTCGCGCACCGCGCGCTCGATCTCTGACTCGACGGGCGCCCCACGGCTGCCGTGGATCTGCAGACACGAATCCATCACCTCAAACGCGGTTCGCTGCGTGGCAAGCTTGGCGATCGTCACCTCACGCACGGCGTCTTCGCCGGCCACGTGGCGGCGCAGCGCGTGATAGGTGACGTCGCGCGCGGCCTCGATGCTGACCGCGATCTCGGCCAGCTTGTGGCGGATCACCTGGTGGTCCTGCAGGGTGTGCGCCTGGCTGTGCTGCCGGCTGTGCCCCGGGTCATGCTGCCGGGCGTGCGTGAACGCCAGCGTCCGCTCGAACGCCAATTGCATCGCGCCGATCGCCCCCAGCGCCATCAGCAGCCGCTCCCATTGGAAGTTGGCCATGATCATGTAGAACCCCGCGTGCTCGTCGCCGAGCAGGTTCTCCTGAGGCACAAAAACATCGTCGAAGGTGATCAGGGCGGTGTCTGACGCGTGCCACCCGAGCTTGCGCAGCTGGCTTGACTGCACGCCCGGACCTCGGTCGACTAGCAGGAACGAGATCCCGTGATGACCTCCCTGGGGCTTGGTCCGCACCGCGGTGACGATCAGGTCGGCGCGTACTCCCCCGGTGATGAAGGTCTTGGCGCCGTTGAGCAGGAATCCGCCATCGATCCGCTCGGCGTGGGATCTGATCGAGGCGACGTCCGAGCCCGCGTCGGGCTCGGTGATCGCCAGCGCCGCGATCAGCTCCCCGGCAATCCCCGGGACCAGATAGCGCTGCTTCTGCTCTTCGGTGCCAAAGCGCCAGATCGGTGGCAGCGCGATGCCCGAATGCGCTCCGATACCTGCCGCCAGACCGCCTGAACCGCATCGGGCGAGCTCCTCCGCCAGCACCGCATCGGCGACCGTGTCCCCGCCGCCGCCGTAGGCCGGCGGGAACTTCAGTCCCAGGTATCCGTGCTCGGCCAGGCGCCGGAACACGTCGTTGGGAAACCAGCCGGCCTGCTCCCACTCGCCGGCGTGCGGGTAGAGCTCGGTCTCGACGAAGCGTCGCACCTCGGCGCGCAGCGCTTCGTGCTCGGCGGTGAACGGCGGGACGGACCGGGCGGAGACCGCAGGCGGCAGACCGGGGCGGGGGAGGGCGGGCATCGCGTGGCCGTCGGCCCGTCGGCTCGGAGGGGCGGGCGAGAGGTCGCTCGAGGGCTTGGAGACGACGGGCTACAGGCCGTACGAGCGGCCGATCACGTCAAGCATGATCTCGTCGGTTCCGGCGCCGATCCGGTTCAGGCGCAGGTCACGCCAGGAGCGCTCGATCCCATACTCCTGCATGTAACCAGCGCCGCCATGGATCTGTATGCACTCGTCGGCGACCTCGACCGCGATCCGCGACGCATACAGCTTGGCCATGGCGATCTCACGAACCGGGTACTCGCCGTTCTGAAACCGCCACGCGGTTGTGTAGACCATCTGGCGGGCGGTCTCGATCTTGGTCGCCATGTCGGCGAACTTGTGGCGGGTCACCTGGAAGTGCCCGATCGCCCGTCCGAACGCCTTGCGCTCCTTGGCGTACTCCAGCGTGCGGTCGAACACGTGCTGGGCGCCGGCCACCGCTCCGGCGGCGCCGATCAGCCGCTCGCCCTGGAGCTCCCACATGATGTGGTAGAAGCCCTTGCCGATCTGGCCGAGCACCGCCGACTCCGGCACGCGCACGTCCTGGAAGGCCAGCAGGGCGGTGTCGGAAGCGTGCATGCCCAGCTTCTTCAGGCGCTTCTCCCGGATCACGCCGGGCGTGTCCATCGGCACCAGGAACAGCGTGAAGCCGTCATAGCCGGCGTCCGGATCGGTCTTGGTCACCAGCACGATCGCGTGGGCGCGGTAGCCGTTGGTGATGTAGGTCTTGGAGCCGTTGATCACGTAGTCGCCGGTGGCCTCGTCGCGGACCGCGCGCGTCTTGATCCCGGCGACGTCCGAGCCGGCGTCGGGCTCCGTGATCCCGATGCAGAGGATCTTGGTGCCCTTGATCGCCGGCGCGGCCCACTGCCGCTTCTGCTCCTCGGTCCCGAAGGCCAGGATCGGGGGCATCGCCATGTCGGTCTGCACCGCAACGCCCATCGCCAGGCCGCCACTGTGCGCGTGGGCCATCTCCTCGGCCAGCACCAGCGCGGAGTAGTAGTCGCCGCCCTGGCCGCCGTACTGCTCGGGCTTGTCCAGGCCCAGGAAGCCCAGCTCGCCCATCCGCGCCAACACCGAGTCCGGGAAGGTCGTCTCCTCCCACTCCTCGGCGTGTGGCTGGAGTTCCTTGATCACGAATCGGTGGATCGATTCGCGCAGCTGCTCGTGCTCGTCGGTGAAGATGAAGTGCTTGCGCTGGTTGGCGAAGTCGGGTTTGAGGATGTCGGCGGTGGCCATGGGTGGATTCGTCTCCTGAACGTCGCGGCTCTCGGGCTCGCGATGGTGTGAGCCCGGACCGTAGCCGAGCACCGGCCGAAAGTAAACAGTAGAGCTTCCTACTTCTCACTTCCACGACGGTTTGGCGGAACCTGGCCGTAAAAGCGAAACCTACGTGCGCTTTTACGGCCAGGTTCGGTAGGGCCCGCCCGCGCGGCGCAAACCTGCGTAGGCTTCCGTCGCCCGATGCCCTCCTCTTACGAAACCCTCCGCTACGAAGTCGCGCCGACCGGCGTGGCCACGATCGCGCTCGACCAACCTGAGACCCGCAACGCGCTCTCCGACGAGCTGCTGGGCGAGCTGATCGCTGCGCTGGAGTCCGCCCGCGACGACGAAGCCGTGCGCGTCGTCGTGCTCACCTCAACACACGAGAAGGTGTTCTCCAGCGGCGGCAACCTCGGCGGCTTTGCGGCCGAGACCCCGCTCGTGCACAAGCATTTCGCCACCGAACGCTTTCCAAGCGCCTTCCGCATGCTGGGCGAGCTCGGCAAGCCGTCGATCTGTGCAGCCAACGGACACGTCCTGGCCGGAGCGCTGGGCCTGGCGCTGGCCTGTGATCTGATCGTCGCCAAGGAGGGCGCGCGGTTCGGCACCCCGGAGATCAACGTCGGCTTGTTCCCGTTCATGATCATGGCCCTGATCTACCGCAACGTCCCCCGCAAGAAGGCCAACGAGCTGATGCTCCTGGGCGAGCAGATCTCCGCCCAGGAGGCCGAGCGGATCGGGATCGTCAATCGGGTCGCCGCAGCCGAGGATTTCGACGGACTGGTCGACGAATGGGCGCAGAAGCTGGCGCGAAAGTCCCCGGTGCTGATGAAGCTCGGCAAGGACGCGAGCTTCCGGCAGCAGGACATGGCCTTCGCCGACGCGCTGGATTTCCTGCGCTCGCAGCTGACGATCGCCTTCTCCACCGATGACATCCAAGAGGGTGTGCGCGCTTTCTTCGAGAAGCGCGAGCCCGATTGGAAGGGGAGCTAGCGCTCTCTCTCAGATCGAAGAAGTGACCTGCTTGGAAGTCGGACGCGGTGCCGCCGCACTCGCCGCCGCCGGCTCTGGCTTCGGTGAGGTTCTCGCCTCGGCAAACGTCACCATGCGCCCGCTCTCCTCGTCCCAGAGCTTGAGGCGCACCGCGCGCATCCCGTCCCAGAAGCTGAGCGTCGGCACGTCGTGGAATATCTCGTTCTCGTCGTGCGCGCGCTGGAGGTTGTAGTTGGGGACCCGCGCGTTGAGATGGTGGACGTGATGCAGGCCGATGTTGCCGCTGAAGAACTGCAAGATCTTGGGCAGCTTCAGGTAGGAGGCGCCGCGCAGCGCGGCCTCGGCGTAGCTCCAGTCCTCCGTACGCTGCCAGTAGGCATCCTCGAACTGGTGCTGGACGTAGAACAGCCAGATCCCCGCCGAGCCCGCCAGCATCGCGGCCGGAGCCCAGACGAGCAGGAAGCTGGCGGGGCCCATCGCCCAGCACAGCACGCCGACGATCACCACGAGCGCCAGGTCGGTCGTAAGCACGCTGTTGCGCATCCGCGGGCGGGCGTTGCGGGCCACCAGACGCGGTCCGATGATCATCGCGAAGATCGGCCCGATGCCGAACATCACCAGCGGGTTGCGCAGCATGCGATACCCCCGCTGCCCGCGTGGCGTGCGGGCGTCGTACTCGGCGACGGTCAGCGTCAGTACGTCTCCGACGCCGCGGCGCTCCAGATCGCCCGACGACGCGTGGTGAACGGCGTGGTCGTGTCCCCAGCGCCGGAACGGGGACAGGACGAACAGCCCGCAGACCGTGCCGACATGGTGGTTGGCGCGCTTGGAGGCCATTAGCGAGCCGTGCGTGCAGTCATGGAACATGACGAACGTGCGCACCAGGAAGCCGGCGGTGGGGACGGCCAGGGCGAGCACCAGCAGGTCTGACACACCCAGCAGCAGGTACATCAGCACCGATAGCGCCAGATATGGCACGACCGAGGTCGCGAGGTCGAGCAGGCTGCGACCGAGGCGCGGCTGTGCGTAGGGGGCAAGTACCTGATTCCAGGCAGGACGTTTCGAGGGTTGCGACATGTACGCTCCGAGTGCGAGATGAACGTTGCAGACGCAAAGCCCCCGCGTGTGCCGTAATCGGCCGCTGCGAGCGCAGGCTGCGTCAAAGTGTCGAGAGCATCCATGAGGTCGCCACGGGGGCTCGGTCATTCGTGCCTCGGCAGGTTGAGACTAACCGGATCCGGAAACCTTTGCAATTCCAACCGCAAAGCCTTCGCAAACCGCCAACACGCAGGCGACCTCGCAATGGCCGCGCCGAGCATCGCCGCACAGGCGAGGCGAGGGAGCTGGCGCGGTGGATCCTCTCCCGGATCCAGTGGTCTGCAACGCGCCCGGCCGTCGGCCCCCGCAAGACTTGACGCGCGCCCGCACCCCGTGCCAAAGTAAGAAGTAGTACGTCTCACTTTCTGCACGCGTCCCACGGGTGGCGGCGGGCCGCCACCCAACACCACACCTTGGCCACCGAAGCTTCCCCCATCAGCCTGTTACGACCGTTGGCCGAGGACCTCCGGGCTCGCCGCGCCAAGATCGCCCAGGGTGGCGGCGCGGAGAAGATCGCCGCCCAGCACGCGGCCGATAAGTTGACCGCCCGCGAGCGGCTGGAGCTGCTGATCGACGCCGGGACGTTCGTCGAGCTCGGCATACACGGCCGCCCGCACTCCTCCCAGCGCGCGATGGACGGCCGAGAGGCCCCCGCCGACGGAGTGATCACCGGTTACGGCAAGGTCAACGGCCGGCTCACCGCCGTGGCCGCCTACGACTTCACGGTGATGGCCGGCTCGATGGGGATGACCGGCGAGCTCAAGGTCACGCGGCTGCGCGAGCTGGCGCTGACCAAGCGGATCCCGCTGATCTGGCTGCTGGACTCCGCCGGGGCGCGGATCCAGGAGGCGGTCGGGTCACTGTTCGCGGGATCTGGGCATCTGTTCCGCGAGGAGGTGATCAATTCGGGCGTGATCCCGCAGGTCGCGGCGCTGATGGGGCCATGCGCCGCGGGGACCGCATACATCCCCGGCCTCGCCGACTTCGTCCCGATGGTCAAGGGCCGCGGCTCGATGGCGCTGGCCGGGCCGCACCTGGTCCGCGCGGCGGTGGGCGAGGATGTCACCCAGGAGGAGCTCGGCGGCAGCCGCGTGCATTGCCGCAAGTCCGGCGTCGGCGACCTGGAGGTCGCCGACGATCCCGAGTGCATCGAGAAGATCAAGCAGTACCTCAGCTTCTTCCCGCAGAACTGCGAGCAGCCGCCGCCGATCACCCCCACCAGCGACCCGATCGACCGCGCCGACGAGGACTTGCTCGATGTCCTGCCGGAGTCCAACCGCAAGCCGTATGACATGTACGAAGTGATCCGCCGGATCGTCGACGACGGCGACTACTTTGACCTAAAGCCCCAGTTCGCCAAGACGATCATCACCTGCCTGGCCCGCTTCGGCGGCCGCCCGGCGGGGATCGTCGCCAACCAGCCCAAACAGCTGGGCGGGATCCTCGACAACGACTCCGCCGACAAGGCCGCCCGGTTCATCAACCTGTGCAACGCCTACGGGATCGGACTCGTCTACCTGATGGACGTGCCGGGCTTCATGGTCGGCAGCAAGGTCGAGCAGGCGGGCATCATCCGCCACGGTGCCAAGATGCTCTACGCCACGGCCAACGCCACGGTCCCCAAGATCACCGTGGTCCTGCGCAAGGCCTACGGTGCCGGCTACTACGTGATGTGCGGCCGCGCGTATGAGCCAGACTTGATCGTCGCCTGGCCATCGGCCGAGATCAGCGTGATGGGCGCCGAGGGGGCGGTCGAGATCATCTTCCGCAAGCAGGTCTCCGAGGCCGAGGACCCGGCCGCCAAGCGGGCCGAGCTGATCGCGCAGTTCCGCCAGATCATCGACGTGTACATCGCCGCCGGCAACGACATGATCGACGACGTGATCGACCCGCGGGAGACCCGCGCGACAATCTGCCGCGCGCTGGAGATGTCGGCCGGCAAGCGCGTCGAGCGTCCCTGGAAGCGTTCGGGGGTGGTGCCCGTATGAGTCTGGAGGATCCCGCGATCATCACCTGCGCGATCTCCGGCGCGATCGCCAACCGCGACCAGTGCCCGGCGATCCCCTACACGCCGCGGGAGTACGCGGCCGAGGCGCGGCGGATCGTCGACGAGGGCGGCGTGCACATCCACATTCACGCCCGCTCGCCCGATGGAGCTCCCAGCTACGAGGCGCGGGACTTCCAGGCGATCAAGGACGCGATCACGGCCGAGGTTGGCGACCGCGCGATCATCAACTTCTCCACCGGCACGATCGGGGTGCCGGTGGCCAAGCGGATCGCCTACCTGGAGGCCGGCCGCCCCGAGGTGGCCGCGCTCAACATGGGCTCGCTCAACTACGCCAAGTACTCGCGCTCGCGCAAGGATTTCGTGTTCCAGTTCGTGTTCACCAACCCGTTCGATGAGATCATCGAATTGCTGCAGGCGATGCGCCGGCTGGGCATCAAGCCCGAGCACGAATGCTTCGATCTGGGGCACGTCGGCAGTCTGGCGCCGCTGGTCGACATGGGGTTGCTTCACGCGCCGCTGCACGCCGACTTCGTGATGGGCGTCGTTGGCGGGGTCCCGGCGACCGCGCGTAACCTGGCGGCGATGGCCGACAACCTGCCTCCGGGCAACCATCACTGGGGTGTGATCGGGATCGGCCGCGTGCAGTGGATGCTTGTATCGGCAGCCCTGAGCCTCGGCGGCTCGATCCGCGTCGGACTGGAGGACAACTTCTACCTCCCCGATGGCGAGATGGCCCGCTCCAACGGTGACCTGATCGCCAAGGCCCGGCAGATGGCGCAGGACGTCGGCCGGCGCCCGGCCACCGTGGAGGAGGCCCGCGGGCTATTGGGCATCGGAGCGCCCCAGCCCCAGCCCCAGCCAGCATGACGCTCGCGCTGGAGAACCTGAAGGTCCTCGATCTCTCGAGGCTGCTGCCCGGCGGCTTCTGCTCGCTGATGCTGGCCGACTTCGGAGCCGACGTGGTCAAGGTCGAGGACACCGGGATGGGTGACTACATCCGCTGGTCGCCGCCCTTCTACGAGGGCGCCGAGTCCAGCGCTCGCAGCGCGCTGTTCCTGGCGCTCAACCGCGGCAAGCGCTCGATCCGGATCGACCTGAAGACCGAGGCGGGCAAGCGGGTCCTGCTGGCGCTGGCTCGCGACGCCGACGTGCTGCTGGAATCCTTTCGCCCCGGGGTACTCGATCGCCTCGGCGTCGGCTACGAGCGCCTGCGCCAGGAGAACCCCGGCCTGGTCTATTGCGCGATCACCGGCTACGGCCAAGACGGACCCAACCGCGACCGCTCGGGACACGACATCAACTACCTGGGCCTCAACGGGATCCTCGGATTGTCCGGCGAGCGCGACGGGCCGCCGGTCCAGGCGGCCGGGCAGATCGCCGATCTCGGCGGCGGCGCGCTGATGGCGGTGATCGGGATCATGTTCGCGCTGCGCGAGCGCGAGCGCTCGGGCCAGGGGCAGATGGTGGACTGCTCGATGTTCGACGGCGCGCTGTCCTGGTTGGCGATGGTCGCTGCGCAGGGGTTCGCCACCGGCCGCTTCCCGCGCCGCGGCGAGCTGCCGCTGTCAGGCGCGCTCACCTGCTACCGGCCGTATGCCTGCGCCGACGGCTACGTAACGCTCGGCGCTCTGGAGCCGAAGTTCTGGCGGGCCTGGTGTGACGGGGTCGGTCGCTCGGACCTGCTCGAGCACGCGTTCGACCCCCCCGGATCGGAGGCTCAGCAGGCCGTGGCCGAGATCTTCGCCGGCCGCGCGCGTGACGAGTGGAACGCCTTCGCGGCCGAGCACGACTGCTGCCTGGAACCGGTCTTGGAACTGGAGGAGGTGCTGAAGTCCGAGTTGGTGGCGGCGCGCCAGATGGTGATTGGCATTGGGCAGCCCGGCGCGAGCCGGCCGATCGACCTCCTGGGCGTGCCGGTCAAGCTGAGCCGCACCCCCGGGGACCCGACGCGTGCGCCCGGTCCCTCGCTGGGTGAGCACACCGACGAGGTGCTGGCCGGTGCCGGCTTCGGCGAGCTGGAGATCGCTGCGCTGCACGAGTCCGGGGCCGTCGCGGGCCTCAGCGAGGGCGTGCCGGGCCAGTTCATGAGCGCCTGATGGCCGAGGCGCGGATGCTGAAGATGTCTGAGCTGGCCCAGCGCTCGGGGGTCAGCGCCGGCACGATCAAGCACTACCTGCGGGAGGGCCTGCTCGGCCCCCAGAACGATGTCCTGCGCACCAGCCGCAACATGGCCTACTACCCGGAGGACTTCGTTGTGCGCCTGCAGTTGATCAAGCGTCTGCAGGAGGAGCGCTTCATGCCGCTCCGCGTGATCCGCCAGGTGATGAGCGAGGATCCTGAGCGGGCGGCGCGGCTGATCGAGCTGGAGGACCGGATCCTGGAACGCGCGATCGAGGCCCGGGAGACGAGCCGGGTCTCACGGACGCGAGTGCGCGAGACCTACGACCTGCCCGGCAACGTGCTTGACCGGCTGGAGGAGCTGGAGGTGCTCACTCCGGGGCCGCGCGGCTATGACGCTGACGACGTGGCGATCATCGAGGCGATCTCACGCTTTCGCGCCGGCGGCTATGAGCAGGCGATCGGCTTCACCGTGTACGACACGCTGCGCTACCGCCAGGCGCTGACACCGCTGGTCGAGGAGGAGGTCCGCGTGCTGCTTGACCGGCTGGCCGGCGAGGTGGAGGTCGACCGCGCGGTCGAGATCATCTCGTCCGGAGCCGAGCCGCTGCGCGAGCTGATCGGGGCGATGCACTCAAAGCTGCTGCTGGCCGAGCTGCGCCGGCAGCGCGGCGGGGCTGGCTGACGGCACCGGGGCTGAGGGCTCGCCGGTCATCGTGCCCTGACGGGCCCGGCGTGGCAGCGGCGGCCAGACGACCAGCATCACCACCACACGTCGTGGTCCTCCATCACGCCGTAGCCCTCGAGCAGTTCGAGCCCGCCGGGCAGCGTTCCTGAGAAGCTCCCAAACGGCTGGCGGTAGGAGCTTCGCAGCAGCAGCAGGTTCTGGCTGTGCTCGCGAGTCGCCTCGGCCGCGAATCGCAGTCCGCCGACGCCGGCGAGGTCCGGCGCGAACGCCACGGGCTCGGCCTCGTGCGGCTGGCCGTCGACCCAGACGGTCCGCTCGCTCTCCCGCGGCGCGTCGTTGACGCCCGCCACCAGGTTCCAGGCCAGCTCACGGCCGTCGCGGCTGTGACCGACGCCGGCGCTCCACTGCCAGCTCGTATGGCGCTCGTAGTAGGCCGCGGTGTCATCGATCACCGCACGAGCGTCGATTGTGCGCGGCGGCCCATCGGCGAACCGCAGCGTTCCTCGCACGGCGATCCCGCCCTGCTTGCGTGTCCACGCGTAGCTCTCGCCGCTGGAGCTCACCGTCTCCACCCCGGCGGTCTCCTCCAGGCGGAGGTCGAGCGCCAGGGCACGGTCCTTGACGCGCGCCCGGCCGCGCTCCAGGACGACTCCGCCGCCGCCGCCGAGCCGCGTCCGCTCATGGAGCCTGCGCGCGGGGCGATCCCAGACGGCCCAGAACGACTGGCGCACCGGTCCGATCCGGACGTCGGCGAGGCACAGCATCAGCTCGGCCCCGAACACGCCGACGTAGCGCCACGCCTTGAGCGGGCGCAGGCCGTCGCGAGCGGGCATCGGGCGGGGAGGGAGTGCCAGCGCGTGCAGATCGGGCGGCCGCGGATCGCCGAAGCGGCCGCGGTAGGGGAGTGCGATTGGGCGCTCTTCAGCGGCCGTGGTTATCTTCGGGCGGAGGGACGTCATTGGGGGGCGGTATTCTTTGATAGCTGACTGACTAGTCAATCAGGAGCGAAGCGTGCGCGTAGGCGCTGTTCAGCTAACCGCCACAGAGGACATCGATCACAACGTCGCGACCGCCGAGCGCCTGGTCCGCCAGGCTGCGGCCCAGGGCGCCGAGTTCGTCTGCCTGCCGGAGAAGTGGACCGCGATCGGCACCGATGAACTGCTGGAGAGGCGGGCCGAGCCACTGGACGGGCCGATCATCAGCTGGGCTCGCTCGCTTGCCCGCGAGCTGGGGATCGACTTCGTCGCCGGCTCGATCGTCGAATCGACCCCGGGGGAGAAGAGCTCGAACACGAGCGTGCACATCGGACCGGACGGCCAATGCCAGGCGGTGTATCGCAAGCTCCACATGTTCGACGTCGAGGTCGACGGAGTCGCCTACCTGGAGTCTGCCACCGAGCGCCCCGGCGAGCAGATAATCGTCTCGGAGCTGGCCGGCGGCACCCGGCTGGGGATGACCATCTGCTACGACCTGCGCTTCCCGGAGCTCTACCGGATCCTGGCGATCCGCGGTGCGGAGATCATCGTCGTCCCGTCCGCGTTCACGTTGGCGACGACGCGTGATCACTGGGAGGTGCTCGTGCGCGCCCGGGCGATCGAGGATCAGTGCTTCGTCGTGGCACCAAACCAGATCGGCGACCACCCCGGCGGTTATCGCTCCGGGGGGCGCTCGATGATCGTCGACCCCTGGGGCCTGGTGCTGGCCAGCGCGCCGGACAGCGAGTGCGCGATCGTCGCCGAGCTCGATCTGAAGAGCCTTCGCGGCTTCCGCGAGCGGATTCCCTCGCTCGCCAACCGGCGCCCCGATGTATACGAATGGGACGCGAGTTGACCACGCAGGCGACCGACAAGCGCCGTTTGATCCTCGACGCCGCGGTGCGCGTGTTCGCCCGCCAGGGCTTTCACACCTGCCGCGTGTCGGACATCGCCGACGAAGCCGGCGTTGCCTACGGTCTCGTCTACCACTACTTCTCCTCCAAGGAGCAGATCCTCGACACGCTGTTCCTGGAGCGCTGGGACATCATGCTCGGCGCGATTGCCGAGGCCGACGCCTCGCAGCGCTCGCCGCGGGAGAAGCTGTTCGCCATCGCCGGCTTCATCATCGACTCCTATCGCCACGATCCGGAGCTGATGAAGGTGATCATCGTGGAGGTCACGCGCGCCGCCAACACGTTCGGGCTCACGCACCTGGCCAAGATCCGCGACGCCTATTCCCAGATTGCCGCGATCGTGGAGCACGCACAGCAGGACGGAGCCTTCCGCACCGAGGTGACCCCCGAGTTCGCCGCCCAGGCGTTCTACGGCTCGATCGAGCAGGTCCTGACCGGCTGGATCTTCGACAGCGTCGCGGTCGACGAGTCCGAACTCGAGCGCGCTAAGACGCTGATCGTCGAGACGATCTGCCTCGGTCTGGAGCGCCGGTGACCTACAAGCGTCGATCACCGCGGCCAAGTCTGATTGAATGCGGCCCCTGATGACCGAGAGCCCGTTGGTGAAGAGATTGCTGTGGTCGGGAATGCTCGCCGGGATAGGCGCGCTGGCCAGCCTTGCATCAACACGCGTGGCGGCCTTGATCTGGGTGCGCGTGTTCGGCGAAGAGCCGCCCGAGTGACCGACCAGCCGCAGACTCCCGGCGAGCGTCCGCTGACGCCCGGCGATGAGCCACCGCCGCTGAATTCCGCCGGCGACCAGCCGACGGCTGTCGAACCGGTGATGCCCGCCACCGCCGATCAGCCGACGATCGTCGAGCCCGGCGTGTCGGCGCCGCCCGAGCCCCCGGCGCAGGCCGCCTCGGTGCGCACCGAGCTGCCCCCGGCTCCGCCGCCTGCGGTGCAGCTGCCGCCACCGCTTTCGCCTGCCGAGCCCGCCCTTTCCGGAGCGGCGAGCGCCATTCAGCAAAAGCCGGAAATCGCCGTCGGCGGCGCCTTCGCCGGCGGTCTCGTCGTCGCCCTGATCCTCAAGCGCCTTGCCCGCTGACAACGGACAGCCAGAGAACCTCGCCACTGCGGTGACCGAGGTCTCCGAGCGGATGTCGGTGCTCGTCCGTGAGGAGATCGAGCTCGCCAAGGCCGAGGTGACCACGAAGGTCTCTAGTCTGGCCCGCGGCGCCGCAGCGGTCGCGGCCGGCGCCGTGTTCGGAATCTTCGCCGTGATCTTCTTGCTGCTGACGCTGGCGTGGGTGCTCGATGCGATCCTCGTAAGCGGCGCCGGCGACATCTGGATCGGCTTCGCGATCGTCCTCGCGGTGCTCCTGGCCGCCGCCGTCGGCGCGTTCCTGTTCGCCTGGCGCAAGCTGAAGGTCGGAGCCCCGACTCCGACGATGGCGATCGACGAAGCGAAGAAGATCCGCGCCACGGTCAGCGCCAAGCCCGGAGCCGATCGGTGATGGCGACCCGCACTCCCGAGGAGATCCGGGCCTCGATCGACCAGAACCGGCGCGAGCTCGGAACCGCGGTCGAGAAGCTGCGGGTGGAGGTCGTGCAGCTGACCGATTGGCGCTCGCAGATCCGCCGTCATCAGCAGCAGGTGTTGATCGGCGCTGGTGTTGCCGGCTTCGTTCTCGGTGGCGGCATCGCGGCGCTCGGCGCGCTCACGTTCGGCCGCCGCCGCCGGCGCCAGGGCTGAGGGCTAAGGGCTAAGGGCTCACGACGATTTCGCCGCGAGCCCTAGCGAACCCGGGCGCATTGCCTCGCGTCGGCTGCGGGTAGACCAGTCGTCATGGAGATCGTCAGAGCACATACGCGCCGCAGCGATCGAGGCCCGGAGAACTGGTTCTCAGGCCCGGTCTGGTTGGAGCCGATCGTGCAGGCGCCGGCCCCGGCACGAGTGCGCGCCCTGCGCGTTACCTTCGCGCCCCGGGCGCGGACGGCCTGGCACCGCCATCCTCTCGGTCAGGCGCTGGAGATCGTTTCAGGCCGGGCGCTGGTCGGTCGCGACGACGGCACGGTGGAGGAGCTCACGGGCGGGGACACCGTCTGGTTCGAGCCCGGAGAGCGCCACTGGCACGGTGCCTCCCCCGACGGCGTGATGGTCCACATCGCCATCCAGGAGGCCGACGAGGATGGGCAGCAAGCCAGCTGGGAGGAGCACGTCACCGACGAGCAGTACGGCCACTGAAGCGGTTCGCGGCCCGCCGGGGGCCGGTACGCGGCGGTCCGGGTACTAGGCCGAAGTTACCTGGCCTAGCACTGATCTGAGGGCCGCGATCCCTTGTGGTTGTTG
>CALAQT010000395.1 GCA_937888775.1 uncultured Actinomycetes bacterium | reverse complement strand
TCGCATACCCAAGTGTACCACAATTATAGTACGAACTTAAGGCGCGGGACACTAGTCGCCGGGTCGTATTCCGGGATCAATCCCCGGGACGTCTTCTTCAGCAGTGACGCTGGCAACATCGTCACCAACATCAAGTGGAACCGATGGACTCAAACAGGCGCTGTCGGGCATGGCACGAGCAACATCCAGGGCTGTATTCCCAACTGCGCGCAGGGCACCGAAACGCCCGTGGCTACAAGCGTGACCTTCTCCAAGCCTCGGGCCGGACACTTCACCAAGGTCGTCGAAGTTCGTACCGGCCAAACGCTGGTTGGCTACTACGGACGTCCCTCGTGGCCCGAAGGAGCGCAGCGGTGACCGCGGCGGGTTGCGACGAGAGCCGGCGCGGCGGACGGGACGCGCACGAACGCTTTGCGTAGTCGTCCACGGACGCTCGCAATGCCGCGTGCGAACGCACTCGCCGGCTTTCATCTGCCGATCCGCTGACTCATCTCGGCCAAATCCGGTCGCGCGCTGCCTTGTGCTTTCAGTCCCGGCGGCGCGGGCGGCTCGCTCTCGCAATCGCGTGAAGGCACAAGCTACGCGCGAGACAGATGAGACATGAGACGCCAGGCAGTCGTCGCGAGCGCGCGACTCGAGGGCCGGACTCTGGCGCTTCCTTCTGGGCGAATGCGCAAGTCCGGCGCGGCGCGCGCACGGCCGCATCGGGACGATCGCTGTGTCGCCATAGGAGTCGTCCGGTCGGTGAGCACCCAGATGGTGAAAGCACTCGCCCGCGAGCCTCCGTGCGCTGCCGGATTACGCCTGGAGCGGCAGTCCTGGTGTCGACGCCGTCGTGACCGCTCTGGTGCTTGCAGCTACCCGACGTTCAGTTAGCGCCCCGAGCCACGATCGGGCCGATCCGTCTGCGATGCGGAGCGTGCGCGCTTGTGGCGAGGAGGAGGGCCAGGGCCATCGCGATGGGGCCGCCCTGCTTTCACGTCGCCGCGGGTACGCCGGCAGGGCGCAGACTGTCTCAGACCGTCAGCCCCGCGGCGTCGGCGAGCCGCTGTCCGGCGAGTCGGTGAAGGCACAAGTGGACCGTCGATCGACGCGCTCGATCTGCTGCTGGGGTGCCAGTTGAAGCGCGCCACCGGACGGCCGGGGGCCCCGCGACACTCGCCATGCCGGAGGCTAGAGCACAGGCTCACACAGCTGACGCCATAGCAATGAGCAATCCGGCGCCAAGCCAGGCTTGAGACCAGCAGAGCCGCACGCGCCGCTCAGCGCGAGCCGGCCGCTTTGAGCGCCGCGGCCAACAGCTCGTCGCCGTGCGTGTGCAGCTGCTCGCGGCGCATGCGCAAATAGTGCGCAACTGCGCGCAGTTGCGGGTCCGACGCGTCGAGCGCGCGCTCTGAAAGCTCATAGGCGGCCTCGTCGCCCAGCGCCAAGAGCGCTTCGGCGGCCGCCGCAACCAGCCGCTCGTGTCCGGCTGGGATCTGACGCTCTGATGCAGGATGAGGTACGCGCGCCTCGCGGGGCCCAGGCCCAGGCATGCGCGCTAGATGCTCGAGCAGCGCGTGCGGCGTTTGTGTGTAGGACTCGACCTCGAACCAGTCGGAGCCGAACTGCTCTGCCATGAACGCGCTGCCGTTTGCGCCTGGACGCTGGTGGCGGTTCTCGGGTTTTAGGGCGCCTATCACCCGCACCCCCTCGCTGGTGGCTGCGCGTGTTGCCTGGGCGCACTGCGCGGTGTCGTTCGCGGGAGCGTCGGTGACGACGACCACCAGTTTGTGCTCCGCGGCTGATGACCGCAGCATCCTCGCGGCGTGGGTGACCGCCTCAGCGGTTGGAGTGCCCCCGCCGCCGCAGTCGGCTATCACCAGCATCGCCCGGTCTGCTTCCTTCAGCGGCGTCTTGAACTCGAACAGATTGACGTAGTCCCCAAATCCGCAAAAGCCGAGAATCCCGATCCTGTCACGCTCTGAGTCAATACTCGCGAAATGCCACGCCAGAGCCACCTGCTGGAGCTCGTCGCGGTCAAACAGCACAGAACCTGAACGGTCGATGAGCAGCCAGCACTCAAGGCGCTCCTCCTTACCGACTCCGAGCGCGGCGCGCAGCTCATCGACTCCCGGCTTGAAGCGCTCCTCGGACACTTGCCCAGGGGCATCGGCCGCTTGGACGTAGAGCTCGGCGTGCGAATACAGGGTCACGCGGGAGCGGCTAGACGCTTCGTTCTCGGGCACGGATATCTCTCTGGTATGGGGACCTGCCTCGATGCTTCCAGCTGTTGACTGCGGCAACATCCGAACCAAGCCCTCTCCGGAGTCCGCAAGAAGCTGCAAAGTTCAGAGGATCGACAGTGGTCGCACATTGCCCTTCCAACTCCGTTCACGCGGACCAAGCTTGATCGGCGGTCTCGTCACTAGCTAGGCCAGCCCCGCGCGACCGCAGACCTCCTATTGCGGTTAGACAGCGTCTTGATGACCGCTGACTAGATTCGCTAATGCCGCGCCCTTGGGCGCTAGCTGGAAGTCGAGGGATCAGCAAGCGCCTTGAGCCCGAAAGGGTGCGGCTCTTCTGAAGGGACGTCGGAGACGCCCAGAACGCCCGGATTTGCTGGTGATCCGGGAGACCGGACAGCGTCACGACCTTGTTTTCGCCGGCGTAAGGGGGCTGCGGAGGCGCGGGAGCGCGCGACACGACGCTCAAACGTCGCAACACCGCCCGGATTGCACTGGCGCCTCTCGGTCGGGCAGCGACCGGCACGGGCCCACGGATCCACGGATTTGCAGGGTATTCATCTCCTTCAGATCAGGGCCCCCAGCTCCCTTCAGAAGAGCCGCACCCAGCCCGAAAGCAACAGCTCGGCGTCCTCCCGGCAGACACACCCTCCAGGCTATATCCGACACTCTGGCCTACGACGCGAACTCCCAGGGTGGTCATGGTCGGGACCCGCCTTCTGAACCGTTCAGGCATCTGCTCGGCGGCGACGCGTCCCCTCGTTTGCGCGGACTGCAGGTGAGCGCGATCGATCGATCCCGCCAAGTCACCCGGTCCACGGAGCCGATCGGTCGCCCGACCGTCGCCGGTTGCACCAATACGGGGCATCTCATTGAGCCAACCGACGTGGCCGCTCTGCCCTCGACGCAGAAGCGGCCCGCGCTGCACGTAGAGCGAAGATGTCGCGACGCGCGAGGCGAGGGCGGCGGTGGTACGTTCACGGCTGCCAACCGCGAATCAGGAGACCGCTGACATGGGTTTCGACGGGACCGTTATCGACCAGCTACTGCGCAGCGCCGTCGACGGCGGCACCTTTTCGGGGGTGGCGGCGATCGTTGTGGACCGTGATGGCGTCCTGTACGAGGGGACGGCCGGCGAGGCTGGCCGGCACACGATGTTCCGCAACGCGTCGATGACCAAGGCACTGGCGACGACCGGCGCACTGCAGCTCATCGAGCAGGGCCGTCTCGACCTCGACGCGACGGTGGAGTCGATTCTCCCGCAGTTCGGTGAGCTTCAGGTGCTCGATGGCTTCGATGGCGACGCCCCGCGCCTTCGCGCGCCGAGGGCGAAGGCGACGATCCGCCAACTGGCGACGCACACCGCAGGTTGTGGCTATTTCTTCACCAACGAGAATCTCTTCCGCTATGCCGAGCTGACGGGGCTGCCCAGTCCGATGACCGGCCTGAAGGCGAGCCTGACGGGTCCGTTGGCCCGCGACCCTGGGACGTTGTGGGAGTACGGCGTCAGCACTGACTGGCTGGGCCTCGTCGTCGAGGCCGTGAGCGGCCAGACGCTGGATGTCTATCTCGCCGAGCACCTCTTCGGGCCGTTGGCGATGAAAGACACGACGTTCTCGCCGACCGACGAGCAGCGCGCACGGCTGATGCCGATCATGGCGCGCACGCCGTCCGGTGGCCTCGTCGCGATCGACCTCGACCTGCCGCCGAATCCTGAATGGGCGGCGGCTGGTCACGGGTCCTACGGCACGATCACCGACTACGGGTGCTTTATCCGCACGATCCTCAATGACGGCGAGCTTGACGGCACGCGCATCCTCAACGCAGACACGGTCGCAATGGCGTTCAGCGACCAGATCGAGGGCATCCCGATGCCGGAGGTCATGAAGTCCGCCGATCACACGCTGTCGAACGACGTCCCGGCGCTGCCGGTGCCACAGGGGTGGGGGCTGGGTTTCCATCTCGTCAACGTGGACATCCCCGATATGCGCAGCGCCGGCACCGGCGACTGGGCCGGGATCTTCAACTGCTACTACTGGATCGACCGTACAGCTGGGGTGGGAGGGGCGATCATGACCCAGGTGCTGCCATTCTTCGACGCCGCGATCGTCGAGGCGCTAATGGCCTTTGAGGTGGCCGCGTACGCACAGGTCGGCTCGGCGGCAGCGGCCTAGCTGCGACGCCGCTCGCTTCGTACATCCCCTCCCGTTCCTTCAGGGAGCACCGCGATCATCGGCCGGCCGGGCGCGACGTCCTCCCGAACACCTGACGCTGAACTCCGCCGCTCGCGGCCGGAAAAACCCGCTTTCGGGCTGCGGCGGTACTCGACCGTGCTCGACCGCTAGACCCCCAACGCGCGGCACGGGGAACCCGAAAGGCGCGGAGTGCCAGCCGGTCGGCGCCGTTGCCACTCGCGTCAATCCCCGAGCACAGATATCCCAGGTCGCGCGGCTAGCGGGAGCCCGGGCGGACCTCCCCGAGACGCACCGCGATCAGTTTCTTCACGACCGTCTTCGGCAGCGGACGGTCGACAGGGAAGTGGAGGGCACTCTTGGTCATCGTGTAGCCCTTGAGCTCATCGGCCAGCTGCGCGAGGACGGAGCCGCTGAACGGCAGATAACTCAGATGATCCTTGAACGCCGCAAAGCCGGCGACCGTCTGACCGCGTACCCGGAACGCGGGGACGCGGTACGAGATCACCTGATCGGCGTCTGGGACGATCTCAAGAATGGTGCGGCGCAATGCCTGAAGCGTGCTGCGCTTCGGCTCATCGACACCCCGCAGATACTCGTCAACCTCGTCGGCGGACACCGCCACGCAGTCTACGAAGGATGTCGCGTTGACCCGAGCGAACGGCGCTCCGTCCGGCATGGCTCTGCCAAGTCGACGGCGACAACCACGCCGCCCCCGCCCACTCGAGGGGAGCGCACCGCATCCTTCGGTCAGCCGTCGTCCGCTCGGGCAGCACAAGCGACCAGCGCTTGGGCGGCGCCGGCCGCTGCCCATGAGTCCCGCTTCGTTGCCAGCACGAGCATCTCTGCCACGCCGGCGACGCACCTCCTGTGCGCGGAAAGCGCGCTCGGCGTCGGCGAGCGCTCCACGGCCCGGCTCGGCGCGCCCGGTGCTTGCCAGGGACCCGGATGTTGCAAGCACGAGAGCAGCAGCCGCGCTGCCGGCGGTCGCGCTGCCGGTTGCGGACAAAGGCAGCCGCGCGAGCGCCGGCGCCTATGCGCCCCCCGCGGGCAATCACGATCGTCCGGCACGGCGCCAGGCGCACCGGACCGGCGCGATCGCCGTGTCGCCATAGGAGTCGTTCGGTGTGAGAGCACCCAGATCGTGAAAGCACTCACCCGCGAGATGCGCGGTTCCGCGCAAGGCTCAGGGTAGTCGAGCTACGTTTGAGATGCTCGTGGCGGTGAGACCCGGAGCGGGCTATCGCGACGGTGGTGCACCTTCCAACACGCGACTCAACGCGAACGGGCTTGCTGGATTACGCCGGGCTCAAGCGGTCACGCCCACGCTGCTGGCGCTGACCACCGGACCGAGGTCGCGGGACGCTCTCGCGTGGAGGCAGCGGCGTCGACCAGGCGGCAAGCGTCGGGCTCGGTGCTTGCGCCTCCGCCCGGTCGCGGCAGCTTTCGATGCCGCGGCTACGGCCTGGACTATGAAGGGCATGCTTCGAGAGCCGGGCGGCGACGACCGCCTCGGTCGCGGTCACAGCACCGGGCGCGCGAGTGCGACCGCGTGGCGCGGGACCTGCTCTCCGCCGCGGCCGCGGCCGGCGTCGCGCCTGACTGCCCGTCCGAGAACCGGAGATACCTCCGATGCGTGCGTGCCACTACGGATGGAGCAGTCGAATCCGTGCGTAATGATTGCGGTCTGTGGCCAGACCAGTGGTTTGCATCGTGGGGGCGGGTACAGCGGGGCTCGAGGCCCTGCTGTCGGCGCGCGATGCGCTCGGCGCGAGCGTTGATCTACGGCTGGTCGCGCCCGACCGGGAGTTTCGCTACCGGCCGATGCACCGCGACTCGCTGTTCCGCCCCGCTCGCGAGCGCGGCATCAAGGTAGCCGATCTGGTCGCCGAGACCGGGGCGACCTGGGTAAGGGATCGCGCTGAGGTCGTGCGCGAGTCCGAGCGGTGCTTGCTCACGCGCGACGGCGAGACCGTTGAGTTCGACTACCTGCTGCTCGCGTGCGGCGAACGATCCAAACGGCCGCTGACCCAGGGGTATCTGTGGGAGCGCGGTGGAGATCCGAGCTTCCTCGACGAGATCATCCGGCAGATCGCGGCTGGGAAGGTCGCGAGCGTCGCGGTCGCTGTCCCGCGCGGTGCCCGCTGGTCGGTGCCGGCGTATGAGCTCGCGTTGGTTCTCGCCTGGTCAGCGGCCGGCACGGATGCCGGCATCACGCTTATCACGGCGGAGGAGCGGCTGCTTGGCGCGCTCGGGTCCGCCGCCTCGCATGCCGTCGCTGAAGAGCTCGAGCGCGCCGGCGTGGAGACGATCACGGGTGTCGAGCTGGTTGACGCGCCCGAGCGCGGTGCCCCACCGATGACCGTCGCCGACTTGATCATCGTTCCCGAACGAGCGGAGGATGAGGCCACCGCGCTGATTGGCAAGCCGACGGATCCGGCTCGCGTGCGGATCGGCGCCGGCGTGGCGCGGGAGTTCCAGCGGCTGATCTCGTTGCCAGTGATGCTCGGCCCGAACATCGCGGGAGTGGCGAGCGATCATGCCGGCTTTGTCGCAGTCGACGAATCGTTGAAGGTGTGTGGCAGCGACGTCGTCTGGGCAGCCGGCGGCTGCATCGCCGGGGCACTCGAGCACAGCGCGCTATCGGCGCAACAGGCCGACGCCGCAGTCGCGGCGATCACGGCCGCGTGCAGGCACGCAGGCGCCGCCGGGCCGGGGATCGGTCCCGATGCCGTCGAGATCACCGGCGTACTGCTCACCGGACAGCGCGACCAATGGTTGGCCGAGAACCCGATCGGGACGCCCGAGCCATCCACCCGCTGTATGTGGTGGCCCCCAGGGCGAGCGGTCGGCAAAACGCTGGCCCGCCGGATCGCAGCCTGGGACCCGTCGGTGCACGAACAGCTGCCGGCCCACACCAGCGGGCTGGCGATCCGAGCACCCGTGGCGCTGGGGTGCAACGGAGCGTTAGCTGCGCAAACAGAAGCGGTGATCACCGAAGCGGTACTGCATGCGCGGCTGCTCGACCTTGAGAACCGGCAGCTGATGGCCGTGCAGCGACTGGAGCGCGAAGCAGCCGCGGAGGTTCGAGCGCTCAGCGCGGGTCTGCAGACGCTCGCCGCAGACGAGCGACACGTGATTCACACGCTCTGCGAGCACGGCTACCTGCGCGAGCGATGATCACGCATGCGTGGCCGGCTGGCATGGTCACGTTCTCCGCTCCTCTCTCGCCCACGCGAAGAGAAGACGAGCAAGGCGAATACGAATTGCAGCGGATCATTGGCGTGCGCAGCGCGCGCCTTCCGGTAAGCGCCCGTGAGGATCTCGCTCGCCACTGAGGGTCGCTCGTGGCTTCCGCATTCGCCCAGAGGCAGCCGTTCGACCGGCTCCGACACGCTCGACGCTCGCGGCGTTCCTGCGTAGTGCCGGCGACGGGCGACGCCGGCGCCTGCCTCGTCGCCAACGCGATCGCGCAAAGCGAGGCGCCCGGAGGAGGAAAGCGATCGCGCGACCGCGGCAGCCGGACGCTCGAGATTGGGCGATAGCGAAAGCCGACCGAATTGGCCTAGCTGCTTGCTGAAGAGGGCCGAGCATACGTGGCAGCTAGCGTCGGACCGGTTAGCGGTGCGTGCTTGCAAGGTCCCCGATGGTCCGGTGGCGCCTTCGACACTGGCTTGATCTTGCCGCCGAGCAGATCGTCGCCGAGCGAATCGAGCGGACGAGAGGGCCAACGGCAGCCGCTCCGCTTACCGGGCGGGCTCGCGCGCCGGCTCGGATACGCCTTGTTGCCGGGGCGCCTAGTCGATCGATCGTGGCGTCCGTATAGCACCCGTTGGTGCGAAAACTATGCGTACAAGCTATCTGCGACGGTCGGCGGCCTGCGGGCAGGCGATCGCGCGCCGGCGACGCCGCGTGCGGTGGTGGATCCTCAACCGAGACGATTGTCAACGATCCCGGTGAGTGCTCCGCTGCTCCTATTCGGGGCGTTCCGAGGAGCGGCGACCGCGTAGGCGGCTGACGCTGCCCGGCGTTCCTCAATGGGAGGAGGCAGCTGGCTGCGGCTCCTGATTGATCGCAGGGTCGTCTGAGAGCGACCGCCTGGAGGGATTGCTGGCAATCCGTCCAGGATTGCGCCCCTTTTCGCGAGGCGGGAACGTCGCCAAGCGATGGAGGTGTATGGCGTGTGATCACTCGGGACCGCACAGCGGCGCATGTCGGTACCTGCGGGGGCGAGGCCAATTGCGCCTGGTGCTCGTGTGCGACCGATGCGGGGCGGAGCGGAGCGAGTTAGCGACTCTCGGTTACCGCCCCCGCGGGCGTCGCTTTGTGGGGCATCTTGCCGAGCTGACGGCTCGCGAGCTTGGTCTTTGCGAGGCACAGATCGCCAGGGTGAGGCTGGCGGCGATGATCTGCGATGTGGGGCGCGATCAGATCCCCTCTGAGATCCTTAGCAAGCGCGGTCCGCTCACGCGCGAGGAGTGGGTCGAGGTCCGTCGTCAGCCGGAGCTCGGTGCTGCCGTTCTCAGCGACGCCAGCTTTGACGACATCCGAGATTGGGTCTTGAGTCGCCGGGAGCGCGTGGATGGCGGCGGATATCCCCAGGGCCTTCACGACGAGGAAATCCCGTTGGAGGCGCGGATCGTCGCTGTGGCCGAGGCGTATGTAGCCATGACTGGCGAACGCCCGCATACGCCTGCGCGGGATCACGACGGCGCCATCCTGGAGTTGCTTCGCTGCGCGGGCACCCAATTCGACGCTACCGTCGTCCACGGATTCGTTCGCGCGTCAGTCCGGCGCGCTCCGCAGCTAGCATCGACCGTCGCGTAACGCCTGCGCCGCCCGGCGTGACCCTCGCGCGGCGTAGCCCATGCGCTACCGGCATCGCTCGCTGTAGCTCGTCGCAAAATGCGACACCGAGCACGGGTCGGTCGTTATAAAGTTCCGCGCGTCGCAGTGAGCGTTGGGCATTTGCGACGCGCTCCCGACCGGAGTACGACGGTCCGAACGGCCGTCACGAATGTCCGGTGGTCGATCCCTTCTGAGACCGGTGACGCCGGGACCGTAGACCTCACCGTGCGACGCGGCGGGCTCGAGGCGGTGTGACTGCGGTACACCACGGGGGGGCACCTCGATTCGCCTCGGATGGCGTGACTGCACTTGGGCGAAACCGAGCGCGGCCGAGGCTGTCGAGTCGTCGGGTCGGCGGGAGGCATCCGGGGCTGCGGGCTTGCCGACTGGCCGTGGTTGCCTCCGCCGATCCTCCATGGCAGTCGCGCTCGATCCCGAAACTTCGGCCTGCGCGATGTCCGTGGTAGTTCCGCAGTTTCGGGGCAGTCAAGGACACCGCGGGCGGCCCGCTGCGCTGGCCTGTTCGGGCCGTTCTTGACTGCCGGCCCAGCGGCGGTGGCTGGCAAGGAGCGTCGCGCCGAGACGACATCACGGAAGACATTCACGCGCGCAGCGCTTTTTTTTGGCCTCAGACAATTGCTGATAGTCGGAACGTGCAGTGGCTCTGGATTCACAGATGGGCTAGCCTCGACCGAGGCAAGGCCGTATCTTCCTGCCGTTTCCCAACGAGGAGAGAGCGATGAGGGAGGACATTGAGTTCGACGCCGACGGCGTCATGCTGCACGGCTGGCTGTATACCCCGGAAGGTTCGGCCGGCGCCGCGCCCGCGATCGTGATGGCGCATGGGTTCTCCGCCGTCAAGGAGATGTACCTGGACCGCTTCGCAGAAGCGTTCGCGAACGCTGGCCTGGCCGCGTTGGTCTACGACAACCGCAACTTCGGCGCCAGCGGCGGCGAACCGCGCCAGGAGATCGATCCGTGGGCGCAGGTACGTGACTATCGCACCGCCATCACCTACGCCGCCACACGGTCGGAGATCGACGCGGACCGGATCGGCATCTGGGGGTCGAGCTACTCCGGAGGACACGTGCTCACCGTGGGTGCGATTGATCGTCGCGTGAAATGCGTCGTCGCGCAGGTGCCACTTGCGTCCGGGCACGCGAACTTTCGCGCGCTCGTCCGAGCAGACTTCATCGCCGGCTTCCAAGCGCAATTCGACATCGACCGTGCGGCGCGTTTCAGGGGCGAGCCACCGGCGATGGTCCCCGTCGTCGACGCGGATCCGCTCGCGCCTTCCGCTCTACCAACACCGGATTCGTACACGTGGTTTACCGAGACCAACGAAGCTCGGGCGCCGTCGTGGCGCAACGAGGTGACGTTGCGGAGCGTTGAGATGTTCACCGAGTACGAACCTGGCACCTACCTGCCGTGGATCAGCCCGACCCCACTACTGATGTGCGTCGCCGAGAACGACCACCTCACGGTGGCCGAGATCGCCATCGCCGCGTTCGAGCAAGCCCGCGAACCCAAGAGACTCGTGATGATGC
Source organism: uncultured Actinomycetes bacterium (assembly GCA_937888775.1). Next base: position 266 of record CALAQT010000395.1, on the reverse strand, counting down.
CCGGCGGACACTTCGACGCCTACGTCGATGGCTTTGACGTCGCAAGCGGTGCAGCGGTCGACTGGTTCACACAGCATCTGCTGACGCGGGCCACCGTGGCAGCGTGAGCGACGATCGGCGGCATCGCCGCGCGCTCACCCGGTCGGTGCTTCTCGGTGGCGCGGCCGGGACCAACCAAGGCAGCCCCCCGACGATAACTTAGCTGCAACCTAGACCCTATGGAGGATGATTCGCCGAGACGTTGAAGGCCGGACCTCAATCGCATT
>CALAQT010000394.1 GCA_937888775.1 uncultured Actinomycetes bacterium | reverse complement strand
TGATACGGCGACCACCGAGATCTACACTCTTTCCCTACACGACGCTCTTCCGATCCTACGGCGGCTGGGACGGCCTCCAGGCCGGGATCGACCGCCTCGTCGCGGATGTGCTGACGCCCCTCGCGGCCGGCCGTGCGGCGGCGGTGCCGCTGTATGACTGGGTGGCCGCGCGCTGGCTGGCCCCGCACACGCTCCAGCCGCCGCCGCTGCTGATCGTGGTGGGCGTGGGCGCGGGTGCGCTGGCGGCAGCGCCGCACGTGGGCGTGCTCGCGTGGCTCGAGCTGCCCGAGGAGGCCCGCATGAAGCGCGCGATGGCCCGCGACGGAAGCATCTACGGCGGGCACTGGGAGATGTGGCGCGCGCAGGAGGAGGAGTACCTGCGGGCCAACCGCACGGCGGAGCGCGCCGGGGTGATCCTCGCCGGTGAGAGCCCGCGAGACTAGGGAGCACACGGACTGCGCACGGGGATACGGGCGGGGTAGTGTTGACGCGGTGCAACCGGAGCCGATCGTGACCGATCCACTGCGGCTGCTCGCCCGCTGGATCGAGGATGCGAGCGCAGCCGGTGTGCCGCAGCCCCGCGCCGTGGCATTCGTCACAGTGGGTCCCGGCGGTCGGCCGACGGCGCGGACGGTCGAGCTCAAGCGCGTCGAGCACGAGGCTCTGGTCTTCACCTCGGCGCTCTGGACGCGCAAAGCGCACGAGCTGCGGGCGAATCCGAGCGTGGCGCTCCTGTTTCACTGGCACGAGATCGGGCGCCAGGTCCACATCGCCGGACGAGCGGCCGTGGCCGAGCGCGCGCTGGCGGAGGAGCTGTTCGACGAGCGCGACCTGACCCACAGGGTGCAGACGCTCGTCTCGCGCCAGGGTGAGCCGATCGAGAGCCTCGAGCCGCTTCGCCGACGGCGCGCCCATCTCATGAGCGCGCTCGAGGCTCCACCCGAGTGCCCGCAGGACTGGGGCGCGATCCGGGTGGTGCCCGACGCGGTGGAGCTATGGCGCGAAGCACCCGATCGAATCCACGATCGCGACCTCTACGAGCGGACCGAGGGCGGCTGGCGCCACTCGCTGCTCTCTCCCTGACGATCGCTGCGCACCACCCGATGACGTGCCGGCCGCGCGCGACACCGGGCCGGTCACGAGCGACCGTGCGCGAGGACGAGACCGGGACGCCCATGGGCGGCGTGCCAGCCCCCCTCGGACCGCCGCGGGAACGTCGCTGCGGGCGAATACGGAGATCGCGTGGGCTTTGCCGCCGTGGCGCCGCGGCAGCGCCACGATGACGCGGGCCTCCGGATGCGCGAGATTGAAGCGACGCGATGCCCTCCACTGACCGTAACCCCGTGCGCATCGAGGGGCGGATCGATCCGCCGCTGAGCAGCTGGCTGTGGCTCGTGAAGTGGCTGCTGGTGATCCCCCACCTCATCGTGCTCGCGCTGCTGTGGCTGGCGTTTCTCGTGCTGAGCGTCGTAGCGCTCGTGGCGATCCTCTCCACGGAGCGCTACCCGCGGTCGATCTTCGACTTCAACCTGGGCGTGCTGCGCTGGACGTGGAGGGTGAGCTTCTACTCCTACAGCGCCCTGGGAACCGACCGCTACCCGCCATTCACCCTCGCAGAGGTGCCCGACTACCCGGCCACGCTCGAGATCGACTACCCCGAGCACCTCTCGCGCGGGCTGGTGCTCGTGAAGTGGTGGCTGCTCGCCATCCCCCAGTACATGGTGATCGGCATCTTCTCGGGGGGCTGGGGCCTGCAGGTGTGGGCGCCCGGGCTGATCGGGGTGCTCGTGCTGTTCGCAGGCGTCTCGCTGCTGTTCTGCAAGTGCTACCCGCGGGACATGTTCGACTTCGTCATGGGCATGAATCGCTGGGTCTACCGCGTGGCCGCCTACGCAGCCCTGATGCGCGACGAGTATCCGCCGTTCCGTCTCGACATGGGGCCACAGGAGCCCGCGGCGAGCGGCCCTCCGCCGGCGACGCCGGCGATCGCGGACGAGGGAGCCGGAGGATGAGCACGCTGCGCCAGGCCGCCGAGGAGTTCCTGGCGCAGCCGCGCATCGCGGTGGCGGGCGTCTCGCGAGACCCCAAGCAGCCGGCGAACCTCGTCTACCGTCGGCTCCGCGCCGCGGGCCACGAGGTATTCGCGGTCAACCCGAACGCGCAGGAGGTGGAGGGCGATCGCTGCTATCCGGCGGTCACTGCGCTGCCGGGCGAGATCGACGGCGTGGTCGTGGTCACCACGCCGGAGGTCGCCGAGCTGGTCGTCGCGGACTGCGTGAGCGCGGGAGTCCCGCGCGTGTGGCTGCATCGCGGCCTTGGACCGGGGAGCGTCTCCGCGAAAGCGATCTCGTACTGCCGCGAACACGATGTCTGCATCATCCCCGGAGGCTGCCCCAACATGTTCGGCGCGACCTCCGACCCGGGCCACAGATGCATGCGGGCAATGCTGCGCCTGACCGGCAAGATCCCCGCGAGCGTGTCCGCGGATGACTATCCGTGCGCGCTGCCGGACCCGGCGCCCTCGCCCGGCGCATCGCAGAGGAACGGGCGCGGCCCGGCCGAGGGCTGAGCGGCCCAGGTGTCGCGAGGAGACCGCTACGGCGGCGTGATCGAGCACCGGGCGCCGATCCTGGCGGTGCTCGCGCTGCTGGGCATCCTCGCCGGAGGGGTGCTGCACCTCGGCGGAGAGGGGGCTTCGGGCGATCAGGTCTGGCGGGTGACCGTGGCGGTGCTCGCGCTCGAGCTCGCCGCCGAGGTCGGCCACGCCGTCCTGGTCAAGCGCCACCTGGGGGTCGATACGATCGCGCTGGTCGCGATGGTTGGCTCGCTGGCCCTCGAACAGGAGCTGGCGGGGGCGATCGTCGGCCTGATGTTCTCGGGCGGGGCGGCGCTCGAGGACGTTGCCTCCACACGTGCGCGCAGGGAGCTGACGGCGCTGATCCAGCGCGCCCCCAAGGTTGCCCAGCGCCGCGTGGGCGATCTCATCGAGCAGGTGCCGGTCGAGCAGGTGCAGGCCGGCGATGTGGTGGTCGTGCGCACGGGCGAGGTGGTCCCCGTGGACGGCACGCTGGTGAGCGGGGAGGCGGTGATGGACACCAGCGCGCTCAGCGGGGAGCCGCTGCCGATGACGCTCGCGCCGGGCATGCCCGTGCTCAGCGGCACGGCGAACGCGGGCTCGCCGTTCGACGTGCGGGCCGATCGACCCGCGTCGGAGAGCGCATACGCGGCTCTCGTGCGGCTCGTCGAGCAGGCGGAGGCCCATCGCGCTCCCTTCGTGCGCATGGCCGACCGCTACGCAGGGTTCTTCCTGCCCGCGACGCTCCTGGTGGCCGCTGCGGCGTGGGCGCTGAGCGGCGAAGCGATACGGGCACTCGCGGTGGTCGTCGTGGCCACGCCGTGCCCGCTGATCCTCGCAGCGCCGATCGCGCTGGTGTCGGGGCTCTCGCGGGCGGCGCACGCGGGCGTGATCGTGAAGGGCGCGGGGGCCATCGAGACGCTGGGGGAGGCGCGCACGGTGCTGTTCGACAAGACGGGCACGCTGACCGTGGGCACGCCGGAGGTCCGGGAGGTTCTGGGCTGCGACGGCTTCGAGCCGGGCGAGCTGCTGCGACTGGCCGCATCCGTGGACCAGATGTCCGCGCACGTGCTCGGCGACGCGCTCGTCCGCGCGGCCCTCGAGGCAGGCCTGCAACTGACATCCCCCAGCGATGTGCGTGAGGAGCCCGGCCAGGGCATCCAGGGCACGATCGGCGGCGTTCGCATAGCGGTCGGTAGCCGCGCGTTCGTGCGCGCCACCGGCGTGCCCGTCGAGGAGGTGGCCTCCGCGGCGGTCATGACGGGCCGCGGCTCGGGCGAGGCGCACGTTCTCGTCGGGATCGACGGCCACGTGGGCGGCGTGATCGTGATGGCCGACGAGCTGCGCCCGGACGCCGAGCAGCTCGTGGAGCGCCTGCGCGCCGAGGGCGTGCGCCACATCGCGATGGTGTCCGGTGACCGGCGCTCGGTGGCCGAGCGGATCGGTCGCGACCTCGGCGTCGACCGCGTCTACGCCGAGCAGTCCCCCGAGCAGAAGCTGATGGTCGTGGAGAGCCTGCGCGACGACCCGGATCTGCGCCCGATCATCATGGTGGGCGATGGCGTCAACGACGCCCCGGCGCTCGCCCTGGCCGACCTCGGCATCGCGATGGGCGCCGCGGGCGCCACGGTCTCCTCGGAGACCGCCGATGCGGTCATCACGGTCGACCGGGTCGACCGCGTCGCCGACGCCGTGCACGCCGGCCGGCGTGCGGTTCACATCGCCCGCCAGAGCGTCATCGTCGGCATGGGGCTCAGCCTCGCAGCGATGGGCGTAGCGGCGCTTGGATACCTGCCGCCTGTCGCCGGCGCCATCTTCCAGGAGGTCATTGACCTCGCCGTCATCATGAACGCCCTGCGCGCGCTTCGGGGGTAGGGCCTAGGCGAGCAGGCTCATCGCCCGCTCGGCGAGCGCGGTGATGGTGAGACTCGGGTTGACTCCGGGGTTGGTGGGCATCACGGAGCCGTCGATCACCAGAAGGTTCTCGTAGCCGAAGACGCGATGACGCTCGTCGACGACGCCGGCGTCTGCATCGGCGCCGATCACGCAGCCGCCGAGGAAGTGCGCGGTCGAGGGCACGGCGCGGAGGACATCGAGGATGGTGCTCTGCGCATAGCCACCCATGCGCTGCGCGGCGAGCTCGGCAACGCGATTGGCGATCGGCAGGAACGCGCGCGCGGAGGTGCCGCCGTCCTCCTCGGTGTCCATCACCAGCCCGCGGCCGAGGCGTCTGCGGCGCAGCACCAGGCGCAGCGAGCTGTCGACGTTCTGCATGGTCGTGAAGACGATCGTCCTGCGCGACCAGCCGCGCGGGGAGATCGATCGCGCGGCGTCGGCCGGCCGCTGCGCCATCGCCGCGAGCAGCGCGCGCGTGCGCGTGAGGCGGCTGCCCGGGCCGGTCAGCAGCACGAACATCAGCGCGTTTCCGTCACCGCCGACGCCATAGGTGTTGTTCGTGATGTGCGTGTGCTCGTCCGGGTAGATCGAGGCGGTTATCGCGACGTTGCCCGTGTAGTCGGCCTCGGGCGAGGCTGCAGTGGCGGCGGTGATGCTCTCGCTGTTCGTGCGCACCATGCGCCCGAGCCGCTGCGAGAGGCCGGGCAGCGAGCCGCGCTGGCGGCAGCGCAGCAGCAGCTCGTTCGTGCCGAGCGTGCCACCGGCGAGCACCACACCGCGTGCGGTGACCACACGGCGCTCGGCCGCACCGGCGGGCGGGGTGCGCACGTGCTCCACCTCCCATCCGCGCGAACCGTCGGAGCCGCCGATCGGGCGCACGTCAACGACCAGACGCTCGGCCTGCACGCGTGCGCCGCGCCCCTCCGCGAGCCAGAGGTAGTTCTTCACGAGGGTGTTCTTCGCGTTGTGCCGGCAGCCGAGCATGCACTGCCCGCAGCCGATGCAGCCGGAGCGCGGCGGGCCCTCGCCGCCGAAGTAGGGGTCCGCCACCTCCACACCGGGCTCGCCCATGAACACCGCGACCGGCGTCGTGCGGTAGCTCTCGGGCACGCCGAGATCCTCCGCCAGCCCTCGCATCAGACGCTCGCTCGGGCCGTCGAACTGCGGTTCGACCACGCCCAGCATCCGTTGCGCGGTCTCGTAGTGGGGCGCGAGCTCCGCGCGCCAGTCCCCCAGTCCCTGCCACTGCGAATGGCGGTAGAAGCCCTCGTCGTGTGGCACGTAGGACGTGTTCGCCCACGTCAGCGAGCCGCCGCCCACGCCGACCCCGGTGAGCACGTTGACGTGCCTGAAGGGCGTGATCTTCATGATCCCGCGCATGCCCAGCCAGGGCACCCACTGCGTCCGCGAGGTCTGCCACGCGTTCTCCGCGAAGTCCTCGTCGCGCCAGCGCCTGCCGCGCTCGAGCAGCAACACCGAGAAGCCCCTCTCGGCGAGTCGCAGCGCGCTGACACTGCCCCCGAAGCCCGAGCCGACGATCACCCAGTCGAAGTCGACGTCAGACACGAGCGCAAGCCTACCCGCGGAGCTCGCTCAGCCGCCTCGGGGGAACAGCAGGTCGAATCCGTACACGCTCGCCTTCGGCCCGAAGCGCGCGACGTAGAACTCGGTCCACACCGTTCGGCCGAGATAGCGTTCGGTGATGCGGTAGAGGCGCTCGCCATCTTCGATCCGGGTGGGCTTCAGACGGCGCCCGAAGCGGTGCATGAGGCGTTCGATCGCACCGCTCGCGAAGATGTGGATGCCGTCCGCGAGACGCCACCCGCTGTGTGGCGAGATCACGAACATCCGCACTCGTCCGCCTTCCAGGTAGAGGTCGAACAGACCGTGCGGGTTCTTGGGCGGGCGCTTCTCGTAGGCCATGTACTCGTTCCCGAGCCTTGCAGTGGGCGCCCGAGGCAGGCGATCACCTGGGCGCGGGTCATCCCGAGCGTGACTCCCGCGGCGCCGCGACCGACTCGTATGACACCGCCGTATACGCCTTTCGTGAGCGGCGGCGTCGCCGATGCGGTCGGAGCTGCGAGCAGCGCGATCACAGATCCAGCCAGGAGCGCGCGCCCGCCTCGCATCATCATGAGGTCACTCGCCGGCACATGCCACGAGGCTAGGTGCGCCTCCGCGGCACATGATCCGCCCGTAGCCGCGTCGCGTGAGGGCGAACTACGTAGCGCGGAGAGACGCACCCACGCCCCGAGCCTGGCCGCGATGCCACGACGGCCTCTGCGTAGTTATTGCGTGCTCGCTGCGGCATCGGGCGGATAACCACCCTGAGGGACAGCCATAGTTTGTCACTCGGGTCCTCGGTTCCCCGACCGGATGCCCGAAGCAGTACATCTCCCCCGATGCGCGCGCCCTCTGCCCCTTGCACGCCCAGCAGCACACCGCGTGCGGAGCAGAGCGCGCATCGGGGCTGCGATGCCCGCCCGGATCGATAGCCATGCCCGGGCAACACGCCGACCGTGTCGTGCCGCCCATCGCTCCCGCATCGAGCACCCCCTGCGACCCCGCGCTCCTCGCCGCGCTCGGTGACCCTGCGACCTACGGCTCCGCAGACGTGGAGGTGCGCGAGACGCACGCGTCCTGGGTCTTCCTGGCGGGGGATCGCGCGTACAAGTTGAGAAAGCCGATCTCCCTCGGCTTCCTCGACTACAGCACCCTGGCGATGAGGCGCAGCGCCAGCCTCGAGGAGGTGCGCATCAACGAAGAGCTCGCGCCCGGCATCTATCTCGGCGTGCGCGCGATCCGCAGGGGCGCGGAGGGCTTCACGCTGGCAGCCGGGCAGGAGCCCGCAGGGGCGGTCGACTATGTCGTGGAGATGCTGCGCTTCGACGAGGCCGACACGCTCGCGGGCCTGATCGCCTCGCGCCGGCTCACCCAGGCCCACCTCGATGGGGTCGCGCGCCGTCTCGCCCGGTTTCACCGCACGGCACCCGTGGTGCCCGGCGGAGGTGTGCACGACACGCTCGCGATGTGGCGCAAGAACGTCCGCGAACTCGCGGCGACAGGTGCGCCGGAGGAGTGGGACCTGGACACGGCCAACGGCTTCGCGGAGGCATTCGTGTCGGCGCATGCCCATGAGCTCGAGCTGCGCCGAGACACGGGGCTGGTGCGCGACGGGCACGGTGACCTGCGCTGCGAGCACGTGCTCGCGGTCCCACCGGTGCGAATAGTCGACCGCATCGAGTTCGACGCCTCCTTGCGCCACGGCGACACCGCCTGCGACCTTGCCTTCCTGAGCATGGACCTCGAGGCGAGCGGTCAGCGCTGGGCGGCGCAGGCGCTGGTGTCGGCCTACCGGCGGAACGGGATGACCACCGGCAGCGAGACCCTGCTTGCCTTCTACGCAGCTCACCGCGCGCTGATCCGGGCGAAGGTGTCGCTGATCGCCGCGGCCGAGCGCGATGGCGATGGCCGCTCACAGCTGGTCGCGCGATCCTGCTCCCTGTGGGCACTCTCGGAGCTGCTCGGCTGGCGCGCGCGAACGCCGGTGGCGCTCATCATCTGTGGCGCGCCCGCCAGCGGCAAGTCGACTTTGGCGGCCGAGCTCTCGCGCCGCTCCGGGATCGGGGTCGTCTCCTCCGATGCGACACGCAAGGCGGCAGCAGGGCTGGAGGCAACCGAGCGGGCCGGCCCCGAGCACTACAGCGAGAGCTCCACCCTGCGCACCTATGAGCTGGTCGCCGACGCCGCGCAGCGCGCGCTGCGCTGTGACGGCGCGGTGATCGTGGATGCGACGTGCCATTCTCGCGCCGAGCGCACGCTGCTCGCAGGCCTGCGGGGAGCCGGCATCACCGATCTCGTGGTGCGCTGCGATGTGCCGCTCGCAGTGGCTCTCGAGCGAGCACGGCAGCGCCTGCACGAGGCCACGAGCGTCTCCGACGCCGGTCCCGAGGTCGTCGCCGAGCGCTATCGGACGTTCGAGCCACTCGATGAGCTGCCTCCCGCGGGCGTGCTCGAGCTCGACGGACGCCTGCCGCTCGACGCGCAGGTCCAGCGAGTCACACGGGCGGTTGACCGACGGCTGCACCCGAACTCCGCATGACGAAAACGCGGCGTTTCAGCGCCGCGTGATGCCGCTGTAGTGTCCACACTTCGGGTGGTGCAAAGTCGAGAAGGGGAAAGCAATGGATCGCAAGTACATCGATTGCCGAGAGATGCCGAGGACTCGAACCAGGGACCTACCGATCATGAGGCGTCGGCTTGAGGGGGCCCAGATCGGCGCAATCCCGCATGAACACTGAGGGTTCGGCCTCACTGGCACTTCGTGCAGTGGGCACGCGATAGCCGCAGTTTGCGGCCGGTTCCGGGCGGTTTAGGCACACGTGCCTATTCCCCTACTCCGCCTTTCCGGGACCGCTTCACACGCGAGAGGTCGCAGGTTCGCAACCCGCCGCGCCCATTCGGGAATTGCCTGCAAATAGGCTAGGTGAGCCATCCTGGGTTTGACGGAGTCTCCGTGGAACAGTGAAGATGGTGTGCGGTGTTTGGGCTGGGTCTGACCTACCGTGAAACTGACCCCTCCGGGGTGTCGTTCCTGGGACCTGTCGTCCTGGCTCGAGCGCCGCAGCAGGCCGTGTTCAAGGGCGGCCGGTTTGGGCGGTTGTGACCTCATGGGAACCTGCTTGCGACAAGTGCCTCGTCACTGTTTTGTCCGCCCGCCCCGGCCGATGCCGCCCGCTCTATAGAAAGGACGGCAAGATCAGCATGACGGACATTGAGGGTGAGATCATCGGCGGCGTCGACGCCCACACCGACATCCACGTCGCTGCGGCGCTCGACCGTCACGGACGGCTGCTCGGGACGTGCTCGTTTCCGACCACACCAGCGGGATACCGGGAGCTGCGGCTCTGGCTTGAGCGCTTTGGAACGATCGCGCTCGTGGGGGTCGAGTCGACGGGCGCCTATACGTCGGGCTTGGTTCGTGAGCTACGCACCGCCGGCATCAACGTGGCGGAGATCAACCGTCCGCACGGGCACACGCGCCGCCGCCGCGGCAAGAGCGACCCGATCGACGCGGAGATGGCAGCCCGCCAGGCGCTCTCTGGTGCTGCTCACGTCGAGCCGAAGCTGACCAACGGCATCGTCGAGGCGATCTGGCAGCTGCGGCTTGCCCGCGACAGTGCCGTGAAGGCCCGCAGCGCGGCGCTCTGCCAGCTCTCAGAGATGACGGTCACAGCTCCCGACGAGCTACGCCAGCAGCTGCGCACACGCAAGACGACAAAGGCTCGCGCGTCCCTCTGTCGGCGGCTACGCGCCGACGCAACAAGATTGCACGAGCCCGAACAGGCCGCGAAGCTCGCAATGCGGTCCATCGGCCGTCGCATCGCCGAGCTCGACGACGAGATCGCCCAGCTCGACGCTGCCCTTCAACCGCTCGTTGCAACCGCTGCTCCGCGGACGACCAAGCTGCTGGCCGTGTCGACCGGTCACGCGGGCCAACTGCTCGTCACCGCCGGCCAGAACATCGACCGGTTACGCAGCGACGGCGCGTTCGCCGCTCTCTGCGGCGCCAGCCCGATCCTCGCCTCTTCCGGGCGCACCAACCGCCACCGGCTCAACTACGGCGGCGACCGCGACGCCAACCGAGCACTACACATGATCGCGGTCTGCCGGCTTCGGCACTGCGCTAGAACCCGCGCCTACGCCGAGCGACGCACAGCCGAAGGGAAGACCAAGAAGGAAATCATCCGCTGCCTCAAGCGCTACATCGCCCGAGAAATCTACGCCACGCTCTCCACCGACCTGCGAGCTCTATCTCCCACTTGACATCTATAGGAACGTCCCAGGGCGGCTCAGCGCCGAGTACTGCGACGTAGGAACGTTGCTTGGTGCTGGTGGCCCAAGATGCCAATGTGTTGGCGAGACCCACGGGTTTCCGTCAGTCGGGACTGAGTAGTCTGCTGACGAGGATGACCGCGAATCGAGCGCCGCCAAGCTCCGAGCCAACCGAGCGGACGCGTCGCAAGCCTGGCCTGGCGGGGAGTGGGTCTGATTCTGAGCCCGGTCTAATCGCGAGAGTTCCTGAGCGCCGTGGGCTGCTCGCGCTGGCGGTCTCGTTCTGTCTTGTGTTGCCATCGGAGCTGCGCCGTGGCCATGTCGGAGCTGCCATTTTCGCGTGGCTCATTTACGGCGCGATTGTCCGGCTCGTCATCTTCATTATCGACCGTGCCCCAGAAGGTAGGACACAGCGCCCCTCTCCCACGCGTCAAGCACGGACCTGGACGGTGCGCTACGCGGTGCTTACATTCCTCGCTGTGCTTGCCATGTCGCTGGGCGTAGCGGCTGTTAAGTCTCTCCTGGGCTGGGGGTGGCCCGAAGCCCCAAAAGGAGTCCTGATTATCGACGTCCTGTTTCTCGTCGCTCTGATCCCGCTGTACCGCGCCGGACGCCTAGGCCTGGCTGACCTCGGCATTCGTCAGACTCCGCGCAAGCTCGGCGTGGGACTGTTCCTGCTCGGCCTGACTGGAACCATCTGTTTCAACGGGGTGTGGCGCACAATTGTCAGCTTGCCCCGTATCGAACACGGCCTTGGAGGCCTGCCCCACAGGAGCACACTCGTCATCGTCCTCACGGGCGTGGCGCTGTGCCTTTCGGCGCCGATAGTGGAGGAGATCTTCTTTCGCGGCTTTCTCTATCGAAGCCTGCGTAACCGATTGCCTGTCCTTCCCGCGGCTCTGATCGTCGGGGTCGTCTTCGGGCTAGGCCATACGCAATACCCGCTGCTTGAGAGGCCACAGCAGGCCGTCTTCGGCATCATCGCTTGCCTTCTGTATGAGCGCAGCGGCTCGCTACTGCCCGGCATCGCGCTCCACATACTGATAGACGCCTCCGCGTTTGAGTTCGCCTTGACCGGCGCGGTATGGATCGTCCCGTCCGTGTTTCTCGTCGGAGGAGTCGTGGTCCTGTACGGCGCACCAACGGCGACCCACATCACACGCTCATTGGCAACGAGCACCTACTGTAAGCTTAGGATCCGTTGACGGCGAGGCGCGCGGTGGGCGACAGTCTCGCCCACCGCGCTCCCTGGCCCGAATCCGCATTGGCTTCTTGCAACCACTCGAGGGGCCGGCTGCCCGTCAGCGCAGAAGTTTCATCCCTTCGGCGAGCTCCGTGCGTGCCTTGTCCACTGCGATCCCTGCATTCGCCACTTCGTTCTTCGCGGCTTCAGGACTCACATTGTGCTCGCCGAACGCCGTTTTCAGGCGTTCGTAGGCAACGATGATCCCCCGCAGCCCCACCTGGAGCTTTGCCTTCCCCGCCTTCACGCGATGACGAATCGCCGGCTGGGCGGCGATCTTTGACTTCAACGAGTGAATTGTCGCGATGCTTGCGGCCAGCGCCGCCTGTACTCCACTGGGATTGTGACTCGTCTTGTATTCGCCGATGGCCGTAACAAAGTGGCCTTCATCCACAAGCAACCTCGGATTGTAACTGCGAATCGCCGCTTTGATGCTGGCGTCACTCGCGGACGCGGCGCTAACGGGTATCGCCACAACGCTGCACAGCACCATCAGACATGCTAGGACACGTCGTGTTCGATGAATCATTGAATCTCCTCGCTGATCAGGGAACCGGGGGAGAATCCAGGACTCGACTTCGAGTCAGCGACCATCCTGTATCGCTGCCGAGCAGCATGGCCATCTGAACCTCCTCGTGGCTTGCATGCGCAAACCACCGGAAGTCAAGTCGTGGTGCCGGCCCAGTTGGCCGACCACAGTGATGCCCTCCATCAAGCAACCTAGCACCCAGCGACTGCACGCAGACAATTCTCAGCCAGGCCGGTTTTGACGGAGTGCGGTAGCGGCTGGTGTGGCTGTCTGGGTAGCCGTGGTGCTACCACGGTGGCGCCGCCCAATACTGTCCATCCCTGAGCCGGAATTGGGCCGCGAGCACGTCGTCGCAGGCTATTCTCTCACTGTGATGAGCGGGAGTTGGATGCGTCGCAGTGGCAGCGTGGTCCACGCGGGCGCCGGTCGCGCGCACAGCGAGCGGAGACGCCCTATCAGACACCGCCGCTGCCGCCCCCAATGTCGCCGGCCGAACTGGAGAAACTAAAACAGGTGAAGCGCTCCGGGAAAGTTGGAGGCCTGATCGCTTGAGAGGATTGGGCGATGAC
>CALAQT010000393.1 GCA_937888775.1 uncultured Actinomycetes bacterium | reverse complement strand
CATCAGTGGGGACTTTCGATGGCCGCCAGTGGGGAGATTCCCATGGCCGCCGTCAATGGCGGCGGCGTTGGGATCCTGCCGGGATGGATGGGCGCCACCAACCAGCATCACACCCCCTACTGGGGGTCCTGGAACGTCCCAGTCTGGCTCACTCTCGACGTCATCGGGTCCCGCTCCGTTCCAGGGTTTCGGCGTTCAGTTCCCTGGCTCAGGCGAGCCTGGGGACGGGGTCGCCGCGTGAGTGGCCGGTGAGCATGTTCTGCGAGGTAGGCGAACAGCGAGCGGTGTTGTGGGCGGCAGGTGGTGGAGGCCGAGAGCAGCCGTTCGATCCGGCGGTCGCCGGGGATTTGCGAATGGGCCGTGGAGGACTCGAACCTCCAACCTTGGGATTAAGAGTCCCCTGCTCTACCAGTTGAGCTAACGGCCCTCGAGCGCCGATGTTACCCCGGCCGCCTTCACGGCGGCGCTCAGCAGGACTGCGCCACCGAGGGCTGGGTCTTGGCTGCGTCTATCTGCTGCTTGAGCGTCGTGCGCTGCAGCTTGGGCACCAGGCTGAGCGCCTTAGCCGCCGCCAGGTCGCCCTTGCGCGTCTGCTTGGCGGCGTAGGCGGAGACGGCCAGGCACTCGTAACCCTTGACCGCGCCGGGGTTGGCGGTGGTCTCGATCTCCCAGGCGCTGGCCTCGTTGGCGTAGTCGCCCAGGGCGGCGTACGCCCGCGCAGCGAGGATCGCCAGATTAGGGTCGGGGCTCTTGATGAGCTGGAGGTAGTGCTGCCAGGCCTGTGTCGTCCCCGCCAGCTCCTTCTTGCCGCTGGCGGTGAACACGCCGGTGGTGGCGTTGTAGTCGCCCGCCTGCCCGGCGGAGGTCCAGCGCGCCTGCACCAGCGCCGACCATCCGGCGGGATCACTGGGGTGCAACTTGGTCTGGCGCAGGGCGGCCTTCTCGGCCTGGCTGACGACCTGCGTCTGAGCGCCGCTGGAGCCATTGCCGGTCAACCCGTTGAGGAGTCCGCCGATGCTGTTGCCAGACCCGACGCCGAACAGCACCAGCCCGCCGCCCATCAGCAGCGCGAGACCGAGGTACACCACTTGTACCGTCCGGCGACGACCGCGGCTACGAAGGTCAAAGAGCATTGTCTGGGGGGTCGTGGAACTGGGTCTCGATGTCGGCCAGTTCGGCCGCTGCCTGCCGGGCCTTGCGTCGATCGGCGAACTTGAGCAAGACGATACTGGCCAGGAAGAGGATCACCAGCGGGAGCATCTCCAGCCCGGTGGTGACCGGATCCACTCCCGGCATCGCGGCCGCGATCACGGCAATGATCACCGTCGCGTAACGCCAGTTTCCCGTCAAGGTGCTGCCACTGATCACGCCCAGCTGCTGGAGCCCAAGTAGTCCCATCGGGAGCTGGAAGGCCAGCCCGATCCCGATCATCGTCAGCATCTCGAACGTGTAGTAGGTCTTGGCCTGCACGAGGATGTCGAAGTTTTGGCTGTTGTAGCCCTGCAGGAAATGCACCGCAGGCGGCAGCACGACAGCGTAGGCGAACACGACGCCGGCAATGAACAGGACCGGCGCGGCGATCATCACCGGCAAGGCGACTCTTCGCTCGTTGGGTTTCAGGGCCGGGATCACGAACGCATACGCCTGGTAGATCAGGACCGGCAGCGTGAGCAGCAACGCAAAGTAGGCCGCCACGGTGAGGGTCGTGGTGAACGGCTCGCCGATGCCGATCGTGATCGGGAGGCGCTTCGGCGTTGATTGCGGCAGGGATTTCGAGGCGTCCGCCAGGCTGTGCGCCGCCAATGCGAACAGCGCCCGGTCCTGCAAGGACCGGGCCGACGCGGTTGACAGGCTCTTGAAGGCGGCGGCGGCGGCGGCCAGATCGCGCGCCTCCTTGACGGTGTCGCCAGTAAGACCTGAGAGGTGGTTGCTGCTGGTCGACGGCGAGGCGGGCAGCGCCTGGTTGAGCACGTTGAGCAGCGCGTGGTTCTGCCAGAAGCAGACGGCGAAGGCAATCACCAGTGCGATGACGCAGATGATCAGCCTGCTTCGCAGCTCGTCGAGGTGATCGATGATGCTCAGGCGATCCTCGTGCCCGATCGGACGCCGCATTACCTTAGACACGACTGCGCTCCGGCCGGGACTTAGGAGCTGCGCTCAGAACCGACCTCAGCCGACTCGCGCCCGGGCGCTGCGTCCGGGGCCGAGCGCTCTCCCGGAGAAGCGCCATCCGCGGCCGGATGCTCGGGAACGCTGGCGCTCTGGGGGAGCGCTTGGCGCGCCGGCTGCTCCTCGTCCTCGTCCTTGGAATCCCCGGTGATCGACTCCTTGAATTCGCGCAGCCCGGTCCCCAATTGCTTGCCCAGGCCGGGCAGCCGCTTGGGCCCAAAGATCAGCAGCACGATCAGGAGCACTACTAGGAGATCGGTGGTGGGGTTGCGGAACATTCCTCATGCCTCCGGGTGGGGGCCTCGAAGGGTAGCGATCGCGCGTTGAATTGGGCTAATCGACGCTCAAGCTTCACCGGTGGATGGCCGATATCTGGGCCAGGAGGATCGATGAACCAGAATCCCAAACGCCACTCAGTTCGCCGGATCGTGCTGCCTAGCGGTAAGTCGATCGAAGTGGTCAGATTCCACGAGTCCGAGGTGACGGCAAAGCGGGGGCTGCACGAATGCCCGGAATGCGCCTCCGAGCTGGTTCAGCCGGTCGATTGGGCCGAGGCACCCAACGAGCGCTGGGAGCTCACGCTCCAGTGCCCCAACTGCAGCTGGCTGACCGAAGGGGTGTTCGAGTCCCAGCAGGTGCATCAGCTCGAGGAGAAGCTCGACGACGGACTGGCCGACATGCTGCGCGACCTGCGCCGCATGACCCAGGCCAACCTGTCAGAAGAGATCGAGCGCTTCACCAGCGCGCTGTGCGCGGACCTGATCCTGCCTGAGGACTTCTAACCCGCCCGTCGCCGCCAGACCGCCGCTGGCGGTTCGGTCACGTCCTGTGGACCGGGCCACGTCCTGTTGGCCTACGAATATCGCTCCACGACGCCGTCGGCCACCAACTCCAGCGCGGCTCGCTGGCGATCGGGCAGCGACGGGAGCATCGACTTGGCGCCCGTGACCAGCTCCAGCGCCTGGCCCTTGGCCTTCGCCAACGCGCCGGTGGCAGAGATCAGCTGACAGACCTGACGCGCATCATCGACTCCGGTGAGGCCGCGGATGTCAATGCGAGCCAGTTCCGGATCGCGAGCTCGGGCGATGATCAGCGGCAGCGTCACGGTCCCGTCCAGCAGGTCCGCGCCCTGTGGCTTACCGGTCCGCTCAGGGGGCCCGGCGACGTCGAGCACGTCGTCGAGGATCTGGAACGCGAGGCCGATCTGCTCGCCGAACAGGCCGAGGGCGCCTACCTCGCCGCCACCCTCGATCGCGCCTAGCTCACAGGCGGCGCGGAATAGCACGGCGGTCTTCAGCCGACAGCGCTCCAGGTAACGCTCCAACTCCACGTTGACATTCCAGGCGTCGTGGCGCTGCATCAGCTCGCCGGCAGCCAGCTCCGAGCTGGCCCGTGAGAGCACGCGGACCGAATGCAGCGATCCGCCCGCCAGCTCGGCGAACGCGCGGGAAAACAGCAGGTCACCGGTGGCCGTGGCGAGACGGCGGCCGGCCGCCGCCACCACGGTCGGGCGGCCGCGCCGCAGCGGAGATCCGTCCAGCACATCGTCGTGGACCAGGGTTGCGCCGTGCACGAGCTCGACTGCCACCGCGGCGCGAACCAGACGCTCGGTTTCAGGTGTCGGGACACCGGCGGCCAGGCACAGCAGCAGCGGCCGCAACCGCTTGCCACCGGCGGCGATCGTGTCGCCGGCATGAAGCGCCAGCAGCTGCCCGTGGCCGATGGCCAGCTCGAACATGCGCGCCTCGACTCGTTCCATCAGCCGGGTGACGGGCTCGCCACCCGCCTGCACCACGGCTCTCACCGCGCTCATCATGACGGCCCCCGCTCTGGTCCGGCCGCCTCAGCAGCCTGACCGGCCTCAGCAGCCCGACCGGCCTCAGCAGCCTCAGCGGTCTCACCTACCTCACCGACGTGGAGGGCGATGATCCCGCCAGCGGTAATCAGATACCGGATCCGGGTCAGGCCGCAGCGGAACATGACGCCGGCCAGCGCCTCGGGACCGGGGAAGCGCCGCACGGAGCTAGGCAGGTAGCTGTACGCCTGCGCATCGCCGGCCAGGCGTCCCAGCGCCGGTACCACGCGATCGAACCACAGCTCGAAGAAGGTCGACAGCAGTGGGCGCTGCGGGTTGGTGATCTCCAACACCACGACCCGTCCTCCGGGCCTGACCACGCGGGCCATCTCCCGCAGGCCCTGCTCCAAATCGGAGAAGTTACGGGCACCGAAGCCGACGGTGGCGGCGTCGAACTCGTCGTCCGCGTAGGGGAGTGAGAGCGCGTTGGCAGTCTCAAAGCGCAGCGTCACACCGGCTCCGGGCCGCCCGACCGCGAAGGGACTCGGCTTGGCGCGCGCCAGTGCGAGCATCCGCTCGGAGAAGTCGGCGCCAATCACCGTGCCGCCGGGAGCGACCCGGCCGGCCATCTCCAGCGCCAGGTCGCCAGTCCCGGTGGCCACGTCGAGCGCTCGGCCGCCGGGCTTGCACTGGGCCAGATCGGCCGCGCGCCGGCGCCAGCGGTGGTGCAGGCCCGCGGTCATGACCGTGTTCATGCGGTCATATAGCCCGGCGATGCGATCGAACATCGCCCGGACCTGAGTCTCCTCCAGGGTCCCGGACGACGACGGTCCCCCACCGGACACGCTTTCCGGCGCGAAGTTGGCGCTCGCCGTCATGGCAGCGAAACCGAGGACATGGGGCCCAGCCCCTACTGCAGCTCTGCGAGGAAGTTGACCAGGTTCGAGAACTTCTTCGGGTACTGCTGCGCCATTGCCTCGAACGACGGCATCGGCTGGGTCGGGTCGCGCAGCGTCTGGACGATCGCGGCGGGACGCAGGATCGCGCCGATGTGCGTCAGCGGCGGTCCGGGGCCGTTGTTCCCGTTGCTACCGATAACGTGGCAGGCCAGACACCCGGACTGGCCGACCACGAGCTCGCCGGCGCGGAAGGTGGCCGCCTCGGACGCGGTCAGGCTCGATGGCGGAGCCAGATCGACCGAGTTCGGAGATTTCGTGTTCGCGCCCTCGTAGGTCAGGTAGGCCATTGCGAAGATCGTTGCCAGGCCGGCGGCGAGCGCCACCGGGCGGCGCCAAATCAGCCGCTCCGGGCTGCGGTCGTAGAACGGCAGCAGGAACAGCAGGACCATGCAGATCGTCGGCACGCCGATCGTCGCCATGTCCGTGAACTTGGGGACGTTCTTCATCACGCGCAGGACTTCGAACAGGAAGAAGAAGTACCAGTCCGGACGCGGCACGTAGGTGGTGGTCGTCGGATTGACCTTCGGACCCAGCTCGGCGCCGAAGTACAGCGCCAAGAAGACGATCACCACCATCACGATCACCGCCATCAGGGAGTCCTTGGCGACCGCGTAGGGGAAAAACGGCTTGCCCTGATTCTTCAGGATCGAGTATTCGCGGAGGTAGGCCTCCTTCTCTGCCTGGTTCACTGACCGCCCGCTCCGCTCATACCCGAGTTTCCCTGAGCTCAGGCTCCTCTTCGGCCTTGATCCAAGGCGGCGCCGAGATGCCGAGCTTGGTGATCAGGTACAGGTGGGCGCCGATCAGCGCGGCGATCAGGCCGGGGATCAGCATCATGTGAATCGCGTAGAAGCGCGTCAGCGTGGTGGCGCCGAACTCTGGACCGGCCCGCAGGAAGTCAGACAGGTACGGCCCGATGAAGGGGCCGGTCCCGTTGATGTTGACGCCCACGATCGTCGCCCAGTAGGACTGCTGGTCAAACGGCAGCAGATAGCCGGTGAACCCCATCGCCATGGTGAGGATCAGCAGCACGACGCCGATGATCCAGGTCAGCTCGCGCGGGTACTTGTAGGCGCCGAAGAAGAACACCCTCCCCATATGCAGGAAGATCAGGATGATCATCACCGACGCGCCCCACTTGTGCATCCCGCGCACGAACTGGCCGAGGAAGGCGTCGTCGGTGAGATAGCGGACCGACTCGTAGGCACCGCCGCTCGCGTCGGGGCGATAATACATCGCCAGAAAGACGCCAGTCACGGCCTGGGAGAGGAACGCGAACATGGTCGCCGAGCCCAGCGTGTAGGCCCAGTTGATCCCCTTGGGGACCTTGCGGAACAGCATCCAGCGCAGGCCGCCCGACAGCGAGGTGCGCTCATCGATCCAGTCGACGACGGTGATCCCGACTTCGGCCGGAGTGATCGCGCCGTTGCCGTTCTCGCCGGGACGCTTGGGCTTGGGCTGCAGAACCTTCGGCAGGGGTGGAGCGGGGAGCTTGGGCATGCGGATCAGATCTTGGGAAGCACGGAGGTGTCGAAGCGAGCGGGGTACAGATATTGCCCGATCCCGTCCAGCGGCTGCCCCGGGTCACGCGGGGAGAAGCGTTGAAGCTCGGAGTTGACCGAATAGCGGGGGCCGATCTCGACTAGTCCCGTGGCCGTGTTCAGGCGGGTGTAGAAGCGATCGAGCGGGCGCACCGGGGGCCCGCCGGCGACCAGGCCGCGGAAGTCGTACACGCCGCCGTGGCAGGGACAGATGAAGCGCGAGGCGGCCGCGACATAGCGCACCGGGCAACCCAGGTGCATGCAGCGCGACGACAGGGCGATGAAGTGGTTGTACTGATCCTCGGGCTCGGTGTCGATCGCCGGGTTGCGAGCGCGGACGTAGGCGATCGACTTGCCGGCCTCGCCGATCCCCTGCACGATCGTGACGACCTCGGTGACGTAGGTCGCGTCGGTGAAGTCGCCCGGGGTGCCGATCGGCTGCCAGTTGAAGGGCTCGCGGCTGAATATCGGCCCGAGCGCGAAGCCCAGCGCGGGGAGCGTGAACGCCATCGCCGCCACGCCGCCGGCGCTGTGGGTGACCGCGCCCATAAATCGCCGCCGCGTAACCGTCTCGCCCTCGAACGCGCCGGGCATGTTGCGGTCAGCCGTGTACTTGGATTTGCCTTCTTTATGTCTGTCTGCCACGTGCGCCCTTCGACTTACGCGTCTGACATTGAACGCTTAGGGAAGCCTATCGTCAACATCGAGGCGGCCGTCGCGAGCCCCTGGGCGCGCGGCGCTCGCCAAAAGCGCGGCGCGAGCGCCGCGATCCCCCGCGCGGGCCAGCGCCTTGGCGGCGCTGTGCAGCTCGCTGAACCCCCAGCCGACCGCGGCCGCGCCCGCTGCCCAGACCGCGTCGGCCAGCGCGGCGTCACCGTCGGCTTGGGCCTGGGCCACCAGCGAGATCACGTCGGCCAGTTCGCCGACGGCCTCGAGATCCCCCAGCTCCGCCAGCCGGGAGAGACCGAGGGCATAGAGCTGATCGCCGATCAGCAGGGCCAGATCAGGATCCTCGGTCACCACCACGCGCGGTGCGCCGTAGTGCAGCAGGCTGCCCTCCCAGATCATCTCCAGCAGCAGCTCGTACTCGGCCTCACGCCCGGCCGTGCGCGGGCCGACGGCGGCGATCTGCGGTGGTCCGGGACAGTCGGAGCCCAGCGCAGCGAAACCATCGGGGGCCGCTCCTCCAAAAGACTGCGCCCGCGGCGGCTCGGAGCGGGCCGGGCCGACCAGACCGCCGACGGTCCCGCCGTGGGCGCGCAGCGCCTGGGCGAGCGCGGCCGTGCCGTCCTGCCGGCTTCTCACCGCTCCGGCCCGGAATGAACAACAGTCCCCATGGCGTTCATGCACGCTCCGGCCCGGAATGAACAACAGTCCCCATGGCGTTCATGCACGCTCCGGCCCGGAATGAACAACAGTCCCCATGGCGTTCATGCACGCTCCGGCCCGGAATGAACAACAGTCCCCATGGCGTTCATGCACGCTCCGGCCCGGAATGAACAACAGTCCCCATGGCGTTCATGCACGCTCCGGCCCGGAATGAACAACAGTCCCCATGGCGTTCATGCACGCTCCGGCAGCTCCCGGAACGCCTCGAGCGCCGCGTCGAGCGTGCGCTGCACGTCCTCGTCGGTATGTGCCAACGACGGAAACCAGGCCTCGAACTGTGAAGGCGGTGGATATACCCCCCGGTCCAGCAACGCTCGGCACCAGGCACCGTGGGCGACCAGGTCGCAGGCGGCGGCGGACTCGTAGTCGGTCACCGGCGAGTCAGAGAAGAACACCGTCAGCAGGCCGGGCAGGCTGTGCACCTGGACCGCCCGGCCGGCCTCGGCGGCCACCGCGCGCAGTCCGGCGGCGAGCGCCTCGGTGACCTGCGCCAGCCGCCGGTAGGCGTCGGCGTCGAGTCGCGCAAGCGTCGCCAATGCCGCAGCCACCGCCAGCGGATTGCCGGACAGGGTCCCCGCCTGGTAGACGTCGCCCGCCGGGGCGATGCGCTCCATCAGCGCCCGCGGGCCGCCATAGGCCGCCGCCGGCAGCCCTCCGCCGACGATCTTGCCCAGGATGGTCAGATCCGGCGTCACGCCGAAGTGCGCCTGAGCGCCGCCGCGGGCAACGCGAAAGCCGGAGATCACCTCGTCGAAGACGAGCAGGGCGCCGGTCGCATCAGCGCGCTCGCGCAGCAGCTCCAGAAAGCCGGGCTCGGGCGCCACCAGCCCCATATTGGCCGGCACCGGCTCGGCCAGGATCGCCGCCAGCGGGTGTCGCTCGGTCGCCGCCACCAGCGCCGGGGGGTCGTTCCAGGGCACGATCACGGTCGCGCTCGCCGCGGCTTCGGGTACCCCGGGGCTGGCTGGGATCCCCTGTGTCGCCAGTCCCGAGCCGGCCTGGGCGAGCAGGCCGTCGACGTGACCGTGGTAGGCGCCTGCGAACTTGAGCACCGGCTCGCGGCCGGTGACCGCGCGCGCCAGGCGGATCGCGCTCATCGTGGCTTCGGTCCCCGACGAGGTCATCCGCAGCATCTGGATCGAGGGCACCCGCTCGGCGACCTGCGCGGCCAGCTCGACCTCGCCTTCGGTCGGCGCCCCGAAGCTCGTGCCGCTCCTCGCCGCCGCGATCACCGCCTCGATCACCTCCGGGTGCGCGTGACCCAGGATCAGCGGTCCCCAGGAGGACACCCAGTCGACGTACTCGTTGCCGTCGACGTCACGGATCCTCGAGCCGTGGCCCGACGCGATGAAGATCGGGTCGCGCGATATCGCTCGCATCGCCCGCACGGGTGAATTCACGCCGCCGGGCAGCAGACGCTGCGCCCGCGCGTAGAGCTCGGAGGACCGAGAGGTGTTGACCGCAGCCGCGCTCACACGCCGGCGTGCTCGCGCTCCCAGGCCCGATAGTCCTGGGTGAAGTAGAGCAGGCGAATCTTCTTGAACTCCGTCGAGGAGTACAGCGTCGAGCGCTCCTGGATGCCGGTGTCGGCAGCGATCGTGTCGAGGATCGCGTCGCACTCCTCCTTGGATCGGCCGTGGGCCATCGTGAACACCGAATAGGGCCAGTCGGCG
Organism: uncultured Actinomycetes bacterium; assembly: GCA_937888775.1. Next base: position 30,238 of record CALAQT010000393.1, on the reverse strand, counting down.
TAGGTCGGGCGCTGGTAGCAATGCGAAATCCCGCGGAACGCGGCCATGCGCATCCCGAGCTCCAGAATCTGCTCGTCGGGCACCTTCCACACGCCCATCCCGTTGGCGCTGAAACCGGCGCGGCGGTGAAACAGGATCGCGGCGACCCGGCGTAGCAGCCGGCGCTCCTGCATCTGCTCCAAGTGGGCCAGCAGCCGCTCCTGTGTCATCCCGAGCTCTCCGGCCGCCGGCGCGTAGGGCTCGGAGATGACCGGCATGTCACCCTGCAGCGCGCGGATCACCGCCATGTCTGACTCGTCACAGGGCTGGCGCTCGATCTCGGCCGGCGCGGCCGCTTCCACGGCCTTGGAGAGCGCATCGGTCCCGCCCTCCATCTCCAGGTCCATCCTGATCTTGAACAGCTTCAGCGTCGGCAGCTGGCGAATCGACTCGGCGCCGGCTATCCGGGCGAGGACCTCCAACGTGCCCTGCAGCCCCAGCGGGGAGTCGGGCTCGGTGGCAATCGTGAACCAGATGTTGAACTCGTGGTTGCGCAGGTAGTTGTGCGACACGCCCGGGTGGGCATTAATCACGTTCGCCGACCGCCAGGGGTTGTCGGGATCGACCTTGGCGGCGACCAGCATCGACGAGTAGCCGAGCGCCCGGGTGTCGAAGATCGGCGTGATCTGGCGGATGATGCGCTCGTCGAGCAGCCGCTGGACGCGGGCCATCACCTCCGTCTCGCTGATCCCGGCCGCGCTCGCGACGTGCTGATAGGGCCGGCGGGCGATCGGGAAGCTGCCTTGCATCAGGTTGAGCAGGCGCTTGTCCAGGTCGTCGAGCTCGATCGCCGCGCCATGCTTGCGGCTGCGAAGCTTCGGGCCGTGCTGGCTCCCGGTCGGGGCGGTGCCGGCGGACTGGGTCGTCCCGGGCTTGCCTATTGCAGCCATCGCGCAGCCTCCTTAGCGTGGTAGGTGATCACGATGTCGGCCCCCGCGCGACGGATCGAGGTAAGTGATTCAAGGACGGCGGCGCGCTCGTCAAGATAGCCCGCGGCGACCGCAGCCTTGAGCATCGAGTACTCCCCGCTGACGTTGTAGGCAGCCAGCGGCATGCCGGTCTCGTCCTTGACGCGGCGAATCACGTCGAGGTAGGGCAGCGCCGGCTTGACCATCAGGATGTCGGCCCCCTCCTCCACGTCGAGCCGAGCCTCGCGGACCGCCTCCTCGCCGTTGGCCGGATCCATCTGGTATGCACGCCGGTCTCCGAAGGCCGGGGTGGAGTCGGCGGCATCGCGGAACGGCCCGTAGAACGCCGAGGCGAACTTCGCCGAGTAGGCCATGATCGGCGTCTCGGAGAAACCGTCGTCGTCCAGCGCGCTGCGGATCGCGCCGACACGGCCGTCCATCATGTCGCTGGGGGCGATGATGTCGGCTCCGGCGCGCGCCTGTGAGATCGCGGTGCGGGCCAGCAGCTCGAGCGTCGCGTCGTTGTCGACGATGTCCTCGCGCTTGCCGCCGGCTCGGCGTCCAGCCTCGCCGGATCCGCCAGCGCCCGAGTCATCCAGCTGCCTGACCACGCCGCAGTGCCCGTGACTGGTGTACTCGCAGAGGCACAGATCGGCGACCACGAGCAGATCCGGGTGAGCCTGTTTGATCGCCCGCGTGGCCAGCTGCACGATCCCCTCGTCATCCCACGCGCCCGAGCCCTCTTCGTCCTTGGCGGCCGGGATCCCGAACAGCAGGACCGCGGGAATCCGGAGCGCCAGCGCCTCGCCCGCCTCGGCCACCGCGTGGGCGATCGACAGCCGGTCGATGCCCGGCATGGAGGCGATCGGCTCACGGCGATCGATGCCGTCCGCGACGAACATCGGGTAGACGAAATCGGCCGGCGCCAGACGCGTTTCACGGACGAGCCCGCGCAACGCCCGGGTGGCGCGCAGCCGGCGGAGGCGGGTTTGCGGAAAGGGCATGACTTTCACCGAGGATACCGGCGTCCGGATGGCGCCGAACCGACTCCTTCGGTCAGGCCCTTAGACCAGGTTCCAGCGCTCTACGCGCCAGGAGGTGACCAGCCCGGCCTCCACGTACGGGTCGCCGGCCGCGAACGCCTCGATCAACTCAGGCTCGACGCCCCTGAACACGATCGCGCCGCCGGTGGGCGGATTTCCGAGCGCACCGGCCATCACCAGCCGGCCGGCGTCGCGCTCCGCGCGGATCCGCTCCAGATGCGCCTCACGGTAGGGACCGCGCCGCGCCACTATGTCCTCGACGTAGGTGTAGAGCAGCAGATGGTGCTGATTGGGGTCGACCATCGCCGGTCAAACCTAGCGCACCGCATATTCACCGGCGCGCCCCGTCGCCGCGCCGCGTTGGTGCAGCGTTCAAGAACGATGCTCTACGCTTGGTGACTGTGAGCAACATTCAGAAGCGCGGCAACTACACGCCCAAGCGGGCCCGCGAGCAGCGCGCCTACCGTCTGGTGGTCGTCGGCGGCACGGCCGGGACGGTCGGCGTGGTCGGCCTGGTGCTCGCCATCGTCGGCGTGATCGGGCTCACGCTTCCGGTGCTCGCGCTGATCATCGCCGCGATCTGCGCGGTCATGTTCCGCAGCACCGTCGGCGACCGCTGAGCGCTCGCGCCGTCAGGCGAAGCGCTCCCCCCAGTCCGAGCCACCACGCCGGCCCCGCCGTCAGGCGAAGCGCCGCAGAGCGACGCGCGCCAGCGCCCCGAATATGGCGGTCAGCACCACTAGGTGCAGCAGCGGTCCGCCGATCCCCGGCGCAGTCCCGCTGAACGCGTTGTCGACCGCCTCCAGGGCGGCCTTAAACGGGAACGCGAACGCGATCGCATCGAGCACCGACCTCAGCGTGCCGGACACGGCATTGGCGGGCACCAGCGCGACGAAGGCGATCGGCAGCGAGACCAGGAAGGCCAGTAGCGAAGAGGCGCTCACCTCCCGCGCGACCCCTCCCAGCGCCACCCCGAGCGCGCCGAAGGCCAGGCCGCCGAACGCCAGCGCCAGCACCCAGAGCTCAAAGCGTGACCAGTCCAGGGGCACGAACAGCGACACGAAGGCCGACATCAGCAGCGCCACGATCGACGCGCAGCCGGCCGACAGCGCGACCTTCTCCGACAGCAGTTGCCCGGGTGAGACAAGGCCGCGGATCAGCCGCGTGTAGGTGTTCTCGGCGCGCTCGATCGCGAGCATCCCGGCGGCCAGCAGCATCGTCACGAACATCAGCGAGACGATTACCGCGATCGCCACCGCGTAGGTGGCGGTTGGTGTGGTCGCACCCGCCAGCTCGGTCTGCTGGACGGTAAGGGGCGTCCCGATCGAGCCCAGCACGGGGGTGGCGAAGCTCAGTCCCTGGATCGCCAGATTGGCGAATCCCACTACCTGGCCGAGCGCCGCTCGCAGCGGCGAGCGCACAGGCAGCGACGCGATCGTGCCCTGCACGATCGTGCGTGAGTTGCGCAGGCCCAGCAGCCCCACCTTCTGGCCCAGGATCTGCACCGAGCCTCCGTTGAGCACCTGCTGCAGATCGCTGACCGCAACCCGCAGCACCTGCTTTGACACCGCCTGCTCGACCTCGGCGAGCCGCTGGGAGATCGCCTGATCGGCGAACTGGCGCTGTACCGGGTCCTTGTTGTTCAAGAACAGCTGGACCGTCGGCTTCCCGACGCCGTTGGTCACCAGGTTCTGGATCTGCTGCGGGATGTCGGCGGGGATGATCACCGCCGCCAGCGCCTGCCCGTCGCGCACCTTGGCGATCGCCTCAGCGCGCGAATGCACCTTGATCGCCTGGACCGACTCAAACAGCTGGCTGGCGTACTGGGCGACGTTGATCTGCTGGCTGCCGAAGCTGATCTTGCCCTGACCCGGCGCCACCTCGTTGTAGAACGCCACCTTGGGCTTGCCCGGCGGGCTGGACAGCGCGAAGCCGATCATCAGCGCGATCGCGATCGGATAGACGATCAGCAACCCCACCAGCAGCGGGGAGCGCTTGAGGATCTGCAGATCCTTGATCAACAGCCAACGCACGGGAGCACCTAATGACCTCGCGCGTGAAGGAAGCGCATAAACGCAGCCTCGAAATCCCGCGCATCGCCGCCGACGGCCCGCTCCAGCTCGGACGGCGTGCCGGTGAACAGCAGCTCGCCGTCGACGAGCAGCAGCACTCGGTCGGCGTAGCGCTCTACCTCGGACACGTTGTGGGTCGAGTAGACGACCGTCGTGCCGCCTCCGGCCAGGCTCCCGATGAACTCCCACAGCCGCTCGCGCTGACGCGGGTCCAGCGAGGCCGAGGGCTCGTCGAGCAGCAGGACGGCGGGCGCCGCCAGCAGCCCGATCGCGATGTTGACGCGCTGCTGGTTGCCGCCTGACAATCGGCCGACCTCCTCGTCGGCGCGATCCTCGAGCGCCGTCTGCTCGAGCATCCTGGCCACCGCCTGGTCAGGGTCGGCGAGCTTCTCCAGCCGCGCGAACAGGCGTAGGTTCTCGGCCACGGAGAGCTTGGAGTAGAGCGCCGGCTGCTGGGGGACCCAGCCGATCTCCCGCGGCGCGCGGCTGAGCTCCCCCGCGCTGGGCGCCAGCACTCCGGCCAGGATCGAGAGCAAGGTCGTCTTGCCCGCGCCGTTGGGTCCCACCAGGCCGACCAGCTCGCCGGCCCGCAGCTCGAAGCTGACCTCGTGCAGGGCGATACGCTCCCCGTAGCGCCTGGCCAGCGAGCGAGCGGTCAGCGTGCTCGTCTGCTCGGAAGAGGCGGATGTGGGCACCGCCCGCAGGCTATTACAGGATCGTCACGCGCAAGCCGATCAGGTCGGGGTGCTCACGCGCGGCTCCAGCGATGCTCCGCAGGTGCGGCAGAACGAGTCCGAAGCCGACGCGACGGTCCCGCAGTCGGGACACCGATCGACGATCACCCCCAGCACCCCCACCCCCGGGCCCGCCACCGTCCACGGCTCCAGCACCAGGTGGCGGCGCAGGTAGAGCACCGTCTGGCGCAGCACCGCCAGCACTGGAAGCGCGACCAGCGCCCCGACGACCCCGTAGAGCTGATAGCCGACCAGCAGTCCGAGGATGATCAGGATCGGGTTGATCCGCAGCGAGATCCTGAACATCTGGGGCGCGATCACATGCCCCTCGAGCTGCTGCAGCGCGATGAACAGGATCAGCAGCCACACGGCGCTGATCGGATTATTGAACAAGGCCAGGATCACCGCCGGCGCAGGGCCGATGATCGGGCCGATGTAGGGGATGAACTCCATCAGGCCGTAGAAGACGCCGAAGAACAGCGCGTAGCGCTCACCGTCGGGGAAGATGCCCAGCATCCCGAAGATCGTCAGCGAGATCGCGGCGCTGGCCCCCATCGTCAGGCTGAACATCAGCTGGCCGCGGACGTAGCCCGACACCGCGCGCTGGACCAGCACCGGGTAATCGTCGTCGGGCGTCCCATCCCCGGGGGGCATGATGCGCCGCACCAGGCCGCCGATCTGCCTGCCGTAGACCAACAGGTAGATCGACAGCACCAGGATCAGCACAAGGTCGAAGGCGGTCGTGACCAGCTGGGTGAGCAGATCGCGGGAGAAGGAGACGATCGCCCCCGATTGCTTGAGGATGTTCTTCTGGAGCGTGTCCAGCGCGGTCTGTCCCTGCTTTTGGATATGGATGTTGATGCCGTGGCGGTCCAGCCAGCTCTGGAGGTTGGCCAGGTCGTGGTTGGCCTGCCGGATCAGCGACGGCACGTTGTTCTCGAAGTGACTCAGCTGCGTGCTGGCCGGGTTGGCCAACAGCACCCCGATCCCGGTCAGCGCTGCGAAACCGCCTGCGTATACGACCAGAATCGCCAGCCCGCGCGGCATGCGGCCGCGCTCGAGGAGCTGGACCAGGGGGTTGAGGATCAGCGCCACGACGGCCGCCACGATCAGGATCAGCAGCACCGTGCCCACGGCTCGGGCCAGCGCCCAGAGCCCGAGCAACGCGATCGGCAGCAACACGAGCTGCACCCAGCGAGGAACCACGACCGGCGGGGGGAGGTGGGCGACCGGGGTAAGCTCGGGCCCTGGCGGCACTTGGGCCGCGTCCTGGCCGTCGGCCTGCTCCGGCTCGAACGAGGGCGGGGGCCGCCGGGGCGGCGGCGATGGCGGAGGGCTGGCGGGCGGCCAGCGGAGCCTAAAACGCATACAGCTGGAAGTATGGGCCCACGACGAGATGACTGACCACCGAGAAGACGTGAGCAAGCCCATCAGCATCCTGTTCGCCGGCGACATCGTCGGCGGGATCGGCCGCCGTACCTTGCTGGCGCTGTTGCCGTCGCTGCGCGAGCGCTGTGCGCCTGACTTCGTGGTCGTCAACGGCGAGAACGCCGCCGCCGGCATGGGGATCACGCCGAAGATCGCCGACCAGCTTTTCGCCGCCGGCGTGGACGTGATCACCTTGGGCAACCACACCTATCGCCAGCGGGAGATCTATTCCTACCTGGACACGCAGGACCGGATCCTGCGGCCCGCGAACTTTCTGCGCAGCCAGCCCGGCCACGGCTGGTGCGTGGTGACCGCCGGCGAGGTGCGCCTCGGTGTTGTGTCGCTGTCGGGCAATCTGTTCATGAACGCCGGGCGCCCGGCCTTCTCTGAGATCGATGCGGCCCTGCACGCGCTCAAGGGCAAGGCCGACCACGTGCTGGTCGACATGCACGCCGAGGCGACCAGCGAGAAGATCGGCATGGGCTGGCACCTCGACGGTCGCGTGACGGCGGTCGTCGGCACCCATACTCACATCCCCACCGCCGACGCGCGGGTGCTCCCCGGCGGTACCGCCTACATCACCGACGTGGGCATGACCGGTCCCCGCGGCGGGGTGATCGGCGTCAAGCGCGAGTTGGCACTGCAGGCGATGATCACCAAGATGCCGATCAGGTTCGAGACCTCTAGCGAGGATCCGTGGCTCAACGCGGTCCTGATCCGGGCCAGCGAGCCGCTGCGGGCCGACTCGATCGAGCAGATCCTGTTGCCCGCGCCGGGCGTCAGCTGAACTGGGCCCCCTTCACGCTGGGGCTGAGGCCTGACCGACGCTCAGGCGACCTGCAGGCGCGCGGACGGCTCGGGCTCGAACACGTCGTGGGGCCGCTCGTCCGCCGAGGCGGGCGAGCTGCGCTGCGGATGACTTGCGAATAGGGCGACGATCACCAGCGGGAAGAACCACACGATGTAGGGGTACAGCCAGTAGTTGACCCCCAGCTGGAGCGCGATCAGGATCGCCGCCCCCAACGCCGCGACCTCGACGATCCCCCGCCGGCCGGGCACGAAGGCCAGCCCGACCGCCAAGCCGACGCCGGCCCCCTGGACCAACTGCTGCGCGCCGTCAAGGCCACCCCACAATCCCCACACCGAGAACGGCGTCACACGACTGGATTGATAGGACACCGAGTCCTGCCAGAAGGCGTGCAGATCGTGGTTGAGCAGCACCGGGAGCATCACGGCGATGGCCGTCAGGCCGTAGGCGAGCCCGTAGAAGGCGATCGAACGGCGGCGGGGCGGCTCGCCGATCCCGCGCAGCAGCAGCGGCGCCAGCGCCAGCGGCGCGAACTTGGTCAATCCGGCCAGCGCCCCGGCCACGCCCCGGGCGGGCGCCGAACTGATCACCAGCAGCGCCACCACGACCAGCAGCCCGACCAGAGTGTCGTTGGTGTTGGAGCTGAGCGCGTATAGGCTGAATGGATAGGCGGCCCAGGCATAGGCCAGCACGATCCCCAGCGATGGCCCGCGGATCCTGCGCCCCAGCAGGAACAGGCCGAGCAGCATCATCAGATCGAAGAAGATCGCCGCCGCGTGGGCCGCCGGGAGCTGATCCCAGCTTCCGCTCCAGCCGAAGATCGCGCGCAACGGGACGTAGGCGTAGTAGTTGACCGGACCGTAGGTGTCCCCGTTGGCGTTGTCGCTCGGCCAGCCGCCGTACAGCGGCTTGTCGTGCAGGATCCGGTCGGCGCCGATCACGCCCGCGTAACCGACGTCGATCACGTTGGAGTTGATCACGTTGAGCCCGATCCGGAATCCGACCAGGAAGACGATTCCGACCACCAGCCAGGTGCGGGGCACGCTCACCCGCAGCGGCTGGCGCGGAACCCCCTTGCCGAACGCCAGCAGCAGCATCCGCGCCATCAGGTAGAGCAGGAACGGGTACACCAGCGGCACCGACAGCCCGATCAGCGCGTGGTTGAAGAAGGCCAGCGAAATCGAGAAGCCCAGCAGCATCGCCAGGTCCAGGTGCAGCAGCGACCAGCCCCGCCGCGGAGCCGGCTCACCGGGCACAGCGCGCGGCCGGCAGCTGGATGACTGGCGCCCCGCGCTTTCAGGCGAGGCCGGATGCCGAGCGCGCGGCCGGCGCCAGGGGATGAACGGCGCCATGAACAACAAGCACATCGGGATCCACACATACCAGGCGTTGACCTGCTTGCCGAAGGCGCCGGGATAGCCGCGGGCCATCGTCCAGGCAACCTGAAAGCCCGTCCACGCCTGGGTCACCTTGCCGTTGGCGTCGTCGACGTAGACCTGCAGCAGCTCCTTCTGGTTGGCGCCGGCCGAGAACCAGCTGACCTGCCAGCGGCCCGGGCCCTTGGTGTACTCGTAGGGGATCGCATCCGGGTGGCGGCGCAGCTCGGCGGCGGCCGTGGGGTTGCGCCTCGCGATCCGCTGCACCTCGGCGGCGTTGAGCCGGTAACCGCGCGGCGGCTGGTCCTGGGAGGTGACCAGCACGGGGGTGTTGGGATCCACCACGGTGGTGCTCGTGGCGGCCGTAACGGTGGCCGTGCTCGCCGCGCGCGCACCGGCGCTCAGCACGAGCAGGACCAGCGAGATCGCCGTCAGCAGCGCGACGAGCGTTTGCCAGCTCGCGCGGGGAGGATTGGTGCAGGACAACGGGCGCGTCGGCCGAGGCCTCTTACGCGCGGAAGCTCCAGAGCTTCTGCCCGACGAACGACAATGGCGTACCAGCGGCGATCGCAATCGCCTGGGCGACCAGCTTGGCCATCCCGGCTCCGTCGACCAGCGAGACGAGCACCACGTAGGTGAAGCCGAACGTGACCAGCGAGACGGCGAAGAACTTGGCCCCCTGCTGAATCGGGCGCTGCGCCTTGGCACTGAAGGTCCAGTGGCGGTTCCACCAGAAGTTGTTAACCACCGAGACCACGAACGCCACCACGGCGGCCAGCTTGTAGTCGATCTTCAGCACGTGAACGCAGATCGCGAAGACGATCAGGTTCACCGCGTAGCCGGTCGCGCCGACCGCAGCGAAACGGACCAGTTGCAGCCAGTTGTGCCCGCGCCGGACTCCGTGCCGCACGCGGCGGCGGAACGGCAGCTCGACGCTTGTGCTCAGCTCATCGGCCATATGGTCACTGTATCGGCGGTTTGTCGGCTGACCGTAAGCGGAGTTGATCGTTAATCGGGCCCTAATCGACGTGATCGGGGGATTGCAGGCCGAAATGGTCGCAGATCATCGGCTTCACATCGCGCAATGACCACTGCTCGCGCGCGCGGCGGGAGTCCGGTCCGGTCCCGCACCACAGCAGCGCCCCCAGCGAGTCCGAGCGGTGCAGGGAACCATGGCTGCCACCGCCGACGTGGTCGGCTCCGCCCCAGTCGACAAACTCATAGCCCGGCGCCGCCGACAGCAGCACGTCGCCCGCCGTGGAGCAATTCAGCACCGACCACATCCTCGCCAGCGCATCCGGATACTCGGTGGTCAGAAAGCGACCATCCTGGATCTCGGCCCGCAGCGCAGCCAGGTCACCCTCCACACTCCAGTGCCCGCCGCGGACGTCGGCGAGCTCTCCGCCGGGGGCGAAACGCAGCTCCCCGCGCCGGCTGCGCACGACTGCCTCGCGCATGTCGCCGTCGGCGAACGACAGGATCAGGTCGACGCCCTCCAACTCGCGGACGGCGGCGATCGCGCGTGCCACCACCTCGTCGGCATTGTCGGGGTCAAGCGCATAGATCATGGCTGCACGCTGGGCGGGGCTGAGCGCCACCTCGGCGCCGATCGACCGTGAAGAGCCGGGCGCGGCGACGTCGAAGTCGGCGAAGGCCTGATCGAGGCGGATCCTTTCCTCGACCGAGGCCTGGGAGTGGTCTGAAGTGACGATCACCGCGTACTGCTCCAGGAACGCATCCGGGCCGCCGGCCGCGTGCATCAGGCGCTCCAGCTGGCGATCGGCGGCGGCGATCGAGGTGACCTGGGCATGAGGGCCGTTCTTATGTGAGAAGGCGTCGTTGTCGGGCAGCGAGAACAGCATGAAGTCGAACAGGTCGTGCTCGATCAGGTACGCGCCCACGCAGCCGGTGTGCTGGTCACGCACGCCAGGCATCCCCAGCTGGCCGCGGCAGCCGGTCTTGCGACTGGCGTACAGATCGGCGTAGAACAGCTCCTGCGGCCCCGCGATCGTGCGGCGGAACAGGGTCGAGGTGACGATCCGCGCCAACGCGGATTCGTTGGCGACCTCGTGCTGGTGGCGGCCCCGGTAGATGAGATACGTGGTTCCAGCCGTGCGCAGATCCGCATCATCGAGGGTCTCGAACACCGTCTCCACCTGATCGGAGAGGTGCTCGGCGTTCATCCGGTAGACCGTGTCGGTCAGCGAGCGCAGCACCCCAAACTGCCGTGAGGCCGAGAAGCTCGAGCCGTACTCGACGTAGCGCTCCTCCTCACGGTGATACCAGTTCATGCTCGGGATCAGGTGCTCGTCGGGGCCGACGCCGGTGGTGATCGTGGCTGCACAGACGGGCGTCACGGACGGGAACGCCGCCACGCAATCGTCGACGTAGGCTCCCTCCTGCCGGATCCGGGCCAGCGCCGGTGCGCGGCCCGAGGCGATCGCGCGTTCCAGCATCGAGGGCTTCAGCGCGTCGATCACCACCAGGACCAGCTTCTTGACGCCGTTGGAACCGGCGGCGTCACGGTCACCCGGCATCGAGCCTGCGGCGCTCACAACGCCATCAGCGCAGGATCCGGAGACCGGCGTACTTCTGCTGGTCACGGCCACGGCCGGCGAGCAGCAGCCACAGCAGCAGCGCCAGGACGATCAGCCCGACGGGCGGCACCAGCACCGACAACGCCGCGCACAGCAGCGCGCCGGCCTCGGCATAGAGCGGAAGCGCCGCCGCACTGCCGGTGTCGAGGCGCGCGCGCACGCGCGCGAGCAGCGGCCGCATGGCTGCGATTCCGACGGCCGCGCACAGCGCGCCGCCGATGTACCCGGGCCAGCTCAGGTAATGGCCCTGCGCCAGCGAACCCGCGAACAGCAGCGCCGCCACGACCACCGCAACGGCGCCGAGCGCGATCGCGAGCGGTCCACGGTCCACCTTATCCTGACCCAGACGGCGTTCGGCCAGCGCGATCAGGATCGCTCCGAGCACCATCACGGCCAGGAACGGAACTCCCTGCAGAAAAGCAAAGTGGCTGCCCTTGAAGTCGATCTGGATGTCGCCGGCGGCGAGCGCGCCGACCACCAGCGCGGGCAGGAAGGGTCTGATCCCCACTGCAGCCGCGATGCCGATCCCCTGGAAGATGTCGAAGGCGAGATGCACCGTGCTGTACCGTGACGAAGCGTGACGATAGACGAGAGGGCAGCGTGAGCTCGGGTGGGCGGGAACCGAGTGGCGACACGAGCCCCGGCAGCGACGGGCCCGTCCGGCGCCAGCGGTCGACGACACGAGATATCAAGCGCTACGCGGCGTTGTTCGCCGAGCGCACGAAGGTCATGAAGTCCTCGGCGATGCGCGACCTGATGGCACTGACCGAGCGCGACGACGTGATCTCGCTGGCCGGCGGGCTACCCGACACGTCCACCTTTCCGCCCGATTCATACGCGGCGCTGATGAGCACCGTGGCCAGCGAATCGTGCGCGCGGGCGTTGCAGTACGGGCCCACCGAGGGCTTCCAGCGAATCAAGAAGTGCATCGCCGAGGTGATGCGCGCCGAGGGCATGGAGGTCGACCTCGACGAAATGCTGGTTACGACCGGCGGCCAGCAGGTGATCGACCTGGTCTGCAAGACGCTGATCGACCCCGGCGACGTGATCGTCACCGAGGCTCCGACCTACCCGGGCGCGATCCCGACGTTCTGCTCCTATCAGGCCGACGTGGTCCAGATCACGATGGACCGCGACGGGATGGTCGTGGAGCAGCTTGAGGCCACGCTCGACGAGCTGGAGCGCAGCGGCCGGCGCCCCAAGTTCATCTACACGGTGCCCAACTTCCACAATCCGGCCGGGGTCACGATGTCGCTGGAGCGCCGGCGCGAGCTGGTCAGGATCGCCGGCGAGCGCGAGCTGCTGGTGCTGGAGGACAACCCCTACGGGCTGCTGCGCTACGAGGGCGAGCCGCTGCCGACCCTGTATTCGCTTGATGCCGAGTTCGTGATCTACGCCGGCACGTTCTCCAAGATCCTCTCCCCCGGCGTGCGTCTGGGCTGGACGACGGCGCCGGCGCCGATCCTGGCGAAGATGCAGATCGGCAAGCAGGGATCGGACCTTTGCTCGTCCTCGATCTCCCAGTACTTTGTCAGCGCCTACTTCGACGCCGGGCCGTGGGAGGAGTACCTGCGCTCGTTGCTGGAGATCTACCGCCGCCGGCGCGATGTGATGTTCGATTCGCTGGCCGAGCACTTCCCGCGCGAGGCGAAGTGGACCCACCCGCAGGGAGGCTTGTTCGTGTGGGCGACGATGCCCCCCTACCTGGACACCACCGACCTGCTGGCGCGCACGCTGGAGGAGCATGTCGCGTTTGTCCCTGGTCGCGCCGCCTACGTCGACGGCCGCGGTGGCTCGTCGATGAGACTGAACTTCTCCGGGGTCGGCGAGGACGACATCCGCGAGGGGATCCGGCGGATCGGCGAGGTCGTCCGCGAGCAGGTGGCGATGTACGGCACGCTGACCGGGGCGCGGCCCCAGGCGCCGGCGGCGCGCTCCGGGGAGGATCTCAGGCTGCCGTCCGGCCGCCGCGAGGTCGACTCCGAGCTGGCCAAGGTCCTGCGGATGCCGACCAAGCGCAAGCGCGCCGGATGATGGCCAATCGGCTGGCGCCGATTGCCTTGGGAGAAATCGCCCAGGGGGCGATGGGGTACTCGCCTGGCGGCGCGATGGGGTACTCGCCTGGCGGCTCGTACCCTTGGAGAATCGCCCAGGAGGCGATTCTCCCGGGAGGGCCAATCGGCCAGGGGGGCATTCTCCCGGGAGCTGAGCAGGTCAGTCGGGTCAGCGGACGGTGAGCCGGGTCGCGGTGCTGAAGGGGGGGCGCTCGCTGGAGCGTCAGGTCTCGCTGAGGTCCGGCGCCCGGGTCCAGGACGCGCTGGAACGTCTCGGCCATGAGGTGCTGGCGATCGACGTCGGACCCGAACTCGTTGCACAGCTGATGGCCGGCCGGCCCGACGTGGCGTTCGTGGCGCTGCACGGCCGCGACGGCGAGGACGGAACTGTGCAGGAACTGCTTGAGGTGATGGGGATCCCCTACACCGGTTCCGGGGTCTCGGCGTGCATCAGCGCCGCCGACAAGGTGCTGGCCAAGCACGCGATGCGCGATAACGGGATTCCCACCCCCGACTTCTACGCTTTCAACGAGACCGCCTTCGGCGCGCTCGGGGCCGCCCAGGCGCTACCGGCAATCGAGGAGCGACTGGAGTTCCCGATCGTCGTCAAGCCGGCGCGCCAGGGGTCGGCGCTGGGGATCAAGTTCGCGCGCACCCCGGCCGACGTGCCGGCCGCGCTGGTGGCCGCCTTCTCCTATGACCGCAAGGTGCTGCTCGAGCGCCACGTCCAGGGCCGGGAGCTGGCCGTGTCGATCCTCGACGAGGGCGGCGTCCCGGTCGCGCTGCCGATCGTCGAGGCGCTGCCCGAGGAGGAGGACTTCTACGACTTCGAGGCGCGCTACGAGATCGGCCGCACGCGGTTCGTCTGCCCGGCGCAGCTGGAGGAGGGGATCGCGGTGCAGGCGCGTCAGATCGCGCTCAACAGCTACCGGTTGCTCGGTTGCGCCGGCTTCGCGCGGGTCGACCTGATGCTCGACCGGGCCCAGAACTCGCTGTACGTGCTGGAGGCCAACACGATCCCCGGCCTGACCGAGACCAGCCTGCTGCCCCAGGCCGCGGAGGCGGCCGGAATCACGTTCGACGAGCTGATCGGGCGAATCCTCGCGGCCGCTGGGGAATTCGGCTGAGCCGGGAAATTCGGCTGAGCCGGATGTCTTCGCTAGGGAGTTGGCAGAGCCGAATTCCCTAGCGAGTCCGGCAAACACGCACTCGCGGTCCCAGCGCCGGAGGCAGCCGGACTCGGGGCGAGCGGATTCCCTTGCGGTTAGGGCTTATTCATCCGAGGCGAAGTCCTCCGGAGTGACGCGGTCCAGGAAGTCCTTGAACTTCTCGACCACTTCCTCGGTGTCCTCGACCTCGTGCTCGAACTCGATCGCGGATTCGGTGATCACCTCGTCGGCGGCGAAGATCGGCGCGCCGAAGCGGACCGCGAGCGCGAGCGCGTCGCTGGGACGCGAGTCGATCTCCAGCTCACGCCCGTTGGCGCGCAGGCTGATCGAGGCATAGAAGGTGTTCTCCCGCAGCTCGGTCACCGCCACCCGGGTGCACTCGACCTCCAGCTCGCCGAGCATGTCGGACAGCAGATCGTGGGTCATCGGGCGCGGTGTCGAGGCGCCCTGGAGCTTCATCAGGATCGCCGCCGCCTCCGGATGACCAATCCAGATGGGCAGGAACTTGTTGCTCTCGACGGTCTTCAGAAGCACGATCGGCTGCTTGCCGACCATGTCGAAGCTAACGCCGTAAATGACCATTTCCTGCACGCGCCGCTCCTGATTAGGGGGTGAGGCAAGTATAAGGGCGATTGCGCGGTGGCTCGACGGGCCATACACTCACCAGCTAACAGGCCATGGCTGGTGAGAACCTGCAGCCGCGCTCGCGCGCTCGCCCGTCCCGGCAGCCGGGCGGGCGCCGCCCCGCCCCCGGAACGCTGGCGCTCGTGCAGGCGTTCATCAATACTCACTATGACCTGGAGCGCGATCACGGCGCTGAGCTGCTCAGTACGCCCGGCGCGCTCGGTGACTGGCTAACCCACCGAGGCCTGCTGACCGACTCGGCGCGATTGGGCGATCGCGATCTGCGACGTGCCCTGGCCGCGCGTGAGAGCCTGCGTCAGCTGGCGCGCGCCAACACCTTCGCGTCCGGCTTGGCCGTGCCCGGCCCGGGCGCCGGTCGGGAGTCGGCGCGCGCAGCCCTCAACCAAGCGGCGGCCGGAGCGATCGTGGCGCTTCGCTTTACGCCGGGAGGCCCTCGCTACCTCGCGCCTCCCGACGCGGGCCTCGACGGGGCGCTCGGGGTGCTGCTGGCCGACGCGGCTCAGGCGATGGTGGACGGCAGCTGGAGGCGCATGAAGATCTGCCCCGGCGAGGATTGTGGCTGGGCGTTCTACGACCACTCGCGCAATCAAGCCGGGCGCTGGTGCTCGATGTCGGTCTGCGGCGGTCGCGCCAAGGCGCGGAGCCATTACCGCCGGCGGCAAGGCGAGGAGCGCTGAGATCCGCTCGCTGGCGGCGCCCCTGGCCCTGGTTGTCGCTCGCGCTCGGCGGCGACCCGCACGCTGGCTGTTGCCCGCTCTCGGCCTGGCTGTGGCCACGGCATTCACCGGCGCGGTTGCTGCCGAAGGGGTGATCGCGGGCGATCAGGGGGCTCACACCGTTCTGCTCGGCCTGAGTCCGCTACAGCGCAGCGTGCGGGTGACCTGGCAGGGCGCTGCGTCGCCCGCCGTGGAGCGGCGGGCCCGCGCCCTGCTGCAGCGCCTCGGACTACCGCAGCAGACCCAGACGACGCTGCTGGATCCGGTGCGTCTGGAAGGCGTCCTCGTGCAGCCGGCCGCGATCGAACCGCTGGATCGCTGGCTGGTCGCCCGCAGGTCGCTGGGCTCGTGCACAGAGCGCTCATGTCCGATGCTCGCGGTAGGGAGGTTCGCGCGCGCGCGCATCGCTGCGGGCCGCCCGGGTGCGGCTGAACGTCGTGGGAGAGGCCGTGCTGCGCTCCGCGGCACCGCTGGGATTCCTCCCGGGCGCGCCCGGCGAGCCACCGGTGGTGCTCTCCGGAGATGTCGCCGGGCTGGACGCCGTGTCCGGGCTCGGTGGCGTCTACCGAACGCAGAGCTGGCTCGCCCTGCTGCCCGTATCACGCCTGAGCAGCTGGAACCTGACCAGCGTCGAGCGGCGCCTCCAGCGGGCGCAGGCGTCGCTGTTGCAGAGCTCGTCGCAGTTCGCCCTGAACGCACCGTTCTCCGCGCTCGACGCGGCACAAGCGGAGGCCGGCGCGGCTCCCGGCCGGATGCTGCTGGTGAGTACCGCGGCGCTCGCCGCACTGGCGATGTTTGTGATCCTCGCTGCCCACGGCGTCCGGCGCGATCAGCGTGCGGAGCTCGAGCGGTTGCGCGCCGCCGGCGCACGGAACGGGCAGTCGCTGGTGTTTGTGCTCGGCGAAGCCGCCTGGATGTGCGCCTCTGGGCTGGCCGCTGGGGCGGGCTGCGCGATCGCCGTCGCCACCGTGCTCGCGAGTTCGGCCGGCGTTCCGGTCGGCGGCTTGCTCGGGCACAGTCTGCTGACGCCCACCGCCGCGCAGGCATTACTGGGAGGCTGGCTGTGCGCCACTCTCGGCGTCTCGATCGTGTTGCTGTCCTCGAGTCCGCGACTGGCCGATCTGGTCGCCACCGCCGCGCTCGCCGCGCTCGCTTTCGGGCTCGCTCGCGGCGGAAGTGCTCATAACCGGCTGGCGTCTTTGATGGCGCCGCTCGCCTGCGTGCTCGCGGGAGTGCTGGTATTCAGATCGACAGCGGCAGTGCTCAGGGGAGCCGAGTGGCTGTCGCGCCGCGGTCCGCCGCTGTTACAGCTCGCGATCGTGAACCTCGCGCGCGCCCCGGCCGCGCCTGCGCTCGCGATTGCCTTCATCGCGGTCAGCATCGGCCTGGGCGGGTTCATGCTCGCCTACCGCGCGACGCTGCTGCGCGGAGCTGCCGACCAGGCCGCGCAGCAGGTGCCCCTCGATGCCATCGTCGCCCCGGCGGCTGACTTCACCACCCCGCTGCAGCTGGCCAGGCTGTCTCGCTGGCGATCGCTCGTCGATGGTCACATGTTTGAGGTCCGGCGGACCTACGCCAGCTATGTGGACGATGGCGTGACGGTCACGGTCCCCGCGCTGGGCGTCCCGGCCGGCGCCTTCGCGCAACTGCACGGCTGGCGGGCAAGTGACGGATCGGCCTCGCTGCACAGGCTGGCGGCGCAGCTTGAACTAGCCGGCCCGCCGTGGAGGCCGGGTCCGCAGCTGCCTAAGCCGGCGCGGCGGCTGTCGCTGAGGCTGTCGTCGAGCAGTTTCGCTGCTGTGGTCAGCGCCGATCTGCGCGCTCCCGATGGAACCGTCACACAACTGGCGCTGGGGGTAGCGCAGGTGCGCGCGCACACGGTGAGAACCCAACTGCCGCCGGGCCCGTGGGAGCTCGAAGCGCTCGAAATCGACGAGGCCACCGGCCTGCAGATCACCAACGGTCATCAGAACGGCGAGAACCCGGGCGCCGCCACCCAGAGCTCGAGCGCGGTGCGGCTGGGGCCGCTCCTGGCCGCCGGACCCTCCGGCCGGCGCCTGGCGTTGATCCGCCTCGGCGCCTGGCGCGGGGTCGGGGCGGCTACCGTCACCGCCCGCGCCGGCCCGCGCGTCCCGGTTCGCTTCTCCGCGACCGGGATGCCAGGAATCCTGCGACCGCTGCAACCGAGCGACATGCATCGACTGCCGGTGCTGGTCGACCCGGGCACGGCGGCGGCGGCAGCGCGAGATGGCACGATCGCGCTGAGCATCGACGGACTTCCCGTCGGCGCGCAAGTCGCAGGCGTGGTGACGCGCTTTCCGACCGTGGCCGCCGGCAGCGCCGGCTTGGTGGTCGCCGACCAGGCGCAGCTCGCTTCGGCACTCGATGCCCAGCTGCCGGGCCAGGGTCGGGCCGACGAGCTGTGGATCGAAACCCGGAGGCCGGGGCGCCTGCGCGCCGCTGAGCCACGGACCGCTGGCGAGGTTGAGTGCGACCTTCCGCGCCGACGTGCAGCGCAAGCTCCGATCCGGAGCGATCGCTCGCGCGGTGCTGGGCACCCTGATCGCGGCCACCCTGGTGTCAGCGCTGCTGGAGATACTTGGAGTGCTGACGGCCTTCACCGGGAGCGCGCGCGACCGAGCGGTTGAGCGCGACCTGGCCGTGCAGTGCCTCGGTCGGCGCGGGCTGGCCCGCGAGCTGCGATTGCGCGGGCTGCTCGCCACCCTGCTCGGTGTCGGCGCCGGGCTGGCGCTCGCCGTTGTGCTCACGGGCCTGACGGTCCTAAGCGTGCGCGCGACCACGGCCCTGGCCACTCCCGATCCGCCGCTGGTGACGGTCGCTCCATGGGGCGAGCTCGCCCTGTGGTGCCTGACCTCGCTGGCGGTGCTGGGGGCGCGATCGTGCTCGCGACCGGGATGCGGTCGCGCTGGAGCCTGTCGTGATCGCCGGCGTCACCAGCGATACCACGACGCGACCAGACGCAGCTGACCCGCCGGTCGTGACGCTGCGCGACGTCTTCTGCCTCCATCGCACGCCCGAGGGCGACGCCGCCGCGCTGCAGGGCCTGAGCCTGGAGCTCCCCCGCGGTCAGTTCCTGTGCGTATTCGGACCCAGCGGCGCCGGCAAGACCACGCTGCTGCGGGTGATCTCAGGATTGCAGAGCCCCTCTGCCGGCGTGGTGAGCGTGTTCGACCAGGACATGGGACGCCTGCACGCCCGCGCGAGGGCCCGGCTTCGCCAACAGAGGATCGGCTTTCTGCCTCAGCATGCCGAAGCCGCGCTGTCGCCCGATCTCACTGTGCGCCGAGCCATCGCGCTGCCGCTTGCCCTGCGTGGTGCCGGCTCGGCGACGACGCAGGCCAGGGTGCGGACACTGCTGCAGGCGGCCGAGCTGGACACTCGCGCCGATGCGCTTCCGGCGGAGCTGTCGGGGGGCGAGCGCCAGCGCGTGGCGCTGTGCGCGGCACT
Organism: uncultured Actinomycetes bacterium; assembly: GCA_937888775.1. The sequence goes on along the minus strand of CALAQT010000393.1, from coordinate 11,181 downwards.
CGCCCATCGTCCGCAGCTGCTGCTCGCCGACGAGCCGACCGCAGAGCTCGATCAGGCCTCCGCGCTGTCGATCGGTGCCTTGATCGGCCGTCTGGCCCGCGAGCAAGGGACGACGGTGCTCGTCGTCTCGCACGATCCCGCGCTCGCTGCGGGCGCCCAGCGCGTCGTCGCGCTACGCGACGGACGGCTGGCGGAGGACCGAGATGCCGCCGGCCAGTCGGTCATCGTCGGCGACCGTGGTTGGCTGCGGATCTCGCCCCAGCTGCTCGCCGACACGGGTATCTTCAGCCGCGCTCGCATCAGCCGGGTGGCCGGTGGTCTACTGCTGAGCGCCACCTCTCAGCCGCCGACGGGGCGCCCGTCCGCCGAGCCGACACCAGCGGGGCGCCCGCGGGACGAGCCGAGACCAGCGGGGCGCCCGTGGGACGAGCCGGGACCAGCGGTGCCGGAGTCCTCCCGGCCGGCATCCAGCCACGATCCCGCCCTCGTGGCACTGCTTGCCGTGAGCGCCGTGCGCGGGACCGGGGCGGCTCGGCGCGTGGTGCTCGATCGGCTCACGCTCGAAATCGAGCCCGGCAGGCTGACTGCGGTGGTCGGACGCTCGGGTACCGGTAAGACGACCGTGCTGCGGATTCTCGGCGGCTTTGACCTCCCGGACTCCGGCGAGCTGACGGTCGACGGACGCTCGCTGCGCGACTTGGGTGTCGAGGCGCTGGCCGCCATGCGGCGGTCGCGCATCGGCTACCTCCCGCAGGAGCCATCGCCGATCGGCTTCCTGAGCGTCGAGGAGAACGTCGTGCTGGCGCTGCGGCTGCGGGGTTTCGATCGTGGCCGGGCGCGGCGGCGCGCCGCCGTCGTGCTCGGGCAGGTGGCGCTCGACCACCGGGCGGGCCAGCGCCTCGCCCGGCTGTCAGCCGGCGAGAGTCAGCGTGCCGCGCTCGCCCGCGCGCTGGCGAGCGCCCGCGGACTGCTGATCGTCGACGAGCCGACATCTAGACTCGACGGCGCCAACGCCGAACGCATCGCGCAGCTGCTCCACGACGCCTGCGCAACCGAGCGCCAGACGGTCATCTGCGCCACGCACGATCCCGCCGTGATCAGCTGGGCCGATCACGTGATCGAGCTACCGGTTGGCACCGTACCGTGCAACTCCGCCGCTCGGTGCGACGGTGGCTAGTGCACCGCTGCAGCGGCGGTTAGTGTTCGTTTCGTGAACGAATGGTTGCGTCTCGCACAAACGCGCGGCAACCCGGTGAGAACGGAGCGAGATGGCGACAGCGGAAACGACCGAGCAGCGACTGCTGATCGGCGGCACTTGGACCGAGGCGAGCTCGGGCAACACCTATCAGCAGAAGTTCCCCTTTACCGGCGAGCCGGTCGGAGTCGCCGCGGCGGCCGACCGCGCGGACGCCCGAGCCGCGGTCGATGCCGCGGCGGCCGCGTTCGCCGGCTGGAGCCGGAGCACCCCTGCGACGCGCCGCGGCGTCCTACACCGCGCCGCCGAGCTGATGCTCGAACGGGGAGAGGAGATCGCTGGCCTGGTCACTGAGGAGACCGGGGGCGTGTTCGGATGGGGGATGTTCAACGTTCAGCTGGCCGCGGGCATGCTGCGCGAGGCGGCGGCTCAGGCCTACAACCTGACCGGGGAGGTGATCCCCTCAGACGTGCCCGGAAAGCTGGCGATGGGAGTCCGCCAGCCGGCCGGCGTCGTGGTCGCGATCGCACCGTGGAACGCGCCGGTGATCCTCGCCACGCGTGCGGTCGCCACGCCGCTGGCTTATGGGAACACCGTCGTGCTGAAGGCCTCTGAGCTGTGCCCGCGCACGCATGCGGCGGTCGCGCGCACGCTGGATGACGCCGGTCTGCCGCCGGGAGTCATCAATCTGATCACCAACGATCCGGTCGATGCCGCCGATGTGGTGCAAGAGCTGATCGCCCACCCCGCAACGCGTCGGATCAACTTCACGGGCTCCAGCAAGGTGGGACGGATCATCGCCGAGACAGCCGGGCGCCATCTCAAGCGGGTCCTGCTCGAGCTCGGCGGAAAGGCACCGATGGTGGTGCTGGCAGACGCCGACCTGGACCGGGCGGCAGCCGCAGCGAGCTTCGGTGCGTTCTTCCATCAGGGTCAGATCTGCATGTCCACCGAGCGGATCGTGGTCGATCGTACGGTCGCGGATTCGCTGGCCGAGAAGCTGGCGACGCGAGCGAGCGCGCTGAGCGTCGGAGATCCCCGCCAGCCGACGACCCAGATCGGCCCGTTGGTCAACGATGCGGCCATGCAACGTGTAAGCGGACTCGTGCAGGACGCGCTCGCGAAGGGGGCGCGCGCGCTGTGCGGCGGCGAGGCCCAGGGCGCCTGCTTCGCCCCGACGGTGCTGACCGGCGTCACATCCGAGATGCGGATCTACGCCGAGGAATCGTTCGGCCCGCTGGTGGCCATGATCGCCGTCGACGGCCCAGAGGAAGCCGTGCGAGTCGCCAACGACACCGAGTACGGCCTCTCGGCCGCCGTCTTCAGCCAGGACGTTCCGGCAGCTCTGGAACTCGCCCAGCGGATCGAGAGTGGGATCTGCCACATCAACGACACCACCGTGCAGGACGAGCCGCAGATGCCCTTCGGCGGCGTGAAGGCCAGCGGATGGGGCCGGTTCGGCGCCAAGACGGCGCTGGAGGAATTCACCGAACTGCGCTGGATCACCGTTCAGGACGAGCCGCGCGAGTATCCGATCTAGGAGCGCGGGCCGAGATCAGGTCAGCGTCTGGGCCAGGCGGGCTCAGACGCTGACTGGGTCCGGAGGGGCGGGCTCAGATACTGAGCCCCCCGTCGACGGCGAGCGTCGCGCCAGTCATGAACGCGCTCTCGTCGCTCGCCAGGAAGACGACCGCCTGGGCGATCTCGTGCGGTGTCGCGTGACGGGCGAGGGGGATCATCGACTCGAAGGCCTCCGAAGCCTGCTGCCGGGGGGCGCCGACCGCCTCGACTTCGATCGCGTGCTGGAAGTCATTGTCGGTGGGCCCGGGATGCAGCGTGTTCACGCGGATGCCCTTGGCGGCCATCTCCTTGGCGGCGGTGCGCATGAGGCCGACCCAAGCGTGCTTGGAGGTGGCATAGGCGCTGATCCCGGCGTCGGAGGTCAAACCCACCACGCTGGAGTTGATGATCAGGCTCCCGCCCGGCTCCATCACCGCGAGCGCATGCTTGGCGACCAGGAAGCTCCCGACCACATTGACCGCCAGCACCCGCTCGAAGACGTTGACCGGGTACTCGGCCACCGGAGCCACGACGCCGAAGATGCCGGCGTTGGCGAACGCCACGTCCAGGCGGCCGAAGCGCCCCAGCGCCGTGGCCACGGCCGCCTGCACCTGGTCAGAGCTCGTAACGTCGGCCGCCGCCCAGGCGACGGCGTCAGCGTCCAGCCCGGCGGCCGCTCGCTCGGGATCGGCCGCGTCGAGGTCGACGATCAGCACGCGAGCCCCCTCGGCGACGAAAGCTCGTGCGGTGGCCAACCCGATGCTGCCGGCGCCACCGGTGATCAGCGCCGACTTATCCGCCAGGCGTCCTATGTTCGAACTCGGCTTCTGGACTGGAGTGCGACGGACATGGCGCGATGCTCTCCGATCGGCGCGGCCCAGTCAACCGGATGCGTCGTGGCTCGCGCTCGAGCCGGTCCAGAGCTCGGCCGAGCGACCAGACCCGGCGCGCCAGCTGCTCGTAGGTGAGCCGCCGCTCACCGTCGACGATCGCTTCCACAGACCCGCATAGGCGCTGCGCTCGCTGCAGGGGCCAGCTCAGATCGCCGCTACGGCCACGTGGCATGATCCCCTCTCCGGACCCCATCGAGACCAATGATAACGTTCGGGACCCTGATACTTGAGGGCCATCGCGGAACCTCTGCCACCGCTATGCGAACCGGCAATCTTAACTCTCGGAGAGAAACATGAGCACGTCAAGCCAGGCCGGGATGACCACGGACATGGCCGGACTTGCCGGGCACGACGGCGAGCACCTCGGCTACACGCAGTGGGCAGAGATGACCCAGGATCAGGTCAACCAGTTTGCCGATCTGACCAACGATCACCAGTACATCCACGTCGACGTGGAGCGCGCCAAGGCGTCCCCGTTCGGCGGCACGATCGCCCACGGCTTCTTGACCCTGTCGCTGGTGGCGCCGATCAGCCAGCAGCTGCTCACGGTGACCGATGCCTCGGCCGGCGTCAACTATGGTCTGGATCGCGTGCGCTTCCCTGCGCCGCTACCGGTCGGGGCTCAGTGGCGCGGCGCTGCCGAGCTGCTGGAGGTCACCGAGGTCGCGGGCGGCCTACAGGGCAAGCTGCGCGTGACGGTCGAGGTCAAGGGAACCGAGAAGCCGGCCCTGGTCGCCGAGTGCCTGGTGCGGCTTTATGCCTGAACCGTCACGCCGCCACCCTCCGGGCATTGACCTGGACGCAATCGTGGCGATCGACGTGCACACGCACGCCGAGCGCAACGCCGGCGAGCCGCAGGATCCCGTCACCGTCGAGGTGCTGGAGGCCGCCGGCCGATACTTCGGCGGCAGTCCGCCCCAGCCGACCGCGCAGGAGGTCGCCGACCATTATCGGGAGCGCAGGATGCTCGCTGTCGTGTTCACCGTCGACGACGAGGCCGGCATGGGCCGGCGCCGGATCGGCAACGACGAGGTGCTGGCGACCGCCCGAGCCAACCCCGACGTCCTGATCCCGTTCGCCAGCGTCGATCCCCACAAGGGGAAGCTCGCCGTGCGCGAGGCGCGTGAGCTGATCGAGGCGGGCGTGCGCGGATTCAAGTTCCACCCCAACACTCAGTCGTTCTGGCCCAACGAGCGTGAGCACTACCCCCTGTACGAGGTGATCGCCGAAGCTGGCCTGATCGCGCTGTTTCACTCGGGGACCACGGGCATCGGGGCCGGCATGCCCGGCGGCGGCGGCGTGCGTCTGAAGTATTCCAACCCGATGTGCGTCGACGACGTTGCGGCCGACTTCCCTGAGCTGGACATCATCCTCGCCCACCCATCGTTCCCCTGGCAGGACGAGGCCCTGGCGATCGCGGTGCACAAGCCCAACGTGTTCATCGATCTCAGCGGCTGGTCGCCGAAGTACTTCCCGGAGAACCTGATCCGCTACACCAACACGCAGCTCAAGCACAAGATGCTGTTCGGCTCTGACTACCCGCTGATAACTCCCGATCGCTGGCTGTCTGACTTTGAGAAGCTGCCGATCCGCGACGAGGTCCGCCCGCTGGTGCTCAAGCACAACGCGGCGCGGCTGCTGGGCCTCGAGCGCCCGCCCGAGTCGGCTTAGCGCTCAGGCCCTTGATTCAGGAATTGCGCGGCAGCCTGGCGGCATCTGAACACGCCTGAATCACGACACCAGGGCCTACGGCTCCAGTCCGGCCGAAAGCCTGTCCATTGCTCTGCGCATACCGGCCAGCAGGATCGCGCGGTCGGCCTCAGAGACGTCGGCGAGGATCTGCGCCTGCAGCGAGGCCATCGCCGGCTCTACCTCGGTCAGCAGTTCGCGGCCGGCCGGCGTCAGCTCCGCGCGCAAGATACGCCCGTGGCTGGGATCGACATCACGCCGGACCAGTCCCCGTCGCTCAAGCTTGCTGAGGATCTCGATCATCGACTGGGGGGTCACCAGCGAGCGCCGCGCCAGCTGGGCGTTGGAGAGACCGGGGCGGGAGCGCAGCACCGACAGCGCCGTGTACTGCTGGACGCTGAGGGCCTGGTCGGTGAGTCGCCGACGCATCTCCCGCCGGATCCCGTGGTCTACCCGGCCGATGACGTAGGCGAGCGAGAGCTCACGCTGGTTGCTGTCCGAGGACATTGCCGTCGCGCCACGCTACACCCGCGGGGCCTCTGGGGGCTTAAATGAGTGCGCCCCGGAACCGGCGGGATATGAGGCCGGAGCTCGGGGCGCGCTCGAGGGAGGAGAGGTACTACGCGGATCATCATGAGCCCTGGGTCGCCAGAAGTCCAAGACGCATATCCGCATAAATTTATAAGCTTTACTTATGGAACTTCGCCAACTGCGGTACCTCGTGGCGCTCGCCGAGGAGCGGAGCTTCACGCGCGCGGCGGAAAACGAGCACGTAGCCCAGCCGGCCTTGTCGCAGCAGATCCGCCGCCTGGAGTCAGAGCTCGGCCTGGCCCTCGTGGAGCGCACGACCAGACGTGTCTCGTTGACCGACGCCGGAGAGCTGCTGGTCGTCCGCGCGCGGCGCGTGCTCGCCGAACTGGAGGCGGCCGATACCGAGTTGCAGGCCCTGCGGGGGCTCACGACCGGGCACGTCACGATCGGCGCGATGCACACGATGGGTCCGGTCGACCTGTCGCTGGTGCTGGCCCTGTTTAACCGACTTCACCCCGACGTGGAACTGACCGTGCGCGAGCAGTCCAGCGAGGAGATGGCGGAGATGCTGCGCGTCGATGAACTCGACCTCGCCTTTCTGTCGGTGACCGAGAGGATCGAGAGCCACGGCCTCGGCCTCGAGCAGCTGGTCTCCGAGGAGCTCGTGGTGCTGCTGCCCCTCGACCACCGCCTCGCCGGTCGGCCCCAGGTGCGCATGGCAGAGCTAGCCGAGGATCGCTTCATCAGCTTTCGTCGGGGCGCCAGGCTCAGAGAGCTGCTGGAGGGCGCCGGGCGTCACGCCGCGTTCGAGCCCCGCGTCACGCTCGAATCCAACGAGAGCCAGCGCATCCGGCAGCTCGTCGCCCGCGGATTGGGTGTGGCGATCCTGCCGCGGTCCGACGTCGAGGGCCACGAACCTGTGGTCGCGATGGCCTTCCTGACCGACCCGGTCCTGAGCCGCGACATCACGCTCGCTTGGCGCGAAGGGCGCCGACATGCGCCCGCCGCCGCCGAGTTCCTGCGCCTGGCGCGTGAGACGTTCGGCGACTGACCGCTCGGACCTCGGCTCAGCTCGCCATCGGACGCCGGTTTTGTGCGGGCGATTCAGTTGGTTGGCGCGCATTTGCGGGTATAGACCAACCGTATGGTTAATCGAGAAGCTCGCCAACGGCAGTTCGTGCCAAAGCATAGTTCGATAATCGTCGAACAACTGCTAGAATTCGGGCTCTATCGAACACGCGAGTAACGGAGCAAGACCTGAACAGCTTTGAAACCCAGGGTCGTCCCGGCGCCAGCCACGCGCGGGGCGAGCATCAGCAGACAACACAACGGGCTCGCGCGCGAGGCGCGCACAAGGCTTCGGCCAAGGCCAATCGACAGGATTCGCGACGGACGTCGCACGCCGCGACGGCTGCGGCAGCGTGGGCGAAGGCGACCGACGATCAAGCGGCTGGACTCGAGAATTCGCTTGAACTGTTCCTGCGGCGCGCGCGCGCGCATCCGCTGCTCACCGCGGGCGAAGAGGCCGAGTTGGCCAAGCGGATCGAGCGCGGCGACCTCGCCGCCAAGGATCGGATGATCAACTCGAATCTTCGCCTGGTCGTTTCCCAGGCACGGCGTTATCAGGGCCACGGACTGCCGATGGAGGATCTGGTCCAGGAAGGGATGCTGGGGCTGATTCGCGCGGTCGAGAAGTTCGACTGGCGCCGTGGCTTCAAGTTCTCAACCTACGGAACACTGTGGATCCGCCAGGCCCTGCAGCGTGGACTGCAGAACCACGGCCGGACGATCCGGCTGCCGGTTCACGTGGCCCAGCGTCAGGCGAAGGTGCGCAAGATCGAAAGCGAGCTGGGCACCAAGCTCGCGCGTGAGCCCACCGATGAGGAGATCGCGACGGCCGCCGAGCTGCCCGTCGAAGAGGTCGCCGAGCTGCGCGAGCTGACGCGTGGCCTGACCAGTCTCGACCAGCCCGTCGGCGAGGACGGTGAGACCGCGCTCGGCGATCTGCTCGCCAGCGATCGCCCGGATCCCGTACAGGAGATCGCCGACGCCGAGCGCGATCGCAAGATCAATGACGTAGTCGCTCAGCTTCCAGAAGCCGAGCGCAACGTGATCCTCCTGCGCTTCGGACTCAGCGGTGACGAGCCGCGATCGCTCAAGCAGACCGGAACCGAGCTCGGGATCCCGATGTCCCAGGCGCGCGAGCTGGAGGCCCGGGGCCTCAGTCGGCTTGCGGCCAGCCATGACCTCGAGCAGCTGCGCGCAGCGGCCTGACGCTCCGCACAACGACCTGACCAAATTACGCGTATCGGGGGCGCCGGCAACGGCGCCCCCGGTCTCATGTCGGCACCGGAATCGCTCAAGCGTCGCCAACCGCGGAGGAACGTCACCGTGGTGGGCGATCAGTCTTTACGCCCGGGTTATTGCGTCCCCATAGCGTGGCGATAGGCTCAGACCAGCGTTGGGGCGGGGCGGGGTTAGCGCACAGACGATGAACGACAGCGATCGATTCGAACCCCACATGGCACAGAGCACTCCCCGCGGAACGACGCACGTGGGTGAAGCCACCGGTAAACCCGCCGTGGTCACCGAGGGTCTTACCAAGCGCTTCGGCGAGAGGGTCGCCGTCAACCGGATCGATATCGAGCTGCCGGCCGGGGTCGTGAGCGGCTTCGTGGGGCCCAACGGAGCGGGAAAGACGACCACGATCCAGATGTTGCTCGGATTGATGCGACCCACCAGCGGGACCGCCGAGGTGCTCGGCCATTCGATCAACGAGCCGGCGACCTACCTCGCGCGCGTTGGTGCCCTGATCGAGTCGCCCTCGTTCTATCCGACGCTGTCGGGGCGGCGCAACCTCGAGGTGCTGACGCGCCTGGGACGACTTGACCGGCGTCGTGTGGCCGAGGTGCTGGAACTGGTGGAGCTCTCCGATCGCGCCGGTGACCTAGTCCGCTCCTATTCGCTGGGCATGAAGCAGCGGCTCGGAGTAGCGGTCGCACTGTTGCCCGATCCGGAGCTCGTGATCCTCGACGAGCCCACCAACGGCCTTGACCCGGCGGGCATCCGCGAGATCCGCTCGCTGCTGCGCAGCCTGGCGGACCGCGGGATCACGGTGTTCGTCTCGAGCCACCTGTTGTCGGAGATCGAGGCGATCTGCGACCACCTCGTGATGATCGAGTCAGGCCGGATCGCATTTCACGGCAGCATCGACCAGATGCTCGCCGCCCAGCACTCGGAGTTGCTGGCGATGCCCGAGCACGAGCACGATCTGGGCGCACTGGTGACCCTGTGCGAGCAGGCCGGGCACTCGGCGCGGGTCGACGGCAACGCCGTGCGGGTGCAGGCCGACGGCGACTGGGCCGCCGAGCTCAACCGACTGGCGATGGGCGGTGGGATCACGCTGGCAGGATTGCAGCGCACGCGGGCCTCGCTGGAGGAGGCGTTCTTTGCGATCACCGATCGGTCGGCTCATCAGGCCGAGAATGACCGGGACGGCGGGGGCGGGAAGGACTGATGCTGGGAGCGTTCTCCAGTGAATGGGTGAAGCTGCGACGTCGCAGCATGTTGCTATGGGGACTGGGGGGCGGCCTCCTGTTCACGGTGCTGGCCACTGTGTTCACGATCGAGCGGGCGACCAAGACGCTCGCCCCCGGCTTTCACGGCCGCGGGTTCCGGATCACGGCGGCTGAGCTCTCGCGTCCCGACGGACTCGTGCACGGCGTCGTCGACGTCTCCAACCTCGTCGGCATCGTCGCGCTGTGCCTGTTCGCGGGCGCCGTCGCGACCGAGTACAGCCAGGGTACGCTGCGCAACCTGCTGGTGCGCGAGCCCCGCCGGGCACGGCTGCTGTGTGGCAAATTCCTGGCGCTCTCCGTGTTCATCGGGCTGGCGGTCGTGCTGGCGATCCTCGTCGCCGCTGTCGTGGCGTTTGTGCTGGCGCCGTCAAAGGGCATCCACACCTCGGCATGGACAAGCAGCGCGGGCCTGAGCGACCTCGGACAGTCGATCTTGCACGTCTACCTGACCTGCATCGGCTATGGCGTGCTCGGCACGGCGCTGGCGATCATCCTTCGTTCGCCGGCGGTCGCGATCGCACTGGGCGTGGCCTACGCGCTGCCAGGCGAGGCGATCATCAACGCGCTGTGGAGCAACGGCGACCGCTGGCTTCCGGGTCAGCTGCTGAGTGCGCTCGCCCACGGTGGCACGAGCTCGGCCTCCTACGGACATGCACTCTTGACGCTGACGATCTATGCCGTCGTGGTGGGCGCGGGAACACTGCTGCTGTTCCGAATGCGCGACGCCGCCTGAAACGCGCCGCCGTGGAGAAGAACGAATGTCCCGACGGCTCGGCATCCCGGCCAGCAGAAATGGCAAACCCGACGGCGACCACATTCTTGGTGCTGGGCAAGCAAGCGCCGCGGTTGGTGGGCATCTTTGCCTTAGGAAGGTCATATGCCGGCCGCTCATGTGACACCGGCAGTGCTATCGGCCCGGCGGGCCCAGCCTCTCCGCTGCTTGGCGACGTCGGAGGACGGAACCACCAGAACGGCTCGGTCGGCGTGATGCAGGACCGCGTGCGAGACGCTGCCGAGCATCAGCGACTTCACACCACCAAGCCCGCGGGTGCCGAGCACTACAACATCGGCGTCCACCTCGGCCGCCACGGTCAGGATCGCAGCGGCGATGGCGCCGTGCCGGCGGGCAATCCGCGGCTGAGCCACGAGGCCGGCGTCGGTCGCCCGCTGTGCGCCTTCCGTGGCGTTGTCGAACGCCACCTTCTCGGTCGCCGCATCAACCTCCGCCTCGTCGCCGGACGCGCCAGCCAGTCCCAAACCCATCCCCAGCGAGCCGTTGCGCGTCATCATGTCCAGAATCCCCTCCCAGATCACGAGGACCGTCGCCTCGCTGCCGGGCATCAGCCGTGCTGCGCGGTCGATGGCCGCCTGGGAGTCGGCGGAACCGTCGTAACAAAGCAAAATCATCATGCCGTCGCTCCTTTGACGCGGCTGGCCGCGTAGGAGGGCTGGCCGTGGAACTGCTCAAGCCGGACGAGATCCGGCGCTAGGTCAAAGCAATTCACAATCGGCTCCTGACGCGTTCGTTATCACGATGACCGATACGGTCACGCGCGCGCCGGCCGAGCGTTGGAGCCGGAACAGCGTGCTCGCCGTCGGTTGAGGCGAAGCCTGCTACTGATGCTACTCCGGTTGCCGGGACCAGTCGTGACGGTCTGTCTAATCCGCGCAGGTTCTAGACCGAAGTTCCCCCTGGTGAAATAGCCGAATTCCGTTCATTCCCTGGCTTTTCGGG
>CALAQT010000392.1 GCA_937888775.1 uncultured Actinomycetes bacterium | reverse complement strand
ATCACCCTCACACTCCCACACGAGCACAACTGACCCAGCAAGTCACCTACGATCATCCACGGAGAGCCACAAATCCGCGGGGTCGTCCACGGTGGGCAGACCCGCGAGCAGGCCCGCGAGCAGATGCGGATCGCCAACACTGAGCCCTCACCCGACACCGCAGCCGAGCCCGTCACCGACTCCAAGAAGATCACGTGGTCGGCAGGCCTAATAGATTGCCCAGAGGAGATCATCGCCGAGCTGGATCGTGCCGAGCCGGGGCGGCGGGAGCAGTGCTGGCGGGCGGCGAGCACGAAGTACGGGGGGTGGCCGAGCGCCTCCCAGGTGCGTCAGGTTGTCAACCGGGATGAGCGCGGCCGCGAGCCCCTCACCTCACGCACCATCGCGCAGGACAAGCAGACGGCGAGGCGAGTCGCCAAGCGCCGGCTCCAAGCCTGGCTAACCACTGAGCCGAAGCCCAAGCTTCCCACCGACATCCGCGCGTACATCCGCACCGTGATCGAATGATCGCCTCAGCCCAAGCCCTCCGCGACGTCGCCCGGATCCTGGTGGAGACGTCGAGCTGATGCTGCCGACCCTCGTTGCGGCCGAGTCTGCTCGCCTGCACCCGGACGACCTCGCCAGGATCGTCGAGAGCGTGTGCGTTGCCGTCGCTCGGTCGCCATGGCTGACCGCGGTGGAGGCCGCCGACTATCTCCGCGCCCCAGTGTCACGCGTCCGCAAGTTGACGATGACGGGCGAGCTGCCAGCCGAGCGAGACGGCCGCCGAGTCCTGTATCACCGCGACCGCCTCGACGAATTCGTGCTGAGCGGCGGCGCGATCTCACCCTGAGAAGGGGAGTAGAATTGTCTCGACGAATAGAAAGCGGCCCCGCGCGAGTTTCGATCGCCGGGGCCTGGCACCCGACTATCAAGGAGTCGAGCACATGATGCAGACTACGGGTCCGGCGACCCCCGGGCATCGTCGACGCGTTCCCGTCGCAGGGCACCCGGGCATCTACCGCAAGGGGCACCGCTATCAGGTTCGCTGGCTGCATAACGGGCACCAGCGGACGAAGTCGTTTCGGCTGCTTTCAGAGGCCGTCAGGTTCAAGGGCAGGGTGGTCTCGGGCGACACGCAGGCGACGTCACGGGAGCCGTTTAGCCGCTACGCGTCGCGATGGCTCGACGAGTACGCCGGTCGCACGGCTCGCGGGGTGGAGGATGGCACTCGCGAGTCCTATAGCGATGCCCTCGAGCGCTTCGCGATCCCGTTCTTCAAGACGACGCCGCTCGAGCGGGTCGACCCGCCGATGCTCCGCCGCTTCATCTCACATCTTGCGATCAAGCACAAGCTCGCACCCGCGAGCGTTCGCCGCTACTACGCTCCCGTACGAGCGCTGCTGGCAACTGCGTTCGACGATGGCTTGCTTCGCACGAATCCCGCAGTCGGAGTGCGAGTCGTGGTCAGGGACCGCCGCCCTCGGACGCCGAGGTGGCTCACGTCCGAGCAGACCCACAATCTGCTCACGGCGATGCCCGTCGATCACGCCGATCTTGCTTACGTCCTCGCCGCGACCGGCTGCCGCATCTCCGAGGCGCTCGCAGCGCTCTGGCGAGACGTCGGGCCCGACGAGGACGGGCGCATCGTGCTCACCATCCCGAAGGCCAAGACGCCTGCTGGCGTTCGTGAGATCCCTCTGTCGCCAGAGACGACGCGCAGGCTTACGAAGCACCGCGCCGAGGCACGCTTCGCAGGCGACGGTGACCCGGTCTTCCCTTCCTCGGTCGGAACGGTGATCGACCCGTGCAACTGGCGCCGTCAGGTCTTCAACCCCGCAGCCAAGAGCGCTGGTGTGCCGTGGGCGACGCCACACAAGCTGCGGCACGGGCTCGCGTCGCTGATGGCGAGGAACGGCTACGGGCCCGCTCAGATCGCGGCGCACCTCGGGCACGCGCGACCACTTAGCTGCGGCGGTCGTGGCGAGCTCGCGTACCTACCTGACGTGCCAGATCGACCCCCACGCGAAAGAAGAAGAGCGGCGAGTGCACCCGGACGGCGATCCTCCCACCCGGAGGCCGATGGCCGGGGCGGGAGGACAGCACGCGGAAGACGGGGGTCCTACGCTGACTCGGCGTCTGGCTCGTCGTCTAGGGCGAGCTCGTCGAGATCGGACGCGGCACGGTGGCCGTCGAGGTCGACGGTGGTCCCTGCGCTCTCGTTGACGACGAACGCATCGCGGTTGAGCGCGATCAGCGCGCGCGAGAGCATCGGCCGCATGAACTCCCACACGGCGGCGCGCAGCGCGCCGTCTCCACCCGGCAGCCCGTCGCGCAGCTTGCGCTCCACCCGGCTCTAAGCCGAGCGCCTTGGTGCGGGTGACGCCCGCGGGGTCGAGCACGAACGCGGCCGCCCACCGTGCGGCGAGCTGGGCGATGCCGCGCAGCGCGTCGGGGTCTCGCGAGCGAAGCAGAAGTCGTCAGAGTCCACGGCCTGACTGGAGAGGCTGCTCAGCTTTGGGAGTGCCGCGCGTCGTGTGACTTCTGTCTGAGAGCGGGGGTATGCGCCGCTCGGACCGTTGCTGGCGTGAAACGAATGCAACGTGTTACTTCCCTGTCACCGATCGTCCGGTAGAACCAGCTCAAGCTGTTCGAAAGGAGACGACGTGAGACCAGCCGCCAGACACACCGCCAGACCGGAGCGAGCTGGAGTGCGTGCTCGGCGCACGGTTCCCTCGATCGCCGGGCTGATCGCGATCGGCCTGCTCGTCTCGGGCTGCGGAGGTAGCTCGCCGAGTCGCTCGGCCGGCCGGCCAAGCGCGGCGAGCTTCGGCAAGCAGTTCGTGGCGTTCGCGGTCTGCATGCGCTCGCACGGGTTGCCCGACTATCCCGACCCGCAGATCTCCAGCTCAGGTGGCCAGGTGCACGTCAAGATCTCGCCCGGCAGCCTCAATCCCAACTCCCTGGCGTTCAAGACCGCGACAAAAGCCTGCCACGAGCTCGTGCCCAACGGCGGAGCGCCCGGCGCTGCCGCTGCCAACAGCGCCCAGGACCAAGCGCAGGGCCTGAAGTTCGCGGTCTGCATGCGCTCGCACGGAGTGCCGAAGTTTCCCGACCCCGACCACGACGGGGCGTTCGACCTCCCTTCCGGGATCAACCCGCAGGCCCCCCAGTTCCAGCGCGCCATGCAAGCCTGCAACAAGGTGCTGCCAAGCTCACTCACGATCAATCAGCGTCCAGCTGGCTCATGACGCGATCGCCGCAGACGCATCTCTGACTCGATCTGTCTCAACGACATCGACAGACCCCGGCAGTCGGCGTAATCCTCACGCGTCAGTGCTAGCCGACAATCGCACGTTCGGCTGGCGGAGCCGCAATGAAAGCGGCAGTGGGGCTGGGACTCCACGGCGTCTGGAGGCTTCTCGTCTCGCTGGTTGCAGGAGCGGGACGTCCACATCGCTACGGCGTGTGGCTCCTCGCGGATCGTGTCACGCAACACGGACGCGATCGAAGCCCGCCATGCTTGCGGCAGATCGCCGTGCGCGCGTGCTGCTTGCGGTGGATGCTCAGACGTGGATCAGGCGTCTTGCGGCCGGTAGCCGGCACGGCCATTCGTGTGCTCGCCGGCGGGATCCGGTGCCGCTGGAGCGAACTGCTCGGCTTGCTCGGCCTCGGTCGGGAAACGGTCGGCTGCGTCTTGGGCAAGCGACGCCATTCCGTCGGCAAGCTCGCGCAGGCCCGCGACGAGCCGCTCGCGTTCGCGCCAGACGGCATCCGTCTCGCTGTCAAGTAGGCGCAGCTGTTGCTTGGCCGCGTCCGTGATCGCGCTGGCGTCAGACTGTGCCTCGGCAAGGCACCGCTCGGCCTCTGTTTGCGCCCGACGGGTAACAGCTTCGGCCTGCTCGTTCGCGACACGAAGGATCGATGCAGTCTGATCGCCGATCCGCTGGATCTCTTCAACAACCGAGCTCCCAGATGCCGACCGCACCTGGAGCGTCGCAAGCTTGCGCTCAAGGTCAGACACGTACCGCTCAAGGTCAGCGACGTACTCATCCACGGTGGCGCGGTCATAACCGCGCCACGCAAGCCGAAACCGCGACGCAAGCGGCTCCCAGGATGGCGCCGGCTCGAGATCGACAACGTCGCCCAGCTCCCCACCCGACACCGATGTCGGCACGTCCGCCTTCGTTGGCTCAAAGGTCCCGAACGCGCGCGCAAGACGATCGCCGAGATCGCCAAACGCGCCTGCCGATCGCTGCTTCACTGGCTTCTGAAGCTCCGTGCCGGGCCCATCGAAATCGCTCATGCGTAACTCCGTCGCACGTCTCCGCAAACACCAGACTCTTCGCCATTGTCGGCGGGATCCCTCTCGCACGACTGCTAAACGGTTGGACCGCAACGATCCGTACGCGCACTCTGGTCGGGTTGTCCGCCCAACGAAAGCCGCCGCCTGTCCCGCCAACAGTATGGGTGGCCGCACAAGCGGCCGAGCTGAGCGCGAGGATGCCTTCGCTCCCGTCTCACGCGACGTTGACAGAAAAGGGAGGCGCACACAGCACCTGGACGTGCTTGTTTCCGATCACCTCGTCCATGTGCTCCTCGTTCCAGTACTGGGAGTCCGCCAGCGCGGTCTCGGGCCAGCCGGCCACCCCGGCCCGCTCGAGCTCTGCGATCGTTGCGCTGACCATCGGATCAAGCTGGGACCAATCGACGGTGCTGTTGGTGATCTCGGCAGCGAGCACGATCTGCCCCTCGTCGACGACCGCCTGGGCGTTGTAGCCCTGCACGTACCCGACGCGGACCTTGAGGTGCTTGCTGTCGGGGTCGGTCAGGTTCACCTTGCCCTCGGGGATCGCCGGCGGCGTGTAGGGCTTCGGTCGGCCCGCCCAGGCGACGCCCGTCGGTCCTGCGTCGCTGCGCCCGAAACTCCTCATACGCCTCGTTGCCAAGGCGCTCGGCGTCAAGCTCGTCCTCAAGCCGCTGCGCCGCCAGCAACAACCGATCCGAGCGCGAGCGCGGGACCGGGTCGGGCTCCTGCCAGCGGCGCCGCTCGAGCTGGCGCTTGGCGTGGCGCAACCATTCCTCCCGCCCCTGGACACGGGCGACGATCCGCTCTGCGTCGAACTCAAACTCGGCCTCCTGACGCGATCCCTCGCCCGCCGGCTCTTGCTTATCAGCCCCGTCGCGCTGCAGCTTCTGCTTGCCCTGGCGAAAGAACTCCCGCCGCCCCTCGGCTGTCCGCAGCTGCTCGGGCAGCTCATCGCTGCGCGCCTCGCCATACAGCTGATCCTCGGCTTCGTCCGTCGCCTTGGCGCGGCCGGTCTGCAGCTCTCCTCCGGCGCGGCTACGCCCGGTAGCCGGGTAGCTCGATGCGGAACGTCGCGCCTTGGCCGGGTCCGGATTCGGCGTGGATGCTCCCGCCGTGTGCTTCGGTGATCGCACGGGCGATCGCGAGGCCGAGGCCGCTGCCGCCGCGGTCGCGCGAGCGGCTGTGATCGAGGCGGCGGAAGCGTTCGAAGATCTGTTCAAGCTGGTCCGGTGGAATGCCGGGTCCGGTGTCGCTGACGGAGATCTCGAGTCGCCCGTCCCGCGATCGTGCCGTGACGGTCACTCGATCGCCGGGGTTGGTGTGCGAGACGGCGTTGCGGACCAGGTTGCGGAGCACTTGGGTGAGGCGGTCGGGGTCGGCCTCGAGCGTGCCGCCGACTGCCTGCAGCTGGAAGTCGCGTTCGCCGAACAGCGGCAGGTCACGGCGGAGGTCCTCGAAGAACTCGCCCAGGTCGATCGGGCGTGGCTCTACGAGCTGGCCTGCTTCGGCGCTGGCGAGGGTGAGCATGTCCCCGACGAGCCGGTCGAGCTCGTCGAGTCGGCGCAGCAGCGTCGCGGTCGCTTGGTGCCGGCTGCGCTCGTCGGTCTCGCGGTCGAGCAGTTCGACCTGGGCGCGCAGGACGGTGAGCGGTGTGCGCAACTCGTGCGAGGCGTCTGAGACGAAGTCCCGCTGGCGTTTGAACGCGCGCTCGAGCCGCTCGAGCATGCGGTCGAACGCGTCGGAGAGCACTCTGACCTCTCCGCGGGCGGCGACTGGGCCTGCCCGCATCGAGAGGTCTCCGGCGTCGACCGCTGTGGCGACCCGCGCGATCCGCCGAAGCGGGGCAGCGATCACGGTCGCCAGCCCGATCCCGGCGGCGAGCGCGAGCGCGAGCGCGACCACTCCGACGACGAGGAACGTGCGTCGGAGGCTTGCCTGCGCTTGCTGCAAGGGTGTCAGTGGGTTGGCGACGCGGAGCATCCCGACGCGCCGGTTGCCGTAGTCGATCGGTTGCGCGAGCACCCGCATCGTTCCGGCCTCGGCGACCGGGACGGTCGCCAGGCCGGTTGGGGAGTCGAGCAGTCCGGTCGTCTCGTTAGGGCTCTGTTCGCGCGCTCCTTCGCGTGCGAGGAGCTCGGAGTTGTTGCTGACGGTTCGGCCGCCGTTGACCTGGACGACGATGATCAGCGATTCTGCGTGGTAGCGCTGCGCGGCGATGAACTGTGTCGCGGTGCGCTCGAGCGCAGCGGGCGTGCTGAAGTCCGCGTGCACGGTGAACTGGTGCCACTCGGCTGCCTGCGTTCTTAGTTGCGACTCGATCTGTGATCGCAGACGTGAGCTGGTGCCGCTGTAGAGCGCCAGGAAGCTGGCGCCGACGGCGAGCGCGGTGACCGGTGCGATTGCGAGTGCTAATTGGGCGCGCAGGCCGCCGGGGAGCAGGCGTCTAGCCACGTGGCACGCGCAGCCGGTAGCCGACGTTGCGGACGGTCTCGATCGGGTCCGACTCTTCTGCATCCCCGAGCTTGCGACGCAGGTAACCGATGTAGACCTCGAGCACTTTTGTGCCGGGGTCGAAGTCAAACCCCCATACAGCGTTGAGGATCTGCTCGCGGGACAGAACCTGGTCGGGATGGCGCATCAGGTAGGCGAGCACTTCGAACTCGCGGGCGGTGAGTTGCACCTCGTGCCCGTCGCGCTCGACTCGGCGGGTGCGTAGATCCATGTGAATGCCGGCTGCCTCCAGCACGGAGGATTCGCGCTGGCTGGGTGAGCGCAGCTGCGCGCGTACCCGTGCGAGCAGTTCCTCGAACGAGAACGGCTTGGTGACGTAGTCGTTCGCGCCACGATCAAGCCCCTCGACCCGTTGCTCCACCGCGGCGCGCGCGGTGAGCACGATTACCGGCAGCTCGGGCATCCGCACGCGGATCGCACGGAGCACGTCGAGACCGTCCTTGCCGGGGAGCGTCAGGTCGAGCAGGACGAGGGCGTAATCGCCGGTGAGCGCCGCCGCCTCACCGCTCTCGCCGTCGTGGCAGAGCGTGACGGCGTGCCCTTCGGCGCGCAGGCTCTGCTCGATGAAGCCCGCCAGCGTGCGCTCGTCTTCGATTACCAGGATCCGCATCTCAGGCACCACCTTATGCGCTCTAGCAGGCGAAATCGGGTTGGTAAGGCGCTTCTGAACGCTCCCTTACCGCGCTCTTGACCAGCGCTTTCACCCTGGTCAGCGTCAATCCACTGCGCTGAGTTCTCAAGCGCATCAACTCCATCACAGGAGGACCACGATGAGATCACGGACACTCGCTATCACCGGCTCGATCGCAGCGCTGTCTTTCGCTGCGGTCCCGATCGCCCAGGCGGCGTCGACGACGACTCACCCCTCGACGGTTCGCATCGACGCCTCGCGCGACGCGACCGGCGTCCGCCACGTCGACAAGACGCCGGACAAGCGCAGCGCCGACACCTCACGGGACGTGCGCGATCGCTGATGACCCGAACCTCCGACGCGCGGCGGGCAGGCACGCGAGCTTGCCCGCCGCAGCGCGGACAGACCGCCCCCTCAACACCCAAGGACTTATGAGCTTCTCAATCACGACCGACCGCACGACCGCCCCACGGGCGCGGACCCTCCTGGACATCTTCAACGCCACGGCGGTTCGCTGTGGCGATCGCGTAGCGATCGACGCCGCCGACGCGACCCTGACCTACCGCGAGCTGGCCGGCGCGGCCTGCGCGCTCGGACGCCGCCTGAACGCGGCAGGCGTTGGACGCGGTGACCGGGTCGGCGTTCAGCTTTCGAGCGGCACAAGCGAGCTGTACGTGGCGATCCTCGGCGTGCTGCACTCCGGCGCGGCCTACGTCCCGGTGGACGCCGACGATCCGCCCGCGCGAGCGGCCGACGTGTTCGAGCGCTCGAGCGCTTGCGCTGTCGTCCGCGACGGGCTGGCAATCGACCAGCTCGCGACCCCGCGCGGCGAGGACCGCCCGTTGAGCGTCGAGGACGACGCGTGGGTGATCTTCACCTCCGGATCGACCGGCGCGCCCAAGGGCGTCGCGGTCAGCCACCGCTCCGCGGCCGCATTCGTCGACGCAGAGGCCCGGCTATGGAACGTCGACCGTCAGGACCGTGTGCTAGCCGGCCTGTCGGTTGGGTTCGACGCGAGCTGCGAGGAGATCTGGCTGGCCTGGCGGAACGGAGCTGCGCTCGTCCCCGCCCCGCGGTCGATCGTGCGGGCCGGATCAGAGCTCGGTCCATGGCTCGCCCAGCGTCGGGTGAGCGTCGTCTCGACCGTCCCGACGCTGGCCGCGATGTGGGACGACGGATCGCTAGCCGGTGTGCGGCTGTTGATCCTCGGCGGCGAGGCGTGCCCAGAGCCACTCGCGTGGCGACTCGCCGCCGGCCGGGAGGTCTGGAACACCTACGGGCCGACCGAGGCCACCGTCGTCAGCACGGCAGCGCGAATCGAGTCGGGCAAGCAGGTCACGATCGGCTGGCCGCTCGACGGCTGGGAGACCGCGGTCGTGGACCAGGACGGCGAACCGGTCCAGACCGGTGAGCCGGGCGAGCTCGTGATCGCGGGAGCAGGCGTCGCCGGATATCTGGATCCTGTGCTCGACACCGAGCGCTTCCCGCCGCTCCCGTCGCTGGGGTGGGAGCGCGCTTACTGCACGGGCGACATCGTCCGCGAGACAGCCCACGGCCTCGTGTTCGTCGGGCGCCGCGACCACCAGGTCAAGATCGGCGGCCGGCGGATCGAGCTCGGCGAGATCGACGGCCAGCTGAACGACATCCCGGGAGTGAAGGCGGCCGCGACCGTCGTCCGCGAGAGCAGCGCCGGCAACAAGCTGCTCGTCGCGTACATCGTCGGCGAGGTCAACCCGACCGAGGTTCGCGCCTCGATGGCCCAGCGCCTCCCTCAGGCTCTCGTTCCACTGATCGTCAGGCTCGACGAGCTACCGAAGGCAGCGTCGGGCAAAGTGGACCGCAATGCGCTCCCGTGGCCCGCACCGGGCGACGGGCCCGCCACGAGCACCGCCGGCTTGAGCGGGACGGCGGGAGGGCTGGCTGAACGCTGGACCGATCAGCTGGGTCCGCTCGAGGTCACGCCCGAAAGCGACTTCTTCGAGCTCGGTGGCAGCTCGCTCGCGGCCGCGAAGCTCACCTCCGCCCTGCGCGATCGCTTTCCAGCGGTCGCGGTCGCCGATGTCTACAACCACCGGCGCCTTGAACAGCTCAGCAACAGGCTCGATCAGCTCGGCTCAACCGATCAGCAAGCGCCCGCGGCGCGCGGGCTCGAGAGCCGCCGCTGGGGCGCGATCCGGGCAGCCGGGGCGCTCGAGCTGGTCGCGCTGGGCGCGCCGCAATGGCTGCTGGGGATCCTCGCTTTCGATCGCATCTCTCACGTCGGCCCACAGGTCGGCTGGGCTTGGCTGATCCTCGGCTGGCTGGTGTTCACGAGCGCCCCGGGCCGCTTCGGGATCGTGCTCGCGGCGCGGCGGGTCCTGCTCGCTGATCTTAAGCCCGGGCGCTATCCGCGCGGGAGCTGGGTCACTTCACGCGTCTGGTTCGTGGAGCGGCTGGCCGAGATCGCTCATCTCGAGTCCCTTGCCGGGACGCCATGGGCGGCGCGGTACGCGCGGATCATGGGTCATTCGGTCGGCGAGGGTGCGCGGTTGGGGACGCTGCCGCCACCCACCAGCCTGGTCAGGATCGGCGAGCGGGCCACGCTCGAGCCCGATGTGGACCTGCACGGATGGTGGATCGACGGCCAGGAGCTTGTGATCGACGAGCTGCGGATCGGTCCCGACGCCCGCGTGGGTACCCGCGCGGTGCTGATGCCGGGAGCGTCGATCGGGACCGGGGCCGAGGTCGAGGCCGGGACCGTGATCAGCGGTCACGTGCCAGCTGGGCAGCGCTGGGCTGGCACGCCCGGCAGGCAGATCGGCCAGGCCGGCGATGGCTGGCCCGAGGCGGACGCTCCGGCGAGGCCCCTGCGCCGGCGCCTGAAGGCCACGTACGCGGCTGGTCTGGCGCTGCAGGGTGTCGTGCCGCTGCTTGCGTCCGTGCCGGGCATCCTGCTGGTGGCGGCGTTTGCTCCGAGCAACGTCAGCATCGCGTCGGAGGCCGCAACGATCGTGATGATCGCGCCGCTGCTGGCTCTGAGCTTCGTGTTCGCGTATGCGGTCCTGATCGCGCTCGCGGTGCGTATCCCCTCGCCGCTGGTGAAGGCCGGCTGGCATCGGGACGACGGGATCGTTGGCTGGGTGCTTTGGTTCAGCGAGTCGCTGATAAACCAGGCCCGAGGCGTGCTGTTCCCGCTCTACTCGAGCCTCTACACGCGGCCGTGGCTGCGACTGGCCGGCATCCAAATCGGCAAGCGCACCGAGATCTCGACCGCGGTCGGCCTCAACCGCCTCACTCGCTTCGGTGAGGAGAGCTTTGCCACCGACGACGTCGTGCTCGCCGGAGCGAAGGCACGCGGCGGCTGGCTGTACGTCGCGCCGATCGAGGTCGGCAACCGCAGCTTCCTCGGCAACGGCGCGATCCTCGAGGCCTCCACCCGCCTCGGCGACGACAGCCTCGTGGGCGTGCTCACCACGGCTCCGCCGACAAGCACCAACGGAACGTCCTGGTTCGGTTCACCGGCGCTCGAGCTTCCCCGGGTCGCCGACAAGTTCGATCCCGCTCGCACGACCCACCCGCCCCGGCGCCTGCTCGTCGCGCGCGCCGCGATGGAGCTGATCCGAATCCTGCTGCCGGCCACGGTCTCCACGATGCTTGCCGGATCGGTGTTCCTGGGCCTCAGCTCAATCGGCACCGCCGGCGGGCTTTGGCCGATGGTCGTCGCCGCTCCCTTCATCCTCGTGGGCGCAGGCGTGACCGCGACGCTGATCACGATCGCGATCAAGTGGGCGCTGATGGGGCGCTACCGTGCCGGTGAACACCCGCTGTATTCGTTCTTTGTCTGGCGCGACGAGATCGTCAACACCTGCCAGGAGCAGCTCGCAGGAGCATGGCTCCTCCGCTCCGCAGTCGCGACCCCGGTCCTGTCCGCCTACCTGCGGATGATGGGAGCGACCGTCGGGCGTGATGTCTGGTTCGAGGCGCTCACCGTGACCGAGTTCGACATCGCTGAGCTGGGTGACGGATGCGTGGTCAACCGCAACGGCGTCGTCGAGACGCACCTGTTCCACGACCGCCTGATGCGGATCGGCCCGGCCAAGCTCGGCCCGGGAGCCACCCTCGGCCCGGCGGCCGCGATGCTGCCAGACACGACCATCGGCGCACACTGCAGCGTCGGGGGCCGTTCGGTCGTGATGCGCGGCGAGGAGCTGCCCGCACAGACCCGCTGGCACGGCGCGCCCGTGTTCGCCGCCTGATGCACAACGACGGCGTCCGGGTGGCCGTTCCGCAAGGCGGTCCGGAAGTCCGGTTGCTTGATGCCCGCTCGGCCGGTCTCGACGAACCCGCGCTCCGAGCAGCGGCCCGTGCCCTGACAGACGCGACGGGGACGCCGTCTGTGACGCGCTCATACCGCTACCCCTACGCGCGCGTCTCCTGGCATAGCGGCCAGGCGGGAATCGACATCGAGCGGATCGAGCGGTGCGATCCTGCCTTCGCAGCGTCGATCTGTACCCCGGCGGAGACCGTCGAGTGGTGGAGCCTGAGCAATCCACACGAGTATTTCATCGCGTTGTGGTCAAGCAAAGAGGCGCTCGCCAAGCGCTCGGCAACGCGCTGGACTACGACCCACGCCGGCTCCAAGGACCGATGCTGTGGCCGGACGGGCAAGCGGGCGTTTGGCGAGCGGCGCAGCTGCCCGTCACAGATGACCACGTCGCGTGGGTCAGCTGGCGATCAGCAGGCTAGCCCCGCGTAGTGGCCTCAGGGGCCGGGCAAGCAAGAGAACCCTGACCTGCCTCTTACCGGCGTCTCACCGTCCTCGACGAGCATCTTCGCCATGACCGAAGAGGTCCGGATCAAGATCGCAGCCATCGTGACGGCGCTGTTCCTCGGCGCGGTGTGCACTGCCGGAGTGCTGACGCACACCCACCCACCCACGGTTTCAGCCGCGACCCTGACCCAGGCAGCCACCCCCGCGCACCCAGCGCGAGCTGCGAGACCCCTCCCCGATGAATGAGCACGAAAACTATGACTGACCAAACCCCACCGAAACCTACGACGCAAGCCGCACGGCGGCGACCCTCGCTGTATCGCACCGTGCTGAGCCTCGGGATCGCGGCGATCGTCGCCGCCTGGCTCCCGTTCTCAGTGCTCTACATCAACGCGCTCAGCAACCGCGTCGCGACCGTCAACGCCACCAGCACCCTCCACACCGCGAGCACCACCGCAAGCCACCCAGCGACGACGCTCACCCCTGTCACGACCCGCACCTCCTGACCATGTCCGCAACCGAGTACGAGCACAGCTTCGAGTTGTTCGGCACACGCGTGCGCGTACTGGTCAGCTCCGCGATGCCATCCGAGCTTGCGATACAGCTGATCACCGGGCGAGTCCAACACCGCCTGCACGCGATCCATCGAGCGCTCACCCGCTTCGAGCACGGCAGCGAGCTGAATTGCCTCAACGCCCACCCCGGCGAGCCGGTTCGGGTCTCCGAGACGCTGCTCCAAGGCGTCCAGGCCGCGCTGCACGCCGCCCGACTCAGTAACGGCCTGGTCGATCCGACAGTTCTCCCAGATCTCGAACAGGCGGGCTATGCCACCTCACGGGTCGGAATCACGCCCGCTCCGCTCGCCGACGCGCTTCCCGGAGCGCCGCCGCGCGTGCCCGCGGAGCGCCGGCGTGGATCGGCGTGATCCAAGCCACCGCGCTAGCGCCGACCGCGCTCGAGGCCGAGACGCTCGCCAAGGTGGCGCTGCTCAGCGGGCCGCTCGCCGGCCGCGCCGCGCTCGAGCGCTACGGCGGCGCGCTCATCCTCGACACCGGCAAGTTGATCCTCGTCGGGAAGCTCAACGCCGTCCCACAGCCCGCCACCGCCGACCGCCGCGCCGCGTGATCACCCCCCGGCGCTGACGTTGAGCTGGTGCATCACTCAGACGCCGGCTCGCAGCACCAGCATCGACTACACCCAGACCCTGGACGATCACCTGGTGCTCGCCTCGATCGGCACCGTCGGCGATGCGCTGGACAACGCGCTCGCCGAAAGCTTCGTGGATTCCTACAAACCGAGCTGATCGCCGACTGTCAAACCCGGTCCACCTCATGGGAGTATCGCTCGTGCGCATCTTTTCGCGATGACAAGAAGAGAGTTGTGGACAGGCGGTGCCGCTCCCGTACACCTGTGGGTGGACGGCGCAGAACCATCCCAGAGTCGCTGACAGCGTTTAGTTGGAGCCGTAGGCTGGTGGGCATCCGCCCACCACCCCATGCTCGTCGAACGACATGCACGCGCTCAAAACCGCCATCGCCATCGCCTGGATCATCTTCTGGGTCTGCTGGTTCGCGTCCGCCTTGGGCGTGAAGGAGGGCAGAGGTAGCAGGCGTGGGATCCCCCTGAATGGCGTGACCGCCCTGTCGGTCCTCCTCCTCGTCCGCGTCTTCCGCGGCGGGAGCCTGGCCGTCCACAGCCCGGTCCTCGGAGCGATCGGAGCCGTCGTGTTCGCGTCCGGGATCGCGCTCGCGATCTGGGCTCGCGTCCATCTCGGGCGCAACTGGGGGATGCCTATGACCCAGAAGGCCAAGCCGGCGCTCGTTACCTCCGGCCCCTACCGATTCGTCCGCCACCCGATCTACTCCGGACTCCTGGCCGGGCTGCTCGGGACCGCACTCGTGACCAACCTGATCGGCCTGACCATCGTCGCGATCCTGGGTGGGTACTTCTACTACTGCGCATTGGTGGAGGAGAAGAACCTCACCGCAACATTCCCCACGACGTATCCGGCGTACCGAACCAGCACGAAGATGCTCGTTCCGTTCGTCCTCTAGCCGCCCGCGCCGCCCGGGCGGACCCTGTCGCTCCTAACCCGAGCAGGACGGATTCCATGGTCTCCTCCTTTGGGAGATGGCTTGACAATCCGATGCTGTACTGCCATTGTGAGTACATGTCAACGATCAAGGAAGAACGGCTTCAGATCCGAGTCGGCCCTGCCGACAAGGCTCTGCTCGAACGCGCGGCTGCGGCGTCGCACCTGAACGTCTCGGCGTTCGTTGTCCAGGCCGCGGCGTCCAAGGCCGAGGAGGTCCTGGCCGAACGCTCGAGCATTCGCCTTTCTCCTGAGGCGTCGGTCGCGTTCACTGAAGCGCTCGAGCGCCCAGCGGACGTCAACGACCGGCTCCGCAGGACGATGCGACGCAAGCGGAAGTTCAGTTGGCTTGACTGAGCTTCGCCGGCCGACACTGCTCGACCAGCGCCGACACGACCGCGCGCAATTCGACAGCGGCGAACCGGTCCTCGACGAATGGCTGCGCCGGTACGCCGGCCAGAACCGACGCCGCGACACCGCCGCGACCTGGGTCATCGCCGATGCCGACAACGTCGTCGTCGCGTACGCGAGCGTCGCGATGACAGGCATCGATCGGTCGGCCGCCCCCGAAATCGTCGCCAAGGGAGCTCCAGATCCGGTCCCTGCCCTCCTGCTTGGCCGACTGGCCGTCGACCGCCGATACGCCAACCGCGGTATCGGTACCGCCTTGGCCGCACACGTCCTTGCCACGGCAGTCGAGCTAAACGAGAAGGCAGCCTGCCGCGCAGTGGTTGTCACCGCGCTGAATGCCGCCGCCCGCGCTTGGTGGGAGCGGCTTGGCTTCCATCCCTTCGAGCCCCACGAGCCCGATCCGTTGGATCTGTATCTGCTCACTTCCGAGATCGAGGCCACCCTCAAGCAATAGCGGTAGGGAGCCTGCCCCATGGGCGGCGACCGAGTTGCGCCAAGACGACATCACCTGGTGTCCGCGCAAAGCAAGGCTCTGCCTGTGCCCGGCCAGACGCTCGCCGCCGAACGAATGCAGGGCCCCGCGTTGCGCTGTTGGATCCGGCGCGAGAGAAAGCCTGTTGCGATCGATTGCAAGCGGCGAGGGGGCTGAGATGTCGTGAAAGGGCAATCAGGCGAGGTGGGCGTCCGGTCTGACGCAGGCGAGGATGACAAGCGTCCCGCCTCGCCGGCCGGGTCCGGGTAGTCGAGCGGCCGGGAGGCGTGCGAGCGCCGCGTTCTCGGTTAGCTGCTGAACTTCTTGATGGCTTCTTCGGTGACCGGCGTGAAGAGGTTGACGAGGTTG
>CALAQT010000391.1 GCA_937888775.1 uncultured Actinomycetes bacterium | reverse complement strand
CAACAACCACAAGGGATCGCGGCCCTCAGATCAGTGCTAGGCCAGGTAACTTCGGACTAGCCCTCGTCGAAGAACCGGGTCTGGACCGTGCGCGTATCGCCGTTGGCATCGGTGAGGACCCACCCGGCGCGGTAGGCGCCAGGCGTCAGCGCGGGCACCGCGACGCCACGTGCGGTGTCGACGTTTGCGGCGTGGAACACCACCCGCCGGGACGCGGCCCCAGTGATCGTCAGCGAGACCGGGACGCCAGTCGCCACAATCGAACCGTGTGGACCCGGCAGTCCGCTCTGGGCTGACGCAATGAACGCCCCGTAGAGGGTCTCGTCGGCGATCGGGGACGTCGTCTGGAGGTTCGGGACCTGAAGCTCGGTCTGACCGCCGCTGAAGTCGTCAGTCTGGGCGATCGTCGCCGTCGACAGTCCGCCGGCCCGGCCGTCCGCGGGGCAGATCGTGCCGGTGCCGCCGTACCCCGGCGCGCCGACAGCCGGGCTGCTCGGGGGCGTCGTCGGGGCTGTGCCGTAGTAGTCGCCCGGCTGGCAGACACCCGCGGAGATCTGCGTCTGCTGGCCGAAGACGGCCACCCGCAGGTGGGCGACGTGCAGAGTGCTCAGCGTGCGCGCGGCGCCATTGGCGAGCGCCAGCACGTCGCCGCCGGTGAGCCCGACCGGGCCCGGTAGCCGGGTCACGCTGAGCACGCCGTCGGCGTTGGCGCGGGCGCGAACGCGGGCATGGCCACGGCGGCGCGTCAGGCTGTAGCCGGCGCCCGGCACCAGCCCCGAGCAGCGAACGGTGTGGATGCGCAGGTACGCGTCGCAGAGCGGAAAGCCGGTGGGCGCCAGGTCGAGCCGGCCGTTGCCCAGGGCCGAGACGGCGCCCGGCTCGCCCAGCGATACGGTCAGCTTGACCAGCGCGCCGCTGAAGTCGCGGGGGTTCAGCGCCCGGTTGTCCTCGCTTGAGAGGTGCACCACGGTCCTCGGGCCCAGGGCGCGGGTGCGCACGACCGCCACGTCACCCTCAGTCGAGCACAACTGCGCCGGCGGTTGCGTCAGCGTGGCGCCGACGGCCAGGCTCAGCACGCCGGTCTGGCCGCACGGTCCGAGCGCGACCGTCCCGCCGTGGCCGCTGGAACTGACCGCGTAGCCGTTGTCGAGATCGAACCAGCCCGTATAGCCCGCCTCGGTGAACGGGTCGCCGCCGTTGCCGGTGTCGATCAGCTCGGGGAGGGGACCCCTTGCGCCGTACTCGATCAGGAGCTCGTCGCGGTCGTCTCCGACCGCGTGCAAAGCGCCGTCGGCGGCTCTCAGTGCCACCGGGCCCCAGGCGCCGCCGGCGCGCGTCCGGGCGCTCGCCAGGGCGACCAGCTGGCCGGCCCGCAACAGCCCGGCCCGGACCTTGACACCGCTGCGCGCGCTGCCGATGTTGCCGCGCAGCGAGGCGCTGAACTGGGTCTCCTCGACGGTCGGCAACGGCAGCGGCGAGGTGTCGACAGTGGTGCGCTGCACGCATCCGCTGACCGAGTTGTCCCACATCATCTGCAGCAGGTATTCGTGTCCGTTGATCACCTGGTTGTAAGGCGAGCCGTCGGGGGCGTAGCCGAGGGGGCCGCCCGGCTGTGAGCCGTTCTCGCACTTGTCGCCAACCTCGCCGCCGTTGGGGTCCATCCAGCCGGTGCCGACGGGATCGGTGATCGCCTCAACCGTCTCATGGGCCACGGTGTCGATCGAGGATTCGGCCTCCGGGTTGCCCCGCGGATCGCTTCCCGGGGACGGCGTCGCCTCGATCAGGGGATCGGGAACCGCGACGTAGATCGTCGGGCCGTGACCCAGATCGAACTCGGAGTGATACCCCGCGTAGGAGTTGGTTGCGCACTCGGCGACCGCAAGACAGGTGTCCACGTCCGGCGGCAGGAACACGAACCAGATGTTGCGCAGGCCGCGGGCACCGCGATCGCGGGTCTGGATCAAGTGGTCGATCTCCTGCTGGAGCTCGAGGTCGGTGACGCACACCGTCACTCCGGAGGGCGAGCTGCACCGATGCCCGGCGGTCGGGTAGGGGTCGGTGGCGTCGATCGAGTCGGCGCCAGCGCGATACGAGATCCCATACTCGCCGGCACCGTGGCCGTCGGCGTACTGACCCAGAACCGAGAAGACGTTGCCGGCGGTGCCCGAGTCGTGGGCCGAGTCGGTGAAGAACTGCTGCAACAACGCCTCATAGCCCAGCGTGCCGGCGCTCGGCGCCCCGGTGAAGGCGTAGCCGGCCGGAGCCCAGAAGATCGTGTGCACGGTCACGTTGCGCATCACCGAGCCACCGTGGTAGACGACCGGGATGCTCGGCGAGATCGCCAGCTCCTGGCGGCCCTGGAGCGGGATCAGGCCCATCCCGAAACCGATCCGAGGGCTGAGTGTGCGCGCGGCCGAGGCGCTGGATGCCAACGCTCCCAGCGACAGCCCGGCGAGCATTGCCGCGGCGAAGCACCGCAGCGGTGAGACCAGAACGCCTTTCATAGGCCGGGACGTTACCGACCGGTCCGCGGGCAATAGGCGGTAGGATCAGAACCGGTACCTGAAAACCCAGGGGGGCTGGCGGGAAGGCCGGCTGAGATAGCGCCCACGCACAAGCACGCGACCCGGCGCTGACCCTTCGAACCTGTGGGGTAATGCCCGCGGAGGGAGCAGTCAGAGCAATGATCGAGGCTCCCGTGAAGGAGCCTCGCGATCTTCACGGCGCCGACGGGGTGAATGTGGAGTTCGTGAGCCGCGCGTTCGTCACCCGGCACGGGACCGTCGAGGCCCTGGCGGGAATGTCGCTCCTCGCCAGGCCTGGCGAGATCGTCGCCGTCGTTGGCCCGAGCGGGTGTGGCAAGTCGACTCTGCTCGAGTTGATCTGCGGCCTGCAGGCGCCCGATGCCGGCACGGTGCGCTGTGCGCCCGCGGCGCTGATGCCCCAGCGCGACCTGCTGCTGCCGTGGCTGAGTACGACCGACAACGCGGCACTGGCCCTGGTGGCGCGCGGAATCTCACGCGCCGAAGCGCGCGCCGCGGCGGCGCCCTGGCTGACACGGTTCGGGCTGAGCGGGTTCGAGGCCGCGCGCCCGGCACAGCTGTCGGGCGGAATGCGCCAGCGGATCTCGTTCCTGCGCTCGCTCCTGGCCGGCAAACCGGTGCTGGCGCTCGACGAGCCGTTCGCCGCCCTGGACGCGATCACGCGCGCCGAGATGCAGGGCTGGCTCGTCTCGGTGCTGGCCTCAGAGCCACGCACCGTCGTGTTCGTGACCCACGACGTGGAGGAGGCGGTGATGCTCGGTGACCGCGTCGTCGTCATGTCGCCGCGCCCGGGCCGCTCGGTGGCGGAGGTGGCGGTCGCAGTGAAGCGACCGCGGCGGCGGACCGATCCGGTGGTGATCGCGCTGCGCGAGCTAGTCTACGACGCGCTCGGGATGAGGGCGTGAGGCTCGCCGGGCCACTGCTCTGGCGCAACGTCCGGTTGCCGGGCTGGCGCGCGTGGCTGCTGCTGGGCGCGCTGCTGGGCGTGTGGGAGCTTTATGTGGACCTCGGCGGCGCCGATTCGCTGATCCTGCCCGCGCCGCACTCAATCGCCCAATCGCTCTACAGCGATCGCTCGCTGCTGTGGAGCAACTTCCTGGTCACGGCCGAGGAGGTGCTGCTCGGGATATTGGTGGCGGCGGCGGCGGGGCTGGTGTCCGCAATCGCGATCCACTTCTCGCTCACGCTGCGGCGCACGGTGTACCCGCTGCTGGTGGCGTCGCAGACGATCCCGATCCCGATGCTCGCGCCGCTGCTGATCCTATGGCTGGGCTTCGGGATCCTGCCCAAGCTGATCGTGATCGCTCTGGTGTCGTTCTTCTCGATCGTGGTGACCACCCTGGCCGGCTTGGCCGCAGTCGATCCTGGTCTGCTCAAGCTGATGCGAACCTTCGATGCCACGCGGCTGCGGACCTTCCGCCACGTCGAGCTCCCGGCCGCGCTGCCGGGGCTGTTCACGGGGGTGAAGATCGCGGTCGTGTTCGCGGTGATCGGCGCCGTGTTCGCCGAGGGGTCGGGCGCCAACGCCGGGCTGGGCTATCTGTTCCTGATCTCAGAGCCGCAGCTGCTGATGGCGCGCGCCTGGGCCGCGATCGTGATCCTGTCCGTGTTCGCGATCGCGCTGTTCGCCCTGCTAACCCTGGCCGAGCGGCGCGTGCTGCCGTGGGCCTACCAACCAACCGGAGAGATCGACCGATGAGACGAACCCTGGCACTGATCGCCGGCGCTGTGGCCCTGACGCTCGGGCTCGCGGCCTGTGGTGAGAAGAAGGATCGGCTGGCAACCGCGGGTGGCTCCCAGTCGCTTACGGTGATGCTCGACTGGTTTCCCAACGCCGACCACGTCGGGCTCTACCGGGCGATCCAGGAGGGGGACTTCACCCGGGCCGGGTTGAGCGTGCAGATCCAGGTGCCAACCGATCCCGCCACGCCGCTCCAGCTGCTGGCCGCGGGCAAGGTCGACGTTGCCATCTCCTACGAGCCCGAGGTGATGCTGGCCCGTGACAAGGGTGCGGGGCTGGCGGCGATCGGAGCGATCGTCCAGCAGCCGCTGACCTCGATCGTCTCGCTGGGCTATAAGCACATCACCAGTCCGGCCGACCTGCGCGGCAAGCGCGTTGGCGACGCCGGCATCCCCTACCAGCACGCCTATCTTGACACGATCCTGGCGCGCGCCCACGTCCCGGCCAGCTCGGTTAAGGAGATTAACGTCGGCGCCAACCTGGTGCCCGCGATGATCTCCGGACGGGTCGACGCCACGCTCGGTGCCTACTGGAACTATGAGGCGATTCAGCTCACCCAGGACGGCAAGCATCCCCACGTGATCCGCGTCAACGACGCTGGGGTGCCGCCCTACAACGAGCTCGTGCTGGTGGCGCGCGAGAGCGAGATCGCCAACCGGACCAACGTGCTGCGCCGCTTCGTGCAGGCGCTGGCGCGCGGATACGAGTCGGTGCGTAACAACCCCCAGGCCGGGGTCAACGCGCTGCTCAGCGCGAATCCCTCGCTGGACTCCAAGCTCCAGCTGGCCAGCGTGGGGGCGACGCTGCCGGCGTTCTTCCCCACCAAGGCCGGCGAGCCGTGGGGTTGGCAGGATTCGGCTCAGTGGAACGCCTACGGCGAGTGGATGCTGAGCAATCACCTGATCTCCAGCCAGTCGGCTTTCGCAGATGCCTCCACCAACGAGCTGCTGGCGGGGCAGGGCCTGTAGAGCTGCGGGCTTGGTGGGCAGCGCGCCCTGGCCGCCGGTTAGTCCGAGAACTCTGCACTAGGATCGTCGCGCCGTGGATCGTCTCCAGCTGGGATCCGGCCACCGGCCTGGGCTCTCCCGACGCGTATGACCTGGCGCGCGACGTCGTCGCCTATCTGCGCCCACATCCCACCCGCTGACGACGACCCTACGATGTGTGGGCGAGGCGCACCGATGCAGAACTATTCCCCCCGGCTTGCCAGATCGGTCCAGACGGCCTTCGCGGTGCTCGGCGCGCTGGCGATCGGCGCTTGCGGCAGCTCGCAGCCCCCGCCGTCGTCGTCGACGACGGCCGGGACCCACCGCGCCGCCTCACCGCACGCAGCAGCCCCCTCGCCGCAGCCGGTGCCGTTGCCCTGCGCCAGCGCGAGGCTGCGACTCACGGTCGTGGGTACCCAGGGGGCGACCGGCCATCTGGAGGTGACGTTCGCGCTGCGCAACGCCTCCGGGCCGATGTGCACATTGCGGGGATACCCCGGCGCGCGCCTGCTCAACGCCGCTGGGCACACGATCGCCACGCGCCTGAAGCGGGGCGGCGGCTTCTTCCCTGACACGATGAGTCCGCCGAGTCGGGTGCTGCTGGCGCCGAGCTCCAGTGCGCGCTTCGGCCTCAGCTTCGTGACCAACAGCGAGTACGCGGGCGCCCACCGCTGCGTCCGAGCGACGGCGCTGGAATCGGTGCCGCCCGGCGGCACCGGAGCCCTGCGGGTTTCGCTGACCGGTGGGGGCGTTCCGCGGATCACGCCATGCGGGTCCCAACTCGTGACCTCCCCCGTTTATACGGGCTGAGCATCACCCCGGAAGGGCAGGCCCGGCGACGTGTGGCGATCGATCTTGCCGCAGACGGCTCAGCCGTAACCGACCCGGAGTCCCGGTCGGGTGATCGGAATTCCGCAAGCAGATCTCGCGAGTGGCGGGCGCGCAATCTCTGAATCACGGCATGAGGGCGTGGAGCCCGGCCAGGCCGGTCCAGGGCGCATACGGCGCAAAGAACTCGGCCACCTCCTCCTCGGTCGCCCGCGCGGACGGGTTGCCGGTGCGCAGACGGCCGACGAGCTTCAGGTAGCCAAGATCGCCGGCCGGCAGCTGATCAAGCCGGCCCTGGCCGGTGAGCGCCAGCGTCTGCACGGTCCAGCTCCCGATGCCTCGGATCGCCCGGAGGCGCCGCCAGCCCGACTCGTGCTGCGGATCGCTGAGGTCAACGCGACCCGTGGCCACCTCACGCGCGGCTTTGACCAGCGCGCTCGCCCTGGTCGCCGACAGATCGAAGGACGCCAGCAGCGCCGGGGCCTGACGGGCGAGCACCGCGGCCGGCGGCGCGTCGCGCAATTCGCTGAAGCTGCACCGACGGCCGAGTCGCCAGACGATCCTCCGCTGGATCGCCGCCGCGCGCTCGTACTCGATCAGCTGCT
>CALAQT010000390.1 GCA_937888775.1 uncultured Actinomycetes bacterium | reverse complement strand
CAGGACAGACGCTTACTGCAAACGCCGAGACTTCGCGCCAACTGCAAGATCGAGGCACGCTGAGCCTCGTATACCACGAGCCACCGGTGCAGGAGGATTGCCTGAGGCGCCAAACGCGAACGTCGATAGTCCACGATGGCCCGGCGTGGAACCCGTGCGAGATCCCGACTGACGTAGCGGTGCGGGAACCCCAATGCGACCAGTGCAGACGCTGAAGCTGGACGCCTCCGAGCAGCGGCAGGTTCGGGTAGAGGATGTCGCAATTGCGAGGGGCAACGATGTGCCTCAGATGAGCGGCGGCCGACCCGTCGCAGGCGAGGGTTGGCCGGGGACCTCGACGGGCCTCCGCTAATGGAGAGGCCATCGCCACCGCGGCGACGCTGAGCAACGCGACAGCAGTCGTGCACAGCCACCGCCGAAGCCTACCAGCGAGCCGCGGCCTCCTTGACGGGCGTACCGCAATCATGAGTCCATTGTCTCATGATGAGGCTGCCGCAACGATCGAAACCGAGCCGTATCGACGTCCAGGTCGGTTGCCACTCCCTTCGCGTGAGGCTGTCGCACAAAGGGTGCCGTCCGGCGCGTTTAATTGAATTCCGGGATGGCCCAGAACTTTCTTGAATGCCGTCGGGAGCAGGCGTATTTGATGGCGCCGTCGTTGCGGGATTGGTTGGCGGAGGATCACTTGGCGTGGTTTGTGATCCAGACGGTGGAGCAGCTTGAGCTGGCGGCGTTCTATGCGGCGTATCGCGAGGACGGTCACGGTCGGGCGGCGTATGAGCCGTCGATGGTGGTGACGCTGTTGATGTACGCGTACGCGACCGAGCAACGGTCATCGCGGGCGATCGAGGGTCATTGTCGCCAGGATGTGGCCTATCGGGTGATCACGGGCAATCTGGTGCCTGATCATGCGACGGTCGCGAGGTTCGTCGTGCGTCACGAGGCGGCGTTGGCGGACTTGTTTGGTGAGGTGCTGAGGCTGCGTGATGGGGCTGGGCTGGTGAAACCGGGGGTGGTCGCGATCGATGGGACTCGTCTGGCGGGCAACGCTAGTCGTGAGGCTAACCGTCGCTTTGAGCAGATTGCGCGGGAGATCCTCGCCGAGGCCAGGTCGACTGACGAGGCTGAGGATGAGTTGTATGGCGATGCGCGTGGCGATGAGCTGCCCGAGCAGCTGCGCACGGCGGAGGGTCGACGCGAGTTCTTTGCCAAGCACAAGCGCCAGGGCCAGGAAGCTGACGCCCCAGAGCCGTCTGCAGATGCGGAGGCATCCGACGCTGGGTTTGAGTTCGATGCCGAGCGGATCGTCGGCCGCGTTCAGGGTCGGGAGGGGTGGCTGCGCGACGCCAAGCGCCAGCTCGAGCAGCGCCGCTGGCAAGACCCGGATCCGATCTCACGCTCGCGCACCGAGCGGCTGGGGCTCGCGGGCGAGCGGCTGGAGGAAGATCTCGATGCCGAGCGCCGTGGGAACGAGGCGTATGAGGAGTATCGGGCCCGTGGGCGGATGAAGGACGGCCGGCGGTTCGGCGGACCACCGAAGCCCTACACGCCACCCGAGATCCCCGACGGGAAGGTGAACCTGACCGACCCCGACAGCAAACAGATCAAGGCCACCGACACCTACGTGCAGGGCTACAACGCCCAGGCCGTCGTCGACGAAGGGCAGATCGTGCTCGCCGCCGAGATCACCAACAGCACCGTGGACTGGTCACAGCTGGCTCCGATGGTCACCGCGACGATCACCGAGCTTGAGCGGGCTGGGGTGGCCGGCCGGCCCGAGACCGCGATCGCGGACTCGCAGTATTGGAATGAGCAGCATATGGACGAGGTGATCGCTAACCAGCCAGCACGTGCAGGTGCTGATTCCGCCCGACTCCGGGACTCGCGATATACGCCGCGGCCGGGCTGGACCGGCGGGCGGCCAAGAGTAACCAGCTACTTACGCGAACTGGTCAGGACCGCTAGGCTGCGATCCCTTTCGTCAGCCTTGGTGTTGAGCCTGCCACCGGACTGTCCCGCTGTTGCAGGTTCCGTACCGAGAGGTCCGCCATACGACTTGCAAGGTCCCGGACGCGCGACCGGACGGGGTGAAGGTCCCGCTCATCTGGTAGCGCGCGCCGGTGCCGTCCTTGAAGCGTTCGCTGAAGCCGAGGCCGTGCTTCTCCTTCAGTTGCCACGAGCCGTGGTTCTGACTAATAGGCGTATACGAGTACGCGAGACGGTGATGGCGCACTTGGCAGACTTGTCCGTAGCTAAATCTCGCAAAGGTGATGTTTCGCTGGCTGGTTCCGACGCGTAGCGAGATCGGCCAGCCTTGTCCCGTCGAGCCGCCATACATTCCTGAGGGCGGCGCCGCCGATGCCGTGGGTGGAGAGGCCGGAGTCGGGGTGGGCGCAGGGGCTGGTGGCGTAGGTGTCGGCGTCGGCGTCGGTGTAGGTGTTGGCGTCGGTGTAGGTGTCGGCGTCGGTGTAGGCGTTGGCGTCGGTGTAGGCGTTGGCGTCGGCGTGGGTGGCGGTGTCGGGGCTGGAGCAACGGCTGCGATCACTCCAGCCGCCCAAGAAGAGATTGCATCGACGCGGGTGAAGATGTCGGGGAGCGTGGTGTCGCAGTTATTCAACACCTCGGTGCTGATGCCCACTTCGGTCGGCGTACCGGTGTCGCCAAGAAAATCGTTGGCTACCAGCGGTCCTCCGCTATCACCAAAACAGATGCTTGTGTCGAAGTAAGGCGCGTTGATGGCGCAGAACTGTGTTCCAGGGTCAAACGGCACCGGAGACAAGTGTTGGCTGCAGTAGCTCTGACTCTGAACAACAGTCGTCGCATATTGGAGCGCGGTCGGGAGGCTGGTCGCATCACCGCCAACTGTCTCGCCCCACCCGGCGATAAGCCCGGTAGTTCCCGCTGCGAGGAGTCCGATATCGCTACCCGTGGCCAGCCGTATCGGCGGGGCCGTCGTCGGCGTGCTCAGCACCAACAGCGCGGCATCTCCCTGGTCTGTTGTCCGGTTGTATCCCGGATAGACGATCACCTGCGAGACGGTCGAGACCTGGCCACTCGACGGATCGGACCAGTCCAAACGGCCCGTGAACAAGGCATAACCGCCAGGCAGATTGACTACTCCGGTCGTGATGTCCTCCGCGCAATGGCCAGCGGTCAGAACGACGTCTGACGACACGACGGTGCCGCTACAACTCTCCCCACTACCGTTGCCGAAATCGTCATAAACGTATGCCAACCACGGGAGGCTGCCTGCTGGAGCTGTCGTGCCGCCGATGATGTACCTCCGCACCTTGAGCGCGTGATGATGCGCCGGGCGAGGCTTAACGGGAGCGGGCGAGCGATCCTGCACGCGATTTCTGAGAGGACCAGCGAATCCACGAGCTGCCCCGACCCCGAGCGTGAGCGTGGCTCCCGGAAGTACCAGCAGCGCCAGAATTGCTGCTCGAACGACCAATAGCGATCGCCGGCACCGCCTGGGATCACAATGCGCGCGCTTCGTGGCCATCACCTCGATTATCGGGCGAGCCCCCGCCACTGTGCTCATTGTCCGTCAAGTGTGCGCGCCCACGCGAGCCCTGCCATCGGGGCAAAGTCCTAAACGCAGCCCGTACAAACCGGCGACCACACGCACGCCGTGAACGTTCCTCAAGGCGGACGGTAGTCGGCCTAGGCCGCGTCGTCGAAGTCCACGATGTCCCGCCACCGGCAAAAGCGGATGACGGAGGCCGTCTCGGTCGAGTTATGGGAGCAGTGCCTGCGCCAAATCGTGCAGGACAAGCTCATCGAGTTCCCCGAGTTCCGCGAGGAGTCACGGGTGGCGGGCCCGGACGGGACGACGATGAAATCCGTCTACACCGCCCGCATCTATGCCAAACGGACCCGGAACGCCAAGCAGACCACGCCCAGGAAGGTCACCAACCCGAAGTCCGTCACGCCCAAGTTCGAGGGCGGCAGCTCCTTCGGCGCGAACCTTCCGGAGTCCAAGACCGGCCACGGGTACATCGCGGTCACCATCGTCAACAGCCGGCGCGAGGCTCTGGCTGTCGCCGTCGCACCCCTTCCGACGTCAGAGCTTCCGATGGCCGCGGAGCTCTGGCGCACAGAGATGCGTCAGCAGGTCGTCCCATACCTCGGCCTCGACGCCAAGCATCCAGGCGTCGCCCGTCCGACGGAGCGTTCAAGGGAGCGGATTACCGCACGGCGGTGCGCGGGTCAGGCTACATCGACCAGTCCCACGACGTCTCTTACGGACAAGGCGCGGACACCCAGCGCAACTACCGCAAGCACCAGAAGATGCGCTTTGAGATTGAGGGCTATCCGGAATGGCACGCCGACGGCTTCCGCGAGGTCTACTGCCTGCAACTCGACGACCCGCTTCAACCTGTTCAAGGACAAGAACTACTACAAGCGCCTGAACCAGGCCAAGCTCGCCGTCCTGCAGACCTACGTCATTCAGCACGCCATCTCGGCGCACTACCGCCGCTGCGTCGCCGCCGCGGCCCAAGGCCGGCCCATCCCGCAACCCCGGCGTGTGCTGGGCGTCGGCGGCATCAAGCTGCTCGTGCGTCCCGCGAGACCCCCGGCCCCGCCCAACTGGGCGAGCCGCGCCGCGTAGATACTCCCTCGCCGCCACCCCGGCGCGGTCGCCCCTGCCCGGGCACGGCGACCAACCCCATCGACGTCCCAAGAACCGCGCTTCGAGCGCGGTTTTTGCGTTCTGCCGGTCCGCCGAGCGCGGTAAGGTCGCCGCAGGCTGATTCTCGGCGCTGCCGGTACTTGAAACTGCGGGGCTGGCAGTAGCTGGCCGTACTTGGGAGAGATACCTACGAGATGCGTCCGTACGCGTCCCTTGCGTCCCATGCGTCCCGCCGGAGCGAAAGCGTGGATGCATCGGGCCACGCGTCCGGTAGCTCACTCGTAGCCGGGACGTGCATTGAAGTCGGGTTGGGGGTGACCCGCGCCTACCCCCTGAATGGACCCGGGCATGGACCCCAGTCTTAGAACCCTGCTCGGGCTACGACAGCGCGCTCGCGAAAACGTCTGCAAATCGAGCGCTTTTCAGAGAGCCCGCCTTCGGACTCGAACCGAAAACCTCTTCATTACAAGACGAGAGCAGGCGCTTTGACCTTCTGCGGCTGTCTGCGGCTAGCGGTGCTCAGTAGGTGAGCATTTCCAGGCATTTTGCGGGATTCTCGGGGATGATCACTTGCGCGCCTTGTGATGCCAAACTGATGCCAAACCGGCGCTAGATGTTGCCACTACGTTGCCACTTTTCGGGTCTGTGATCAGGTGCTCGTGCGAGGTTCTTTGATCCATCCGGCACCTGTGCTAGCACCTGTGCCGATGATCCTCTCAATCATCGCTCTCGTAATCGCATCACTCGCACTGGTTATCTCATGGCGGAGCTACCTGTACGCCACTGAGCGAGATAAGCAGCTAGACACACGGTCAGCTGAGCGAGACAAACAGTTAGACACACGCTCGGTCATTGTGACGTGCCGACTGTTCGAGGAACAATATGCCCAAATCCCTAACCCCAACGCTACCAATCCAGCCGCAGGTACGCACACACTGATCGAAGTCAGTGCAGTAAACAATGGTCACCGCCCGGTCGAAATACGGGCCGTGCACTTTCTCACATCAACTGGCCGTCAGTGCGTGGGCAAACCCTCCAGACGCAGCGGCGACAAACTGCCTAAACACATTGCCGATGGCGAGAGTGCGAATGTGTTTTTTCGCAAAGACGCGCTAGACGGTGCTGCTGCCAAGGACGCCGGGACCATCACCAGTGTGATTGTGACCGATGCCGAATCTCACACGTATGAGGGCAACTATCCAGCGTGACCTAGTATTGTTGATCACTTACCGTGACCGACCTTGGCAACCATCGCACGAGAGGTTAGGTCACTGTCCCGCATGTTTGTCTCACTCGTGAGGTTCTTGTGACCCTCTCTCGCGCGCTTCGCGCGCTCGTGGCGGACGCCCACTCACCTATGCGGAGGTGACCGGGCAACGCTAGGACTCTTCGTTGCGCTTCTCGTCAAGCTCGCGTTTCGGCACCTGAACGAGCTTTCGCGTCAAGTCTTCGAATTGCCCAAACTCGTCTTCCTTGCTCACGTCGAGGATGGCCGCTCCCTCGTCTCTCTCGGACAACTGCTTCTCGACCTTGTCCCGTGCCATCAAAATGCCCTCCTTGTTGAGCAGATCGCGGAGCTTCCACGCCGGTACAACCCCGGCCATTCCGGTGCTTACTCGCATCCGGCCGATCTTCTGGTTGCCGTCGAAGACGTCATCCCATACCGGCAGATGCCCCCAATCGATACCAAGCAGCCACCTCTTGCCCATGACTCCGCTCGTGTCGCGCCCAGCGGCTCGTTGTCCTATCGCCTTGACGCGGTCATTCGCATCCTTCACGGGGTCACCCGAGTCCGGCACCTCAACCAGTGGCGGCAGGTACCGCCAACCTTCGGTTTCGTATTACACGAAGACCGGCGATCCACTGAAGCCAGCATGGGAACGCATATCCACTAGGAAGCTCTCCTGGTCGAAAGAGCGGTTGTCCTGGTAGACCTGCTCGGTGAGCATCGCGAGATTGCCGAACCGCACTACCGGACGATCAAACTGGCGCAACTCCCGGTTGATGTAGCGGCCAACCATGAGACACTCGTCACCGGGACCGATCTGGTAGGGACGATCCTCTGGGTCTAGGTCTGCCTGCGATAGTAGTAGGTCATCTGGGACCCACCAATACTCGCGGCTTGCGACTGCCCCAAGCGACCGTATCGCGATGTCGTCACCATCGGGATGCGAACACCAGTCCGCATCGGTGCCCGGCAGGACGTAAGGATCTCCATCGACTCGGACGAGGCGAATGACCGGACACGTGTGGATGACGTGATCGTTGCTCACCGCATACAAATGTGTGCGCGAAGGATTCGCCTCCGACTGAATGCCAACCAGAACTCCCGAGCCGCCCCAGTTGGCTCCTTCACCAGCATCGCGCTCGGAGCCATAGAGGAAGATGGAGCTTCCAAGTAGACCGGAAAAGACGAAGGGCACGGGTGGCTCCCACTTCCAGAGCGCCGGGTAGGGATCGGCCCGGGACTAGACGCCCGGGGCGGCTCATCATACCCCCACGCCGGGTGAGTCAACCACATCAGCGCCCTCAGAAGGGTAATCGTCCTACCGTGCCACCGGAGCGGCTTAGAAGGGCTTAGGTGGCGTGACCTTTGTGACCTTTCAGGGGCGATCAGTTCACAACTACGTCAAGGATGGTTCACTATGTCAATAGTGATGCGACCTTAGCCGCAACGTGATCGACAAAGCGGAAGGTGAGCACCGGATGTCACCTAAGTCAGTGTGTCGCGTGTGTCGTGATCCGCGCCCGCACTCACCAGTTCACAACCGATGCTCACCCGTTTCCGCTTACTTACCGCACAGTCACGATGCGGCACCCTTGTCACTGGCATCTAGTGAACTAACAGGCATGACAGTCCACAACCTAGTGACATGAGGCTCGCTGACCGATCAGGTGTGAAAGGTCAAGGCACCTGACCGGGCAGCAAGGCGTTGGCAAGAATGCTTTACCTGGCACAATCTCAGGCACATCAGGGCCGGGACTCTTTGGTGCCACCGCACCTGTATCGTGCACAGGGTTGCCAAAAGGGCTGGTTTTGACAACCGGTTGCGCGGCACTCTCGTACTTGAACGAGTTTGGGCGCACAGGGGGAGTGTCTGCCATGATGTGAGTCTCCTTTGTGGATAGTGTTGCGGATTACAGTCGGCTTTTCCAGTGGATATAGTCGTAAACTGTCATCCGGTTATAGGTAGCTACTTTTTCAGCAGTGTCACGTTCGTCCTCTGTCATTGCATCTAACAGTGGTTGTGTGGCAGAGATAAGTTTCTCCCTGTCACGTTCGGCAGTCGCCTTGGCGAGTGCGTCTGCCAGTTGGCTGCCAGTTTCCTCGGTCAAATCAGTCAGTAGTTACCACTCCCATTCTGCATTGCGTGTGTCAGTTGTGCGAGGTCTAGTGCCTCTCTTGCAGCAATGCGAGACTGTGCCCGCCGAGCAATGTGGCAGTCACCTTTTCCTCTAGTGCCACCAGTTCGTCCATTTCAGCCGTCAGAGTGTCAAGGTCATAGTAACTGTACTCCTAGCCCCGAGCGTGCAGTAATGACCGCGCCCCCGGCAGGCGGGGGCGCGGAAACGTCC